>NZ_JBEZFZ010000001.1:214725-483267 GCF_040649735.1 Nonomuraea sp. NPDC048892 | reverse complement strand
TCGCCCGGCGGGATCCGGTATCGCGGCGTGTGGGTGGTCCAGCAGACTTTCTGCCCTCTCGATCGCAGCGCCTTTCGGGTGGGCCTGTTGAGTTGATCCGCGGCTGCCCACGTTGACTGATGCGTGGTGCGATGGGGTCGACGTGACACGGCACCCCACCTTGCATCCTCACGTCAGAGACGAAGCGGAGGGCGTAAGTGGGTGTCATTCCCACGTGGATGGGCGGCTTGCTCGCCGATGTTTCACGTGAAACACGTCCGGGGGCAAGTCACCGAGCCGACCGCGCGGGCATGTTTCACGTGAAACCTAGAGGTGTGAGGGATGGGGGAGCGGGGCGAACAGAAGGCGCGCGTGAGGATCGGCGCCCGCAGGTGCCGCCCTGATGCGCGGGTCATCCGAGGCGCGTGTCGGCGCTGGCGCCCGTCCGGGTCGTGCGGCGTGCGGCGTCCACGTTGCCCGCCGTCCGCGCCGTCCGCGCCGTCCGCGTATAGCGCGTCCGGTGTGCGTGCCGCCGCCCGCTGTGTGTGCCGTTCAGGACGCGTGCTGATGCTGCCGCCCGTTCGTGCCGTGCGACGTACGGGCGCCGCCTGGCGTGCGGCCGCCCGGATCGCCCGGTGTGCGCCGCCCGGGCCGCCTGGCGTGAGCCGTCCCGGCCGCCCGGAGTGCGTGCTGCTCGGGTGCGCACTCCCAGCCTGCGAGCCGCGGGGAGTCCGTGTCGTCGCCCGCTGTGTGTGGCGTGCGAGGTGCACATCGCCCGGCGTACGCGCTGCCCTGGAACGACCCTCGGTCTGCGGGCATGCGGGGCGCTGGGCGTGCAGGGCAGCCGTGCATGCGCCGTACGTTCGTGCTGCCGCGCGCTGTGGGTGTGCCGTCCAGCGTGTGTGCCAGTGCTGCCGGGCGTTCGTGCCGTGCGACGTCCGGGCCGCCTGGCGTGCGGCGTACGGGCGCCGCCTGGCGTGCGGCGTGCGAGACGCCCGGCGTGCACCCTGCTCGGGTACGCACCCTCGGTCTGCGGGTCCGGCGGGTGGCGGTGTCGCCCCCCGCTGTGTGCGCCGTTCGACGTGCACATCGCCCGACGTATGCAACGCCGGGCGTGCGGGGCGCCCGGCGTTCATGCCGCCGCTCGCTGGGTGTGCTGCCGAGGCGTCTGCCGGTGCTGCCGCCAGTAGGCGCCGTCCGCGCTGCCCGGCGTGCGGGTCGTTCGGTGCACGGCGCGTCGGGCGTGCGGGCCGTCCGGGGTCACCGGCCGTACGTGCCGTCCGAAGTCGTTCGACGTTCGCGGCGCCTGACGTCCGCGCCGCCCGGCGTGCGGGTCGTCCGGCGTGCGGGTCGTCCGGCGGGCACACTGCTGGGCGGGCGGGCCACCTCACGTTTGCGTCAATCGGCGTACACGCCGTCCGAGGCGCGGGTCGTCTGGCGGCCGTGTCGCCGTCCGCTATGCATGCCGCTGGTGTGTGCGGGTCGCCAGCCGGTTGGCGGGCGTCGGCGTTGGACGGTCGGGGTCGCCGGTTGGAGGTGCGGACTTAAGCAGTGGATCGCATGCGGGTTGCACCGGTCTTGCGGGGGTCGTTGGCGGTGCTGGCGCAGAACCCGTTCCTCTGCGGTGTCGGGCGTTGGACGTGGTGGCGATCGGCTTCTACGGTGCTTCAGTCTGTGGGGCTTTGGCTTTCCCGCCGGTCCGTGTCGTGGCGGTGTTAGGCGGAGGCGGTCTTGTGGAGGTCGTCGAGGAAGTCGTCCACTTGTTCCGGGGTGGTGTCGAAGGCGGTCATCCAGCGGACCGTGCCGGCGGTCTCGTCCCAGTAGTGGAACAGGTAGCGCTGGCGGAGTGTCTCGGCGACGGCGATCGGGAGGGTGGCGAAGACGGCGTTGCCCTCAACGGGGTAGGCGAGGGAGACGCCGGGAACGTCGGTCAGTCCATCCGCCAGGCGGGCGGCCATGCTGTTGGCGTGGGCCGCGTTCTGGCGCCAGAGGTCGTCCGTGAGGAGTGCTGAGAGTTGCGCCGAGATGAAGCGCATCTTTGAGGCGAGCTGGAGTGACTGGCGGCGAAGGAACGGGACGCCATCCGCCAGGGACGGATCGAGGACCACGACGGCCTCCGCGGCCAGGGCGCCGTTCTTGGTGCCGCCGAAGCTGAACACGTCGACTCCGGCGCCCGTCGTGATGGCCTTCAGATCGCAGTCGAGGTACGCGGCCGCGTTGGCGAGTCTGGCGCCGTCCACGTGAAGCCGGAGCCCGTTGCCGTGTGCCGTCTCGGCGAGGGCGGCGATCTCGGCGGGGGTGTAGCAGGTGCCGAGTTCCGTGACCTGGGAGATGGAGACGACGGTCGGCTGAGACTCGTGCGGGTTGCCGATCCCGCCGAGGCGTGACTCGATGTCGGCCGGGCGCAGCTTGCCGTCCTCCGTCGGGATCGTCATGAGCTTCACCCCGAGCAGCCGCTCCGACGCCCCCGCTTCGTGGGTGGCGATGTGGGCGCTGTCGGCGCAGAGGATGGCGTCGTAGCGGCCGAGCATGAGAGCGAGGCCGACCATGTTGGCGCCCGCCCCGTTGAGTACGGCGAACCCCTGCGCCTGCGGGCCGAACGTCTCCTTCGCCTTGGTCTCGAACGTCGACGTCCAACTGTCGTCGCCGTACGCGGGGGCGTCTCCTTGGTTCGCCGCGGCGATGGCTTCGAAGATGGTGGGGTGGACGCCGGCGTGGTTGTCGCTGGCGAAGCTCTTGGGGTACATCGAATCGATCAGCACATGGGTAAGGCTACTTATGGGACGAAGGTCGCCTGCCCCGGACCCGCACCGCAAGGATTTGGTCGTCTTGGTCCCGTTGTTCGGGCCCGGGGTCGGCTCCGTTCGGATGTCTCTGCCGGGTTGCTCTCGGCTGGGACGTCGCCCACTCGGATGTCGCCGCTCAGATGTCTGGGGTCGGCCCTTGGATCGGGCGTCTCGGTTCCGTTGTCCTGGCTTGAGGTTGAGTGCGGCTCGGAGGGCTCCGCGGGGGTGCCCCTCGATCGGCGCGGGGGAGTGAGGTCAGGTGCGGGAGGCGGCGTTCTGGAGGAGGGTGCGGCAGAGGTCGCCCAGATCCTGGCCGGCCGCTTCCGCCGACATCGGCAGCAGCGAGGTCTCCGTCATCCCGGGCGCCACGTTGACCTCCAGGAAGTGCGGCACCCCGTCGGCGTCCACGATCAGGTCGGTACGGGAGATGTCTCGCAATCCCAGAGCGGTGTGTGCGGTGACCGCCGTTTCGGCGCAGGCGGTGGCCGCCTGGGCGGACAGGCGGGCCGGGGCGAAGAACTCGGTGTGGCCGGCGGTGTAGCGGGCCGCGTAGTCGTAGACGCCCTCGTCCGGGACGATCTCCACGGCGGGCAGGGCCACGGGGCCGTTGCCGAAGTCGACGACGGAGACCGCCACTTCCACGCCCTCCACGTACCGCTCGATCAGCGCCGTGTCGCCGTACGCGAAGCAGCCGACCATCGCCGCGGGCAGCTCCTCCGCGGTACGGACGATGGAGGCGCCCAGCGCGGAACCGCCACGGGCGGGCTTGACGAACAGGGGCAGCCCGAGCCGCTCTACGATGCGCCCGAGCACCACCGTGGCGCCGAGGTCGTGGAAGGTCTCCTTCGGCAGCGTGACGGACTCGGGCGTGCGCACGCCGAAGGAGCGGACGACGGCCTTGGCGGTGGGCTTGTCGAAGGCCACCCGGCAGGCGTCGGGATCGGCACCGACATAGGGGACGTTGAGGAGCTCCAGCACGGATCGGATGGCGCCGTCCTCGCCGGCGCCGCCGTGCAGGGTCACGAACACCGCGTCCGGCGGGTCGGCCAGGATCGAGGGGACGAGTGAGGCGTCGGTGTCGCGGGCCTCGACATCGACGCCCGCCGCGCGCAGCACCTCGCTGACCCGGCGACCCGAGCGCAGAGACACCTCCCGCTCATAGGAGAGGCCTCCGGCCAGCACGAGCACGTGGCCCAGATCGCTCATCACATCTCCTCTGCTGATGCCGCTGATGGCACGCTGTCCAACCGTACCGGCGTGGGCGGTGAAGGGTGTACGCGGCGGTGTCTTCTCCCCTCCCAGCGAAATCCCCTCCCAGCGAACGAGAAAGGGGGCCGGCGTCGCCCGCCGGCCCCCTACGTGCTCGCGGCGGTCAGGCCAGGTCGGGCCCGGGCGTGTCGACGCCTTGGTGGTCACGCGCGGACGACGTGCCGAACGTGTCCCTCAGCTGCATCTCCTGATCGATCACCCCGGCCAGCCGCCGCACCCCCTCGCGGATCCGGTCAGGCTCGGGATAGCAGTAGGACAGCCGCATGTGCCGCGCCCCGCTGCCGTCGGAGAAGAACCCGGTCCCGGGGACGAACGCCACCCGCTCGGCCACGGCCCGGGGCAGGATCGCCTTCGAGTCGAGCCCTTCCGGCAGTGTGGCCCAGACGAAGAAGCCGCCCCCAGGCCGGGTCCAGGTGACCTCGGGCGGCATCAGCGCTTCGAGCGCGTCGAGCAGCGCGTCGCGGCGCTCCCGATACAGCTCCCTGAACGTCTTGATCTGCTCCTGCCACGGCTGCGTGGCCAGGTATTCCCCCACCGCGAGCTGCGTGAACGAGGAGTGCGACAGCACGGCCGACTCCATGGCGAGCACGAGCTTCTCGCGGATGGCGTGGGGAGCCAGCGCCCAGCCGACGCGGAAGCCGGGGGCCAGTGTCTTGGAGAACGAACCGAGATAGACCACGCCGTCGGGATTGTCGGCCCGCAGGGCCGGCAGAGGATCGCCGTCGAAGCCGAGCAGCCCGTACGGGTTGTCCTCGATGATGAGGATCCCGGCCCGCTGGCAGATGTCGAGCACCTGCTGCCGGCGGGCGATGTTGAGCGTGACGCCGCCGGGGTTGTGGAAGGTCGGGATCGTGTAGAGGAACTTGACCGGCGCCCCGGCCGTCTCCAGCGCGTAGATGGTCTGCGCCAGCGATTCGGGCACGATGCCCTGATCGTCCATGGCGATATGGACCACTTTCGCCTGGTAGGCGGCAAAAGTCCCCAGGGCTCCCACGTACGAGGGCCCCTCGGCCAGGATCACGTCACCCGGGTCGATGAAGATCCGGGTGATCAGGTCGAGGGCCTGTTGCGAACCGACGGTGACGACGACGTCGTTCGCCCCGGCGTTGATCCCCTCCAGCCGCATGACCTCGCAGATCTGCTCGCGCAGATGCGGGTCGCCCTGGCCGGATCCGTACTGAAGCGCGACGGGGCCGCGCCGGGTGACGAGCTCGGAGACGAGCGCGCCGACCATGTCGAGGGGGAGCGCCGTGACGTACGGCATGCCGCCGGCGAGCGAGACCACTTCGGGCCTGGACGCGACGGCGAAGAGAGCTCGGATCTCGGAGGCGACCATCCCGGTAGCTCGCGCGGCATACCGATCGACGTAGGCGTCGATGCGCGACCCTTGGGTCGCGGGTGTCTGACCGTGATCCCGCTCTTCCGTCACGGCCCACCTCCTAGGTTCATATCGGACGGAAATACCAGATTACGCCAGACGGACATGTCGCCCGTCGCCGGGCTCGCCGGTGGTGGTGTCCGCTGGCGGCATCTTCACTGAGCTACCATGCCACCTGTAGACGCGGTTTTCGCGCGCTTTTCCGGGTCAAGGATAGGGGCCGTAGTTGTCGCGCCGGCTGGTCAACATAACCCTGGACAATGTGGAAGATCTACCGCGGCGCTGCCGAAGGTGCGTCTTCTGGGAGCTCGATCCCATGAGCGGGGAGCGGGCGGTCGATTCAGGCGATCCTGCGCTGGAGAAGGAGGCCTGGATCTCCGGCACCCTGCTCGAATGGGGCAGTTGCGGGAAGATCGCCTACGTTGACGGGGTGCCGGCCGGGTTCGTGCTCTACAGCCCGCCGCTCTACACGCCGCGTTCGGTGGCCTTTCCCACCTCGCCGGTCAGCGCCGACGCGGTGCTGCTGATGACGGCGCACATCATTCCCGAGTTCTCCGGCGGCGGGCTGGGCCGGATGCTGATTCAGGGAGTGGCCAAAGACCTGACCCGGCGCGGAGTGAAAGCCATTGAAGCTTTCGGGGACCTCAAGTGGGAAGAACCTAGTTGCGTAGTTCCGGCCGAATATCTGCTTTCTGTGGGGTTTAAGACGGTTCGTCCGCATTTGCGATTTCCGCGGCTCCGGCTGGAACTGAAGAGCGCCGTTTCGTGGCGCGAGGACGTCGAGGTGGCGCTGGAGCGCCTGCTCGGCTCCATGAGCCCGGAACGGGCGCTACGTCCCGTCTGAGAGCACCTCAGAGCCGCACAGACGAACGCGGTCGCCAGGCAGGCAGCCCCGGATACGCGAAAGCCCCTCGTGAGCCAGAACGAGGGGCTTTCGGCGGGCCGAGCGCGCCCCGAGATCGGGCGAGCCCCCGCAGGGGGCGTGCTAGATGATGCCCTCGAGCTCGCGAAGCAGCATGGCCTTCGGCTTGGCGCCGATGATCTGCTTCACGACCTCGCCATTCTTGTAGACGTTCATCGTGGGGATCTGGAGCACACCGTACTCGCGCGGAACCTCAGGATTTTCGTCGATGTTCAGCTTGACGATCTCCAGCTTGTCGCCGTGCTCCTTCTCGATCTCCTGAAGGATGGGCGCGACCTGACGGCACGGGCCGCACCACTCGGCCCAGAAGTCGACCAGCACGGGCTTGTCGCTCTTGAGGACCTCGGACTGGAATGTGGCGTCGGTGACAGCCTTCACGGTAGCGCTCCTTACTTCTCGTGGTTAGCGAGCCAGCGCTCGGAGTCGAGCGAGGCCGCACAGCCGGTGCCGGCCGCGGTGATGGCCTGACGGTAGGTGTGGTCCACCACGTCACCCGCGGCGAAGACGCCGTCGATGTTGGTCGCGGTGGTCGGCGAGGCGACCTTGATGTAGCCGTCCTCGTCGAGGTCGATCTGGCCCTTGACCAGCTCGGTGCGGGGATCGTGACCGATCGCCAGGAACAGCGCGTCGGCGGCCAGCTCGCACTCCTCGCCGGTCTTGACGTTGCGCAGCTTCACCGCCTCCACCTTGCTGTCGCCGAGCACGTCGACGACCTCGGAGTCCCAGACGAAGCGGATCTTGTCGTTGGCCATGGCCCGGTCCTGCATGATCTTGCTGGCCCGCAGCGTGTCGCGGCGGTGCACCACCGTCACCATGCGCCCGAACCTGGTCAGGAACGTGGCCTCCTCCATCGCGGTGTCGCCGCCGCCCACGACCACGATGTCCTTGTTGCGGAAGAAGAATCCGTCACAGGTCGCACACCAGGACACGCCGTGCCCGGACAGCCGCTTCTCGTTCTTCAGGCCGAGCTCGCGATAGCCGGAGCCCATGGCCAGGATGACGGACTTGGCGTAGTAGGTCTCGGTGTGGGTCTTGACGACCTTGGGGTTGGCCTCCAGGTCGACCTCGACGACGTCGTCCGCGACCAGCTCGGCGCCGAACCGCTCGGCTTGCTTGCGCAGGTTGTCCATCAGGTCGGGGCCCATGATGCCGTCGGGGAACCCGGGGAAGTTCTCCACGTCGGTGGTGTTCATCAGCGCACCACCGGCGGTGACGGAACCCTCGAAGATCAACGGCTTGAGTTCGGCGCGCGCGGAGTAGACGGCCGCGGTATAGCCTGCTGGGCCGGATCCGATAATGATCACGTTACGAACGTCGCTCAACGCTCCCACGCCTTCCTCGTCTGCTGTTGCCACCGGCGTCAACAGATCCTAGGCCGCCGAGATTCCCGCCCCTACCGGGCAACGCCATGACACGGCCGAGACAAAACGAAAGAGCCCGCCGAAGCGGGCTCTGACGTGGAGCTTTGCTTACCAGCGGCCCAGGGAGGGCTTGCGCAGGTTCTTGCAGCTGAACGGATCGACGACGTCGATGCGGACCTTCTTGGCGGCCCGCTGCTTCCACGAGGCCACGATGAGCGCCTCCTGGCCGTTGTACTGGCCCTGGTCCACCGCGAACACGTCGAGCTTGGCCCGCCGCGACACGGTGGTGACGCACTTGGCGACCTCGTCGGCACCGGAGGAGCTGCCGATGATGGGCGCGGGACCCAGGAAGCTCTGCAGGCTCATCCGCAGCTCGGGGTCGCTGTAGTTGTGGTTGCTGTCGGTCAGCGCGTAGGACTTGGCTCTCACCGCGTCTCTCGTCGGCTGCTGGGGGGTCGTCGGCTGCGACTGCTGCGGCGGGGTCTGCGCCGGCAGGGCGATCGGTGCCGCGCCGCCTTCGCCGCCTCCTCCCGCGGCCAGCAGGTTGGTGGAGGCCACGGCCGTGCCGACCACGACGGCCGCCGCCGCTGCCGCGACCGCCGGCATCGCCCATCGGCGCCGCCGGATCGTCCGGCTCCTGGCCGGGACGATGTTGCCGTCGTCGGAGACCACGCCGAGCCGGACCGGCTGGAGGACGTCATCCGGGTCTGGACCCGCGGGCCGCGGTGCTTCTGCGGCCCGCCGCTCCCAGGGGGAGTCCCGCATGAGCTCGTCCCAGTCCGGTGCTTCCGCCAGGCCGACACCTCCGCCGCGCCTGGAGCCCGCCTCGGCGGCCAGGGCCTTGTCGATGCGCAGTGCGACACCCATCGGCATGGCCGGAGTGGGGGTCGCCGCCAGCACCTCGCGAACCGCCGCCAGGTCGGCCAGTAGCTCCCCACAGGGGTCGCAGACCGCGAGATGCTCCCGGACCTGGCGTGCCGTGCTGACGTCCAAGAGGTCCTCGGCCAGTTCGGCGAGGATCTCAAGATCGTAGTGCGTATCACCCGTCACGAAGTTCTGCTCCCTTCGCGGATGAGACGCGATTGAGTTCCGATCGGTTCCGCAGATGCGAAAGAATTGGGGCAAGTTTCGCGCGTCCTCGGGCACACCTGCTCTTCACCGTCCCGCTCGGCACCTGGAGCACCTGAGCTGCGTCTTCGACCGAATAGCCCATCATGTCGACCAGCACCAACGCCGCGCGCTGGTCGGCCGGCAGCCGTTTGAGCGCGGCCGAAACCTCCATGGAGACCTCGCGCTCGACGGTCTGGTCGGGCAGCGGGGTCTCGCGCTCGGCGGCCTCGATGAGCTCGTCGTCGGCGACCGGTCTGACGGACTTGCGGCGCATCCTGTCGAGGCAGGCGTTGACCACGATCCGGTGCAGCCAGGTGGTGACGGCCGCCTCGCCGCGAAACGTGGCGGCTTTTCGATATGCGGAGACGAAGGCGTCCTGCACGGCGTCGGCGGCCTCGTCGGGGTCACCGAGCGTACGCAGGGCGACCGCCCACATGCGGTCGCGGTGCCTCTTGACGATTTCGCTGAAGGCGTGTGGATCCCCGTTGATGTGCGCGGTCAGCAGCTCGGCGTCTGTGACCGCCGGCCGCTCCGCTGCTGAGGGTGTCTCGGGTGGGGAGTTCACAAGAGAGATTCCTGATTATGCCGATCCGGGAGAGTGCACCACTACCTCATAGATGGTGCCATGAAAAGTGCCTGCATCCGTCGGAACACGCGTAAACCAGATCAAAACGTACTGACCGCTTGCCGCCTCATCAGGGGTAAGGGTGGTTTTACCTGCGGCGTTCTTCTTGGTGGCCACGGTCTTCAACGAGTCGAGATCGGCTGAGTCGCCCACCTTGAGCTCGACGTTCGCGCCCGGCGCATCCGACAGCGTAGCGACCACGTCGCTGATCTGCACGGACTTGCCCATGTCGAGCAGCAGGCCCACGCCGTCCTTGAGGCGGCCCAGGTCGGCGCTGGTGTAGGTCTCGGTCTTCCACAGGGTGCTGGGCTTGCCGTCGATGGCCAGCTTCGCGAGGTCGGGCTTCTCGTCGCCGTCGCCCAGCGGGTCGAAGCCGCGCGCCCTGTCCGGTTTGACGGTCTCGGCCGCGGCGGAGGCGGACGCGGAGGTCGTGGGCTCGGCGCTGGCCGTCCCCGGCGGGGACGGGCTGCCCAGGCTGCGGCCGATCGTCCAGGCGCCGACGCCGACCGCGGCGATGACCAGCAGCACGACGAGCGTCATCAGCACCCGGTTGAGCGTGCTGCCGCCGCCGTTGGAGGGGCGGCGCGGCGGCGCGGGAGGCAGGGGCGGGGGAGCGGCGGCCTTGTGCCGGTGGGCGATGTCGAGGCCCTCGGTGTGGGAGGCCGAGGCCACCGCGGGCGTCGAGGGGTAGCTGATGGGGATCGGCATCGGCCTGGCCACGTCGGCCAGCGCCTCGGCCACCTCGGACGGGGTGGTCAGCGGGCTCTGGCCCCGGCGCGACTCGGGCAGGCAGGCCCGCACGGTGACGGCGTCGAGGTAGCCGGGCACGCCGGCGGTGACCTGGCGGGGCGTGCAGAAGTGGCCGTCGCTCATGGGGGCCGCGGGCAGGCCGCCCTCTTCCTCGTCGCCCGGCCAGTGGCCGGTCAGCCCCGCGTACAGCAGCCGGCCCAGCCCTTCGGCGTCGTCGAGCGCGGGCTGGTCGGTGGTCAGGCCGTACATCGCCGCGTCGACGGCCACGCCGAGCACCTTGACCGTGTTGCCGGTCGTCCAGATCAGGTGGGAGGGCTGCAGGCACAGGTGGTAGAGCTGCGCCTCGTGGGCGTGCGCGAGCGCCTCGGCGGCCTCGGCGACCAGCCCGGCCGCCCGGTCGGGCTCCAGCGGCCCTGAGGCCAGCAGGTCGGTCAGGGACTCGCCGTTGACCCACTCGCTGACGACGTAGGAGGCCTTCTCGTCCTCGGCGGCGTCGAACACCTGGGTCAGGCGGGGGTCGGTCAGCCGGCTCGCGGCGCGCGCGGCGGTGACGACCTCGTGGACACGGGGGAAAGAGGAGTCGAAAGTGTGCACGGCCACGGGCCGGGCGAGGATCTCGTCGATGGCCTTCCACAACGTGGCGCCTTCGGACTCGCTCACGCGGTCCTCGAGCCTGAACCGCTCGGCTAGACGAGTGCCGGGTTCGACGGCCGACGTGCTGCTCACTGGCTCACTCCGCTGCGCCGATCGGGCGTGCTCATTATTGGACGCGCCTGCGTGGTGGTGTCCCACGAAGGCACGTTATGTCGGATGGATCCGCCCACGCCCCTCCTGCTTCCATTCGCGCGTGTCGGGCTCCATGGTAGTGCCGAGAAGATTCCGCCCGCGTTCTTTACCGACCTACCCGCCTCGCGACCATCCCAACGATCGAGTTGACCTCAGGGATGCGCATTCTGTGGGCAACGCCGAGATAGAGCAGCATGCCGAGGCCGCCGCCGATCGCGAGGACGATCACCGAGTTGAGGAAGTCGAGCCCGCCGAAGACCGTGGTGAACAGCCAGACCGAGGCCAGCGCCAGCACGGCCGTGGGGATGGCGGCCAGATACATCCTGGTCATCGCCATGCCGACGGCCCAGCCGCCCAGCCCCTGGACCCGGCGGGAGGCCAGGATCCAGGCCAGGCCCGCGCCCAGCCCGTACGCGATCGCGTACGCCAGAGCCAGCCCCATCACCGCGTAACGAGCCGGCAGCATCACGAAGAACAGCACCATGAGCAGCGCGTTGACCGCGGTCGTGCCCGCCCCGATGAAGACCGGCGTGCGCGTGTCGCCGAAGCTGTAGAAAACGCGCAGCAGCAGCTGGAACACCGCGAACGGCACCAGCGCCAGCCCGTAGACCTGTAGCACGTTGCCGATGTAGACGGCGTCGGCGACGCTGTTGGCGCCGTGGCCGTAGATGGGCACGGTGATCGCCGGCCCGAGCACCATGAGAAGCAGCGACACCGGCACCATCAGCGAGCAGACGAGCCGCACGCTGGAGCCGAACTCGCTCCGCACGTCGGCGAAACGCCCCTCGGCCACCGCCCGGCTCATCCGCGGCAGCATCGCCGTGATCACCGAGACGCCGATGACGCCGTAGGGAAGCTGGAAAAGCTGGAACGCCAACGTGTACGGGCTGATCCCGTGGCCGTCGACCACGTTGCCCGCCGAGCTGGCCAGATTGGTCGTCAGCATGAAGCCGAGCTGGGTGACGACCACGTAGCCGATCGTCCACACCCCGGCTCTGCCCATCTCACCGAGCCGGGCGTTACGCAGGTCGAAGCGGGGCACGAAGGCGAACCCGACCCGCCGCAGCGCCACGATGAGCACCACGGCCTGCCCGACGATGCCCGCCGTGGTGCCGAGGCCCAGGAGCGCGAGGTCGGTGTTGGTGACCTTGTCGATGTCGCCGCCGGTGCCGACCACCGCGTAGAGCACGAACATCACGATGACGACGAGGTTGTTGACCACCGGGGCCCACATGGGGGCGCCGTAGCGGTCACGGGTGTTGAGAATGGCCCCGGCCACCGCGCCGACGCCGAAGAAGGCGAGCTGCGGCAGGATGAAGCGGGCCAGCGTGACCGCGACCTCGAAGCGCCTGCTGCCCGGGTCCCAGTCGGTGTAGAGGTCGATCAGCAGCGGCGCGGCCAGCACGGCCGCCACCGCGACCACGACCAGCGCGACCGTGGAGATCGTCAGCAGCCGCTGCTCGTAGGCCCGGCCGCCGTCCTCGTCGCTCTGCTGGGCACGGACGATCATCGGCACCACGACGCTGCTTAGCACACCCAGCAGCAGCAGGTCGAGGATGCTGTACGGGATCGCGTACGCCGCGTTGTAGGCGTCGCCCAGCGCCGCCGTGCCGATGGCGTAGGCGAGCACCATCGTCCGCACGAACCCCGTGACCCTGGACACCATGGTGCCCGCCGCCATGATGGCGCTGGCCCGAAGCATGCGGCTCATACGGATTCACTCTCCCGGGTCTTGGCCCGCGCGAGTCTACGCTGAGAGCGGCGCCGCAGCAGCCGCGTCACCACGGCCGCGAGCATCACGGTCAGCGCCGCACCCACGATCACCAGGGCGATCCCGGTGTAGCCGGTGGTGCGGATGGTCAGGCGCTGCGGTTTGCCGTAGACCTGGCCGTCGGCGGTCCGCAGTTCCACGGTCACCGTGGCGTCGCCGCTGGTGTCGGGGGCGGCGCTCATCGGGACCTGGACGGTGCCGATCTGGCCGCCGCCGATCGGCAGCTCCTTGCGCCAGTTGACCAGCAGCAGCTCGGGGTTGTTCGACCTGACCTCGATGTAGAGCTCGACGGGGGTGGACAGCGAGTTCTTCACGCTGATGGGCACGACGCCGTTGCTGCCGGCCAGCGTACGCGGCCGGTCGGGGCCGGAGCCGGTGATCTGGATCTTGTTCGTCTGGGCGTCCACCGCCGCGCTGACCAGCTTGGTGGCCGCGCGGCCCGCGCGGGTGCTGTTGCGCCAGGCCGACGAGGTGAGCCGCAGCACCGCCGCGTCGAAGCGGGACTGCGTCTTCTCGGCCGTGATCAGCGAGGTGAGCTGGGCCTTCGACCAGGCGTCCGCGACCGGAGCCAGGTATTTCTTGCTCAGCTCCTCCTTGCGGTCCTGGTCGGTGTAGGTCAGGCCGGCCCGCGGCACGGACGCCTTGCCCGGCTTGAGCGACTCCAGCGGGGCCAGCTGCAGCCACGGCAGCCGGCCGGCCGTCTTGATCAGCGCGGTGACGAGCGTGGGGTTGGGTGACCAGCGCCGCGAGGGGGCGACGACCAGCGACCGCGGCAGGAGCTGACCGGCCTCGCTGGAGATCATCGCGGTCTCGGCGATGAAGCGCTGCGTGCTGAGCACCACCGACGTGCCTGCGGCCGGCTCGAACAGCTTGCTCAGCTCGGCGTCGGCGACCAGCGCCGTGACGGGGCCGCTGACCGAGTCGAGCGTCGCGGCGGCGTCGGGCGTGGTGGTGGCGGGCTGCTGCGGCGGCAGGTTGGTGGAGTTGAGCAGCACCCTGTTGACGCCGCCGACCGCGAGCAGGTCGAGCGCGTCGGCGTCGAGCACGCCCGCCGCCGGCCAGTTGACGTTGGTCTTCGCGTTGCGGCTGAGCAGCGCCCTGGTGCTCTGCCCGCCCAGCTCGATGGCCCGCTTGGTCTGCGTGTCGAAGCCCTGGTGGGCCAGCGCGGCCACGTCGGGGTCGGCGTACGGGAGCGCGGCCACGGGCGAGGAGGCCAGCGCGGTGCGCATGCCCGTCAGCCACTGCCCGGCCGCAGTGCTGGCCGGCTTGGCCTGATCGCCGTCCTTGGTCTTGACCTTGTAACCCTTGGTCATCGCGTTGAGGTCGTCGAGCAGCGCCGGGTCGACCACCCAGGTGACGCTGGCGGGCGCGGACTGCGCGATCTGCAGCAGGTCGGCCAGGCGGCCCTTGCCCGCGAGCGACTGGCTGAGCTTGTCGTCCACGAACAGGTTGTCGTCGGCGGCGCGGTGGGGCTGGTCGATGACGGGCAGCGCGACGGCGAGCTTGTTGCGCGGGGGACGCTGCGGCGTGACCGGCGCGTACGTGAGCATGGTGCGCTCGGCCGTGACCGGCACGCGGAACTGGGCGACGTCGACGGCGATCCGGTAGACGCCGAACTCCCGCAGGCCGAGCTGCACGGGCGTGGCGGTGATCTCCCAGCGCTGCGAGGCGCCTGCGGCGAGCGGCGGGATGTCCATGAACGAGTTGCGCGTGGACACGTTGAAGGGGAGCGTCTGGTTGTTCTGGTCGCTCAGGTAGGCGGCCATGGCGGCGCGGTCGGTGACCTTCTGGGCGTCGTAACGCAGGCGCACCTGGAGGCCGGACATGGGGGCGCCGGTGCCGTTGCGGACCGTACCGGTGATCTTGATCACATCGGTGACGTTCTTCGGCACGTCCGGCGTGATCGAGGTGATCGACACGGTGAGACTCTGGCGGGCCGCGAGGGAGGCGCTCGTCTTCGTGGCAGCCGCGCCCGGCACCGCCGCCACCAGGGGGGCGAGCAGCGCGGCTGACAACGCGGCGAGCAGCGTGGCCTTACGGATCACGCGAATGCCCGGCCTGGACTACGACGACGCACGCCCGCAATGGTACGGGCTCAGTGCCGTCGTGCGACCGCCACACGTGATCCTCGCAGGCGTGGACCGCGTAGGTCGACCATCTTGCCTGGCAGGACGGTCAGCAGGTCGAGCGCACGAAGAGAAAGGGCTGTGTGCCGCTCGCCGGTGGCGGTGAAGACGAGTTCGTCGTCGAGGACGAGCCGGTCGTCGACGAACATGGGCAGCGACTCCGGCAGCAGCAGCGGGCACACGAGCCCGTCGGCGTAGTCGGTGGCGGCGTTGACCACGCGAGCGGGCGCGGGGCGTACCTGGCGGGCGCCGAGCAGGGCGCCGACGGCTCCCGGCCGCAGCGGCGAGGAGACGGGCGAGGTGACCCCGATGACGACCTCGCTGCCGACCCTGGTCGTGACGTCGAGCACCGTGACCGTCAGGCACCGCGCGGGCGCCGCGGAGACCGCCTCCGGCAGCTCTTCCGCGCATGTCATGGGACGCGGAAGGCGTACGATCTCATGATGGACCTGGTGTGCGAGGAGCCAGCGGTGGATCGCGAGGGCGTCCTTCATATAGTCCTCCTTGCCGCATTCCATGGCCCCCGACGGTCCTTGGACCGACGGTAACCCGGACCTGGTGTGGCTCGGGGGATATGTTTCGGGAAGCCACCTCACACGACGAAGGCCGACTCAGTTTGTCCGACACAACTCTGACCGAAAGCCAGCAGCAGGCCATGAACGACCTGTTCCGCAAGATCGCCCCGGTGGCCGACGAGCTCGGCCGCCTGTTCGCCGCGCACGGCCATGAGCTGGCCCTCGTCGGTGGTCCCGTGCGTGACCTCCTGCTCGGCCGCGTCGGCAACGACCTCGACCTGACCACCGACGCCCACCCCGAACGGGTGCTGGAGATCGTCAGAGACTGGGCCGACTCCGTGTGGACGATCGGCATCGACTTCGGCACGGTCGGCCTGCGCAAGGGCAGCTGGCTGATCGAGATCACGACGTACCGCAGCGAGTCCTACGACCCGAAGTCGCGCAAGCCTGACGTCATGTACGGCGAGACGCTCGAAGCCGACCTGGAGCGGCGCGACTTCGCCGTCAACGCGATGGCGGTACGCCTGCCGGGGCACCATTTCGTCGACCCCTACGGCGGCCTCGACGACCTGCGCGCCAAGCTGATGCGCACCCCGGGCCCGCCCGAGCGGTCCTTCGCCGACGACCCGCTGCGCATGCTGCGGGCCGCCAGGTTCGCCTCGCAGCTCGGGTTCGCCGTCGACGAGGCGGCGACCGTGGCGATGACCGCGATGGCCGAGCGGATCGAGATCGTCTCGGCCGAGCGCATCCGCGACGAGCTCGACAAGCTGATCTGCGGCGCGGGCCCGCGCGAGGGCCTGCGGCTGCTGGTGGAGACGGGGCTGGCCGCCCACGTGCTGCCCGAGCTGCCCAAGCTGCGCCTGGAGATCGACGAGCACCACCGGCACAAGGACGTCTACGAGCACACGCTGACCGTGCTCGACCAGGCCATCGCCCAGGAAGAGGACGGCAAGCCCGACCGCATCCTGCGCTGGGCGGCCCTCATGCACGACATCGGCAAGCCCAAGACCCGCCGCCACGAGGCTGGCGGGCGGGTGTCGTTCCACCACCACGAGGTGGTCGGCGCGCAGATGACCAGGAAGCGCATGACGGAGCTGAAGTTCCCGAAGGACGTGGTGTCCGACGTCTCCCAGCTCGTCGAGCTGCACCTGCGCTTCCACGGCTACGGCACCGGCGAGTGGACCGACAGCGCGGTGCGCCGCTACGTGCGCGACGCCGGCCCCCTGCTCAGCCGGCTGCACAAGCTGACCAGGGCCGACTGCACCACCCGCAACAAGCGCAAGGCCGCGGCGCTGTCGCGGACCTACGACCAGCTCGAAGAGCGCATCGCCAGGCTGGCCGAGGAGGAGGAGCTGGCCAAGATCCGGCCCGAGCTCGACGGCAACGAGATCCAGGGCGTGCTCGGCATCGGGCCTGGGCCGGTGGTGGGGCAGGCCTACAAGTTCCTGCTGGAGCTCAGGCTCGACAAGGGCCTGATCGGCAAGGAGGCCGCCACCGAGGCGCTGCGGGAGTGGGCCAGGTCAAACGACCTTGGCGCGTGAGGGCGCGGTGATCATCCGGTAGGCGAGCCCGGCCACGGGATAGCCCAGCGAGATGATCATCACGGCCAGGTACGACTTGCCGTCCGGCGGCAGGATGGCCGCCGACAGGGCCGCGGCGAGCACGTACATGCCGTTGAAGAGCATGTCGTAGATGGAGAAGGCGCGGCCGCGGTAGAGGTCCTCGACGTCACGCTGCACGGTCGTGTCGGCGCAGATCTTGACGCTCTGCCCGGCCACGCCCAGCACGAACCCGGCCAGCGGCAGCCCCCACTCCTGGAACGGCAGCACCAGCGCCGCCGTCAGCACCCCGGCCACGCTCAGCGCGATCGTCACCCAGCGTTCGATGCCGAACCGCTCGGTCGCGTACGGGGTGATGATCACGGCCAGGAAGTAGCCGAAGCCGGAGACGGCCACCACGACGCTGATCCCGCGCAGCGCAGCCTCGGAGTCGCCGTCGGTGAAGTAGTAGCGGTAGAGGATGATGCCGAGCGCGGTGCACATGCCGTACAGGAAGCGGTGGGCCGCCATCGCGCCCATGGTGGCGGCGGCGGTGCGCCGGTGGAGCAGGTGCCTGGCGCCGTCGGCCAGGCCGGTGACCACGTTGCGCATGGCCTGGCGGGCCTGCGGCCGCTCCGGGTCGGGCTCGGGGCCGAGCAGCCGCCGGTCCATCAGCCGGGCGACCAGCGCGCTCATCCCGAACACCACGCCGGAGATGACGAGGAGCAGCGCGACGCCGAAGTCGTCGCCGCCGACGAGCTCGCGCAGCAGGAAGCCGACGCCCGCGCCCACGAAGGTGACCACGGTGCCCGACGTCGGCGTGACCGCGTTGGCGGCCATCAGCCGATCGGAGGGCACCACGTGCGGCAGCGAGGCGCCGAGTGCGGCCAGGAAGAACCGGTTGACGCCCAGCACGGCCAGCGCCGCCCCGTAGAAGGCCGCGTCGGGCGCGTCGGCGGCCACCAACCCGGCGGCCACCAGCAGTAGCGTGCCGCGCACGAACGGGGCCACCATCAGGATCTGCCGCCGCGACCATCGGTCGATGAAGACGCCGACGAAAGGCCCGAGCACGCTGTAGGGCAGCAGCAGCACGGCCAGGCCCGCGGCGACCTCGAGCGCGGTCGTCTGGTTCTCGGGGCTGAAGAAGGCGAAACCGGTCACCGCGAACTGGAAGATCCCGTCGGAGAACTGGGAGATCAGCCGGGTGCCGAAAAGCCTTCTGAAGTCCCTGCCCCGCAGGACTACACGCAGATCGGCGACGAAAGACACGCCGACAGCCTAGCCCCGCCCCCGTCGTCTAGGATGCGGCAGAGGTTGGTGCAGCAGGTGGGCAGCGGGTTCCTAAGCGTGTAGCTGATCTCGTACGCTTCATAGCGTGACGACAGAGGAACACGTTGTGCTGGTCGACCGCGACGGCCATGCGCTCGGCACCGCGCCCAAGACGTCGGTGCACGGCCGTGAGACCCCCCTTCACCTGGCGTTCTCCAGCTACGTCTTCGACGGGGAAGGCCGCGTGCTGCTCACCAAGCGGGCGGATCACAAACTCACCTGGCCGGGGGTGTGGACCAACAGCTGCTGCGGCCATCCGCTTCCGGGCGAGGCCCTCGACCACGCGGTCGTGCGCCGGCTCTCCTACGAGCTGGGCCTGGTGGCCGAGCGCGCCGACCTGCTGCTGCCCGGCTTCTCCTATCGGGCGGTGATGGCCAACGGCATCGTCGAGCACGAGCTGTGCCCGGTCTACCGCGTGCTCGTCGACGCGCCCGTCGCGCCCAACCCGGAGGAGGTGGGGGAGACGTGGTGGATGCCGTGGAAGGAGTTCGCCGACGCGGCGCGCAACGGGCTGCTGGCGATCTCGCCGTGGTGCAGGGAGCAGGTGCCGCTGCTGATCGAGCTCGGCTCCGACCCGCTGACCTGGTCGCCTGCCTCCCTCGACGAGCTGCCGCCGGCGGCTCGCCCGTAACGACTGGGCCGCACCCCCGCAGACCGGGGGTGCGGCGCCTCAGAAGGAGCGGTTCAGCGCTCGACCTCGCCCCTGATGAACTTCTCGACGTACTCGCGGGCCTCGTCGTCGGAGTACTGCTTGGGCGGCGACTTCATGAAGTACGAGGACGCCGACAGGATCGGCCCGCCGATGCCCCGGTCGAGCGCGATCTTGGCCGCCCGCACCGCGTCGATGATGATCCCCGCCGAGTTGGGCGAGTCCCACACCTCCAGCTTGTACTCCAGGTTGAGCGGCGTGTCACCGAACGAGCGCCCTTCCAGGCGGACGTAGGCCCACTTGCGGTCGTCGAGCCACGGCACGTGGTCCGACGGGCCGATGTGCACGTCGGCCTTGCCCATCTCGTGCGGGATCTGCGAGGTGACCGACTGCGTCTTGGAGATCTTCTTCGACTGGAGCCGCTTGCGCTCCAGCATGTTCATGAAGTCCATGTTGCCGCCGAAGTTCAGCTGGTACGTGCGCAGCAGCTCGACCCCGCGGTCCTCGAACAGCTTGGCCAGCACGCGGTGCGTGATCGTGGCGCCGACCTGCGACTTGATGTCGTCGCCCACGATCGGCACGCCGGCCTCGGTGAACTTCTCCGCCCACACCGGGTCGGAGGCGATGAAGACCGGCAGCGCGTT
The DNA here is from genome assembly GCF_040649735.1 of Nonomuraea sp. NPDC048892. Lineage (NCBI taxonomy): Bacteria > Bacillati > Actinomycetota > Actinomycetes > Streptosporangiales > Streptosporangiaceae > Nonomuraea > Nonomuraea sp. NPDC048892. The sequence goes on along the minus strand of NZ_JBEZFZ010000001.1, from coordinate 463,729 downwards.
GACGAAGGCCACCTTCGCGTCCAGCGCGCACTGCGCGTAGAAGCGGTCGGCCTCCTCCGAGCCCACCGGCAGGTAGGAGACGAGCACGTCGACCCGGTTGTCACGGAGCACCTGGACCACGTCGACGGGCGCCTCGTCGGACTCGTCGATGATCTCCTGGTAGAACTCGCCCAGGCCGTCGAAGGTGTGGCCCCGCTGGACGGTCACCCCCGTGGGCGGCACATCCGTGATCTTGATCGTGTTGTTCTCGCTGGCGACGATGGCCTCGGACAGGTCGCGGCCGACCTTCTTGGCGTCCACGTCGAAGGCGGCGACGAACTCGACGTCGCCGACGTGGTAGTCGCCGAACTTCACGTGCATGAGGCCCGGCACCCGTGTGTCCGGGTCCGCGTCCTTGTAGTAGTGAACGCCCTGGACCAGTGACGACGCGCAGTTGCCGACACCGACAATGGCCACGCGAACCGAACCCATCGCACTCGCTCCTTTACTCATCAGTTGACGTATCTCTTTCGGGCCTGTCCTCCGACGAGGCCCGACGCTCAGTTGCGATCAGCTCGTTCAGCCAGCGCACCTCGCGTTCGACGGACTCGAGCCCGTGGCGTTGCAGCTCAAGTGTGTAACTGTCGAGACGCTCCCGAGTGCGCGCCAGCGCGGTGCGCACCGCGTCGAGCCGCTCCTCCAACCGGCTCCTGCGGCCTTCGAGGATGCGCAGGCGCACCTCCGCCTCGGTGTGGCGGAAGAAGGCGAAGTGCACCCCGAAGCTCTCGTCCTCCCAGGCGGAAGGACCGGCCTGCGTCAGCATGTCCTGCAGTCGTTCCTTGCCCTCTGCGGTCAGCTTGTAGACGATCTTCGATCTGCCGCCGACGATCGCGGCGGGAGCGGGCTGCTCCTCCGCGATGAGGCCCTGGGCCAGGAGCGAGCGCAGGCACGGGTACAGCGACCCGTAGGAGAACGCACGGAACATCCCCAGCAGGGCGTTGAGCCGTTTGCGCAGCTCGTAGCCGTGGAGCGGAGTCTCGTGCAGCGACCCGAGCACGGCCAGTTCCAGGACTCTGCCCTGTCCGCCGGCCATGGGAACCGTCCCCTCTCGCGTCGATGTATCGAGCCGATACATCACGAGGATACGTCGAGCCGCTATATGACGGCAATCTCTGAATCTGCCAAGCCGTTGGGATCAACCCGAAAAACGCCGTAGTCTGGCGCCCATGTGGTCACAGAGAAGGGTGGTGGATTACGGCCTCGCGAAACGGGCGGTGGTCCGCTCCCTGCGTTCGGGGCGCGCCTCGCGCGGCGACGTCTGTGACGCACAGCCCTACCTCCTTCGCGCGGCGCGCCACTTCGGCGAACCGACCGAACGCCCCTGCCCGGTCTGCGAAAGGGAGAACGTCACCAACGTGACCTATGTCTACGGCGATTGCCTCGGAAGGCATGCCGGTCAGGCAAAGGTCGCATCAGAACTCGCCGCAATGGCCCATGATTACGATGAGTTCCGGGTGTACGTGGTCGAGGTCTGCCAAGGTTGTTCCTGGAATCACCTGACGGTTTCGTACGTCCTCGGGAATGGACCGCCTGACCTCGTCGGCCAAGCGTGATGACCGAGGGCGGCGAGAAACCTCACGCCCGACCGCCGTTTCTGTTCCGATGACGTTGCGAGGACGTGTGAGTAACAGCATGAACGAGGGGACCGGCCGCCCGGGGAGACGCCGACGCTCCAGCTCACCCCGTTCTTTGCCGCAAAATGGCGCACCCCAAACCAGCGACCAGAGTTGGGACTCCAGGCAACCGCCACGCCGCGCGGAGGCCGCGTACGAGCAGACCGGCGCCATGGCCGCGCAGCCGTACGACGAGAGCCCGCCTCGGCGTCCCGAGCCGCGGCAGGCGCGCGCCGAGCACCACCAAGGCCCTGGTGACCCCTACCAGCGCGGTGGCGAGCAGCCGCCGCGCTCGCGCGCGCGCCAGGACACGCGCGGGATGAGCAGCCAGGAGACGATCGTCAGCGACGGGCCGCGGCGCTCGCGCCGTCGCGGCTCGGGCGGCCCGCCCGAACCTCCCGGACCTCCCGGACCGTCCAGACGCAAGGACGGCGACGACGGCGGCAAAGGCGGCTGGCGCAGGTTCGTCCCGAGCTGGAAGATCGTGGTGGCCGGCGCCGTGGTGCTCGCGGCCGGCCTGTTCGGCATGATCATGGTCGCGTACGCCAACACGCCGGTGCCCAGCGCCGCGCAGGCCGAGGCGCTGGCCCAGCAGAGCACGGTCTACTACCGCGACGGCAAGCACGTCATCGCCCACCTGGGCTACAAGCGCGAGATCGTGCCGATCGAGAAGATGGCCGACAGCGTCAAGGACGGCGCGGTGGCCATCGAGAACGACACCTTCTACGAGGACTCCGGCATCTCCATCTCCGGCATCGTCCGCTCGGCCTGGATGACCGCGACCGGTCAGCAGCTGCAGGGCGCCTCGACGATCACCCAGCAGATGGCCCGCGGCTACTTCGACGGCCTCAGCCAGGAGGTGTCGATCAAGCGGAAGATCATGGAGATCTTCGTCGCGGTCAAGCTCGACGACACCATGAGCAAGAACGACATCCTCGCCACCTACCTCAACACGGTGAACTTCGGCCGCGCCTACGGTGTGGAGGCCGCCGCTAAGGCGTACTTCGGCCCCCGCGTCACCGCCGCCAAGCTGAGCCCCGAGCAGGGCGCCTACCTCGCCGCGCGCATCCAGCAGCCCGCATGGGAGCCCGACGCCCCCGCGCTCAAGGAGCGCTTCAACACGGTCATCCAGTACATGTCCGAGCAGTGGCCGGAGAAGTACGGCAACCTGCCGAAGACCGCCAAGTTCCCCAAGACGGTCAAGAACAACCCCAACGGCGGCCTCGGTGGCTTGAACGGCTACATGGTCGATCTCGTGCTGAAGGAGCTCAAGCAGCGCGGCCTGACCCGTGAGGAGGTCGAGAGCGGCGGCTACAAGATCGTCTCGACCTTCGACAGGAAGCTCATGCAGGCGGCGAAGACCGCGATGAAGAGCACGCGCCAGGCCTTCAACATGTCCACCGAGTTCCACGGCGGCCTGGCCGCGGTGAACCCGAAGAACGGGCGCGTCCTCGCCTTCTACGGCGGCGACAACTACCTCACCGACCCGTGGAACGAGCCCTTCCAGTCCACCAAGCAGGCGGCCTCCGCGTTCAAGCCGTATGTGCTGGCCGCCTGGCTGCAGGCCGGCTACTCGCTCAAGAGCTACGTGCCGGGCAACGAGACCGTGCCCAAGGAGCTGCCCGGACAGCAGGCCGGCGGCATCAAGAACAGCCACAACGTCGGTGCGGCCGTGGACGTGATCAAGGCCACCGCCGCGTCGGTCAACACGGCGTTCGTGTCGATGGCGTACGCGCTGCCCAACCGGCTCGACGACGTCAAGAACCTCGTCGAGGCGGCCGGGTTCAACACCCAGCGCATGGAGGACGACGTCAAGGTCCACCACTACCAGTTCGCCATCGGCAGCGCGCTGGTGACACCGGTGGAGCAGGCGGCCGGATACTCGATCTTCGCCAACGGCGGCAAGTACACCCCTTACCACGTGGTGCAGAAGGTCGAGCTCAAGGGCAAGGTCGCCTACCCCGAGCAGGCCGTCGCCAAGTCGGTCATCGACCCCCAAGTGGCGGCCGACGCCACGGTCGCCATGCAGGCGGTGCTCAAGCCGGGCGGCACCGCGGCGGGCAAGGGCCTCGGCGCCAGGCCGGCCGCCGGCAAGACCGGTACGAACAACGACGAGAAGGAAGCCTGGTTCGTCGGCTACACGCCGCAGATCTCCACGGCGGTCGGGTTCTACCGCGAGGAGTGCAGGACCAAGTCGGGCAAGGTCGTTCCGCCCCAGCACTCCAACTGCCCGGTCTTCCGCAAGGGCAGCAAGAAGTACGGGTGGAACAACCCGTACACGCGGCCCTACGAGGTCTCGCTCCGGTTCGAAGGCGCCGGCCCGCCCACGATCGCCTGGCAGAAGTTCATGCAGCTCGCCCACGAGAACCTGCCCGTCGAGCAGTTCCCCGACCGGGCCGAGGTGGGCGTGCCGGAGAACATCGTGCCGAGCCCGACGCCGACCCCGACGCCGACGCCGGACAGCGACAACCCGTTCGACAGCGACAACCCGTTCGACCAGGGCGACGAGGACTGCTTCATCAACTGCGGCGACGACGCCGGCACCGATGACGACGCCTCCATCGACGACGGCCTCGACGAGGACACCGGCGGCCCGGGGTCGGGCGACCTCGACTTCTCGGGCGGTGGCTCCGCTCCCGACGCCAGACCCACAGGGACCGGCCCGATGTACTTCAGGCCAGAGGACCAGTGATGAGCACAGAGGCACGCGCCACCTGGGTGACGCGTGCCGTGCCTTATCTGCCCCTCGGCCTGATCGCGGCCCTCGGTGCGAGCCTGGCGTACGTGGTGCGCCTGCCCTGCCGCACCGGGGGCTGGAACGACCAGGTCACCACGTACACGAACTTCTGCTACACCGACATCTACCCCCTCTACTTCGACAGGGAGCTGGCCACCCAGAACCCCTACTTCGCCCAGGTGCCGTTCGACAAGCAGGTCGAATACCCCGTGGTGCTGGGCGAGGTCATGCAGGTGATGAGCTGGATCTCGCGGGCGCTGGAGCTGGACAAGGTCGCACAGGCCGTGCGCTTCTACGACCTGACCGTGGTCCTGCTTGGCGTCTGCCTCGTGATCGGCGTGCTGCTGATGGCTGCGGTGGCCGGCCCGACGCGCCGGTGGGACTCCCTCTGGTACGCGATCTCGCCGGCCGTGGTGCTGGCCGCCTACATCAACTGGGACCTGGTCGCCGGCGCGCTGTCCATGGGCATGCTGCTGGCCTGGAAGCAGCAGCGGCAGGTGACGGCCGGGGTGCTGCTGGGGTTGGCCATCGCGACCAAGTTCTATCCGCTCATGTTCGTGGGCGCCTTGTTCCTGCTGACGTTGCGCACCGCGCGATGGAGGCCGTTCCTGGTGACCTCCGCCGCGGCCGCGGGCGCGTGGCTGGCGGTGAACCTGCCGTTCATGATCTTCGCGTGGGACGGCTGGCGCAGGTTCTACGTCTTCTCCGAGGAACGCGGGGTCGACTGGGGCTCGGCCTGGCTGTTCTTCCAGAACAAGAACTGGCCGGTCCTCGGCACCGGCGACGTGAGCGTGCTCGGGATGGCGTCGCTGGTGATCATGTGCGCCGGCATCGCCGTGCTCACGCTGGCGGCGCCGCGCCGGCCGCGGCTGGCGCAGATCTGCTTCCTGGCGCTGGCCGCGTTCATGATGACGAACAAGGTGTGGTCGCCGCAGTTCGTGCTGTGGCTGGTGCCGCTCGCGGTGCTGGCCAGGCCCAACTGGAAGCCGCTGGTGTTGTGGCAGCTGGCCGAGATCTGGTACTTCGTGGCCATCTGGCTCTATCTGGTCGGCCAGTCGCCGCTCGACCGCGACGACCTGGGCATCGGTGACGACACGTACTTCACCGCAGTCTGGGGCCGGATCATCACCATCGGGATCATGATGGCGTTCGTGGTGCGGGACATCCTGCGCCCCGAGAAGGACACGGTGCGCCAGGCGGGCATCGACGACCAGACGGGTGGCGTGTTCGACGGCGCCCAGGACCGCTTCACGCTGGCGTCCCTGGTCCGATGAGCACCCGCCGCGCGCCGGCGGCCCCGGCCGGATGATCACCCGCTCCACCGGCCGGGACGCGCTGCTGCTCTGGTTCGGCTCACGGGCTGGGTTGCTGATGGCGACCCTGCTCGGCGCGACGCTGTCCGGGTACGCCGACAAGTGGCGCAAGTGGGACACGACGCTCTTCATCACCATCGCCGAGCACGGATACGACGGCGAGCCGGGACAGCCGGTGGACGACGGCCTGCCCGCGTTCCTTCCCGGGCTGCCCGTGGCGCTGCGGCTGGTCCACCTCGTGGTGCCGGACTGGGCGGCGGCCGGGCTGATCGTCTCGCTGGTGGCCGGGGCGGTGGCCATGGTCGCGCTGGCCCGGCTGGCCGAGGTCGAGGGCGCGTCGGGCTGGATGGCCGTGCTGGCGCTGCTGCTCTTTCCCATGGCGGTGTTCCTGGCCGCCGGATACAGCGAGTCGCTGTTTCTGGCCTTCGCGATCCCGGCGTGGCTGGCCGCCAGGCAGGGGCGCTGGCCGGCCGCCGTGCTGCTGGCCGCGGGGGCCTCGTGCGTGCGGATCACGGGGTTGTTCCTGGCGGTCGCGCTGGTGGTGGAGTTCGCGATGCGCGGGGAGTCGTTGCGGCGGGTGGGGTGGCTGGTCGTGCCGGTGCTTCCGCTGGTGGCGTACTCGTATTACCACTACGGCAGGACCGGCGACTGGCTGGCCTGGAAGCACGCGCAGGAGGCCGGCTGGGGGCGGGACTTCGCCTGGCCGTGGGAGGCGTGGGCGACGACCTGGCATACCGCCATGGGCGGGGGCGACTTCGCGGTGGCCTTCAGGATGGAGCTGGCCGGGGCCGTGGTGGTGGTCGTCGGGCTGGTCTGGCTGCTCGTCCTGCGGCGGTGGAGCGAGGCCGTCTACACGGGCACGCAGGCGGCGGCGCTGATGACCTCGGCCTACTACCTGTCGATCCCGCGCTCGCTGCTGCTGTGGTTTCCGCTGTGGGTGCTGGTGGCCAGGGTCGCGACCAGGCGGACGTGGGTGATCGTCCTTTATGCCCTGATCTCGGGGCCGCTGATGCTGGTCAACGCCGGGCGTTTCCTGAGTGGCGCGTGGGCGGGCTGAGACCTCTACCCACTTTTCCGTCTCGGTAATCCAGGGAAGTTATCCACAGGCTGTGTGCAACCGGCCATGGACTGGTGGGTCACAGGTTCTTGCGCAGGAAGGCGATGTCGTCGGCCTGGCCCTCGGCGGGCGTCTCCACCACGATCGGCGCCCCGGCCGCCCGGCAGACCGCGAGGATCAGCTCCGGGTCGATCTTCCCCTGGCCCAGGTTGGCGTGACGGTCGGCGCCCGAGTCGAAGTCGTCGCGCGAGTCGTTGCAGTGGACGAGGTCGATGCGGCCGGTGATGGCCTTGACCCGCTCGACCACCCCGACCAGTTCCTCGCCGCCGGCGTGCGCGTGGCAGGTGTCGAGGCAGAAGCCCACGTCGAACCCGTCGAGCGCCTCCCACAGCCGGGCGATGCGGTCGAGCTTGCGCGCCATCGCGTTGCCGCCGCCCGCCGTGTTCTCGATCAGTACCGGGATGGGGCACTCCATGCGCTCGAACACCTTGCGCCAGTTGTCGAACCCGGCCTGCGGGTCGTCGCTCTTGTTGACGTGGCCGCCGTGCACGATCAGGCCCTTGGCGCCGAGCCCGGCGGCCGCCTTCAGGTGCTGTTCGAGCAGCTTGCGGCTGGGGATCCTGATGCGGTTGTTGGTGGTCGCCACGTTGACCAGGTAGGGCGCGTGAATGTAGATGTCGACGCCCTCGACCGGCTGCTCGGGCAGCACGGGCTTGTCGTAACCCTGCGGGTCGCCCAGGAAGAACTGCACCACCTCGGCCCCCACCTGGGCGGCGTGGGCGGCGGGGTCGTCCTGACCGACATGAGCTCCGATACGCACCATGCCGACGAGCTTATCCCGCGCCCTTCGTCCCGAGCCCTGGTCCCGGAGCGCTTGCCCCGAGCCCTTGTCGTGACCCCTGAACCCGAGCCCTGTCTCGAGCCCGGTGAGCGGCGTTTGGCCGGCGCGCCGGAGGGCAGTCGGGAGGCGCCCCCTACCCCGAGGAGAAACCCTATGAGCCGCTGGCGCTTACGAGCGCTGATCGTTCTGGTCTACGTGATCGTCGGCATCTACGTCGCCTGGGTCTACGACTACATCACACCGGGGCTGCTGCGGGACCTCGCGGAGGCGCTGCTCGCGGTGTTCCTCTGGTTCCTGATCCTGCTCGGCATAGACCTGCACATCGGCGCGTGAGTCACATATCGGATGGCCCCGGCAGACGTGTCGCCGGGGCCATCGCTCGTGTGCGCAAGGCTTATGGGTGGGGGAGGAAGCCGCCGTGGGCGATGCCCAGCGCGGCTCCGACGAACGCGCCGACGAGCCCCATGATGTTGAGCACCCGCTGCGGCGTCGTCGCCGAGACGTATTGTGAGTAGAGCCCCACGCCGAACCCGAGCGTGCCGAACCACGACGCGATCATGTGCGCCGAGGTCCAGAACGTCGCGACGAAGGCGACCACGCCGCACACCAGGGTGACGACGGCGAGAACGTTTTCCACCGGATGCGGGCGTCCGTCGGTGTTGAGCGTGAGCCTGAAGCGTTCCCTCTCGGAGGGTTGAAGCACATGTGGCACGACCACCACCCCCTAGGTTTCCTCAAGGCCTTCCCACCTACTCGCTGCTGGTAACCTTGGGCACGCTGCGTTGTGATGGGTGATCCATCAGCCCGGGCTGCCGAAAGGGGCCCGCCCGGGGCAAGACGTCAGCGTCCTCCTGTCACGGCAGAGTGTCGTGACCGCAAGAGTCCAGAGGAGGTTGGAGTCCCGCATGCGTCGTTACGAAGTAATGGTCATTCTGGACCCTTCGCTCGATGAGCGCACCGTCGCGCCGTCCCTCGACCAGTTCCTCACCGTGGTCCGCAACGACGGCGGCACCGTGGAGAAGGTCGACGTCTGGGGCCGTCGCCGTCTCGCCTACGACATCGACAAGAAGTCGGAAGGCATCTACGCCGTCATCGACCTGTCCGCGCAGCCCGCGACGGTCAAGGAGCTCGACCGGCAGATGAACCTCAACGAGGGCATCCTGCGCACCAAGGTCCTGCGTCCGGACGTGCACTAACCTCCGGTTTTTGTCGGGGGAGCCCCGTACTCTGAGCCGTAATCCAAGCGAAGGCGTGCAGGAAGGCGAGCGCTAGCCATGGCAGCAGGCGACACCGTAATCACCATCGTCGGCAACCTGGTCGACGACCCGGAGCTGCGCTTCACCCCGACGGGGCAAGCGGTGGCTCGATTCCGCATCGCGTCCACTCCGCGGTTCATGGATCGACAGACCAACGAGTGGAAAGACGGCGAGAGTCTCTTCCTGACCTGCAACGTCTGGCGGCAGGCGGCGGAGAACGCCGCCGAGAGCCTCCAGCGCGGCATGCGGGTCATCGTGCAGGGGCGGCTCAAGCAGCGGTCTTACGAGACCAAGGAAGGCGAGAAGCGCACGGTCTACGAGGTCGAGGTCGACGAGGTCGGCCCGTCTCTGCGCAACGCCACCGCCAAGGTCAACCGCACCTCCCGTCAGGGTGGGGGCGGCGGCGGCGGCTTCGGCGGCGGTCCCGCCGACGACCCGTGGGCCTCGGCCACCCCCGCCCCGCCTCAGGGCGGCGGCTTCCAGGGTGGCGGAGGCGGCGGGTTCGGCGGCGGTGGCGGTGGTCAGCAGAGCGGCGGCTTCGGCGGCGGCGGCAACGACTTCAGCGACGAACCGCCTTTCTAAATCCCAGTCCACAAGCCCGAGTCCATTCCCGCTCTGACGGCGGGGCTCTGAAAGGAGCACCACGATGGCCAAGCCGGCACTGCGCAAGCCCAAGAAGAAGGTTTGCCTGTTCTGCCACGACAAGATCTCCTACGTCGACTACAAGGACACGGCGCTGCTGCGGAAGTTCATCTCCGACCGCGGCAAGATCCGTGCGCGCCGGGTGACGGGCAACTGCACCCAGCACCAGCGTGACGTGGCGACCGCGATCAAGAACGCCCGTGAGGTGGCTCTGCTGCCTTACACGAGCACCGCGCGCTAAGGAGGCCTGTCGAAATGAAGCTCATCCTCACCAACGAGGTCTCCGGCCTCGGCACCCCGGGCGACATCGTCGAGGTCAAGGACGGCTACGGCCGTAACTACCTCATCCCGCGCGGCTACGCCATGCGCTGGACGCGCGGCGCCGAGAAGCAGATCGAGACCATCCGCAAGGCTCGCGACGCTCGCGAGATCCGCGACCTCGGCACCGCCAAGGAGGTCGCCGGCCAGATCGGCGCGCTGCGCGTCCGCCTGGCCACCCGCGCGGGCGACTCCGGCCGCCTGTTCGGCTCGATCACCACGGGCGACATCGCCGAGGCCGTCAAGGCCGCCGGCGGCCCGATCCTCGACCGCCGCCGCATCGAGATCGTGAACCCGATCAAGAGCGTCGGCTCCCACAAGGTCACCGTCAAGCTGCACCCCGAGGTGTCGGCTTCGGTCGACGTCGAGGTCGTCGCAGGCTGACGACTGTTTTTGAGAAGGCCCTCGCTTGCGGGGGTCTTTTCTTTTTTTCAGGCTCTCTTCCTTTACGGCAGGCCACCGCGAACCACCCGCCGCACTTCGGCCGAGGGCCCTCCAGGAAACGGCCTCTGACCCTTCACCGGCGGGCCGCCGTGACGCGAGCCCAGGTGGGCCGATTACCGTGGTCAGCTGGGCCCCCGGGACTCTAATCCCTAGTTGATCGGCGTAGAATGCCCTCGTTCTGGCACGTTCCCCCCTGGAGGCTTGGCCATGGGCCGTCCCCTCATGCTGCTCGCGCTGGCCGTGGCGCTCGTCGGTTGCGCACCGGTCGACGACACGGCGACCACGGCCGCCCCCACCACCTCCACCGCCTGCACCAAGGAACAGCTCGCCCTGGTCACGCCGGGCAAGCTGACGATCGGCACCGACAAGCCCGCCTACGAGCCCTGGTTCAAGGACGACGACCCTGCCAACGGGCAGGGGTTCGAGAGCGCGGTGGCGTTCGCCGTGGCGGGGGAGCTCGGCTTCGACCGCACCGAGGTGCAGTGGAACACGGTGAAGTTCGACACCGCGTTCGCGCCGGGGGAGAAGCAGTTCGACTTCGACGTCAACCAGGTCTCGATCACCCCTGACCGGGCCAAGGCGGTCGACTTCAGCAAGGGTTATTACACCGTCAAGCAGGCCATCGTGGCGGTCGAGGGCGGGAAGTACGCCGGCGCGAAGAGCCTGGCCGAGCTCAAGGACGCGAAGATCGGCGTACAGGTCGGGACGACCTCCCTCGAAGCGGTCAAGAACGTCATCCAGCCCTCAGCCGACCCCAACGTCTACAACGAGCAGATCGACGCGGTGAACGCGCTGAAGAACAAGCAGGTCGACGCGCTCGTCGTGGACCTGCCGACGGCGTTCTACGTGACGGCGGCCCAGGTGGAGAAGTCGAAGATCGTCGGCCAGTTCAGCTCGACGGGCGGCACGCCCGAGGAGTTCGGGCTGGTCATGGAGAAGGGCAGCGCGCTCAAGCCGTGCGTGGACAAGGCCGTGGACGCCCTGAAGACGAAGGGCGAGCTGGCCAAGATCGAGCAGGCGTGGCTCGGCTCGGCGGCGGGCGCCCCCGAACTGCGATGAGCGAGTGGGTCAAGTCCGAGCGCCAGGTCAAGCGGGAGCAGGTCCGCAGGTCGTACGCGCGGCGCTCGGCCTCGATCGCGACGGCCTCGACGATCGTCTTCATCGTCCTGCTCGTCTGGCTGGTCTCCCGCTCGCCGGGCTGGCCCCGGGTGCGGGCGACGTTCTTCGACGGCGGGCAGTTCGCCGAGGCGCTGCCCGACGTGCTCGAAGGCTTCCTGCTCAACATCAAGATCTTCCTCATCGCCGAGCCGCTGATCCTCATCGTGGGTCTGCTGGTGGCGCTGGCCAGAGGCGTCAGGACGCCCGCCTTCTTCCCGATCAGGGCCCTGGCCACCCTCTACACCGACGTGTTCCGCGGCGTGCCGACGATCCTGGTGATCTACCTCATCGGGTTCGGGCTGCCGGCGCTCAGGCTGCAGGGCATCCCCACGGATCTGGCGACGCTGGGGATCATCGCGCTGACCCTCTCCTACGGCGGCTACGTGGCCGAGGTCTTCCGCTCCGGCATCGAGTCCGTGCATCCCAGCCAGGTTGCGGCGGCCCGCTCGCTCGGGCTGAGCCACGTCAAGACGATGCGGTTCGTGGTGCTGCCGCAGGCCACCCGCCGGGTCGTGCCACCGCTGCTGAACGACTTCGTCTCGCTCCAGAAGGACACCGCCCTGGTGGCCACGATCGGGCCGCTGGAAGCCCTGCGGCAGGCGCAGATCCACGCGTCCAGCACGTTCAACTACACGCCTTATCTGGTCGCCGCGCTGCTGTTCATCCTGCTCACCATCCCCATGGCCAGGTTCACCGACCACCTGGCCGCCCGGACGCGCAGGAGGCGCGGAGCATGAGCGAGCCGACGACCACCCACAGCCCCGCAGGGGAGGCGGCATGAGCCTGCTGACGATCGAAGGGGTGTGGAAGAACTTCCAGGGTCACCACGTGCTGCGCGGCATCGACCTGGAGGTGGCCCCGCACGAGGTGGTCAGCCTCATCGGGGCCTCCGGCTCGGGCAAGTCCACGCTCCTGCGCTGTATCAACCTGCTGGAGACCGTGGACGACGGCAGCATCTACCTCGACGGGGAGGAGATCACCGACCCGCGGGCGAACGTGGACCAGGTGCGCAAGCGGCTCGGCATCGTGTTCCAGGCGTTCAACCTGTTCCCGCACATGACCGTGCTCGACAACATCACGCTGGCGCCCCGCCAGGTGCACCGGGTGGAGCGGGCGCGGGCCGAGGAGCAGGCGTACGACCTGCTGGCCAGGTTCGGGCTGGCGGAGAAGGCGCGGGCCTACCCCGACCAGCTCTCGGGCGGCCAGCAGCAGCGGGCGGCCATCATCAGGGCGCTGGCCACCCAGCCCAGGCTGATGCTGCTGGACGAGGTCACCTCGGCGCTCGATCCGGCCCTGGTCGTCGAGGTGCTGGGGATCATCAGGGAGCTCAAGGAGTCGGGGATGACGATGATCCTCACGACCCACGAAATGGGCTTTTGTCGGGATATCTCGGACACGGTGTGCTTCCTCGACGGGGGCGTGCTGCTGGAGAAGGGCCCTCCCGAGCAGATCTTCACCGCGCCTGAGCAGCCGCGTACCCAGGAGTTCCTGCGCAGCGTGCTGGAGTCGGGCCGGTTCTAGCGGCCGTGTTTCAGCGCCTGTGCCGGCCGTGCACCGGCCGCGGGGGCGGGTTCGGGCGGGCCAGGAGGCTGTGGCGGCGGCCGTACACGAGATAGACGAGCAGGCCGAAGGCCATCCACAGGACGAACCAGGCCCAGGTCAGGACGCGCAGGTTGACCATGAGCCAGAGCGTGGCCAGCAGCGACAGCGCCGGCAGCAGCGGCGAGAGCGGCACCCGGAAACCCCGCTCCAGGTGCGGCATGCGCCGCCGCATCACGATCACCCCGGCCGCCACGAACGCGAACGCGAACAGCGTCCCGAGCACCACGAGCTCCTGCATCGTGAGCACCGGCACGAACTCGGCCAGCACGATCGCCACCAACCCGATCACCAGAGTCACTCGCGAAGGCGTGTGATAGCGGCGGCTGACCGTGGCCAGGCCGCTCGGGATCAGCCCGTCGCGGGCCATCGAGAACAGCACCCGCGTCTGCCCCACGATCAGCACGAGGATCACGGTGGTCAGCCCGAGCACCGCGCCCACGTCGATGACGTGCACCATCCAATCCACACCCACGGCCCTGAACGCGCTCGCCAGCGGCGCGTCCTCGGAGATCCGCGTGTACGGGGCCAGACCCACCATGACCAGCGCCACCGCGATGTAGATGACGGTGGCGATCACCAGGCTGCGGATCATGCCCTTGGGCACGGCTCTGCGCGCGTTCACGGTCTCCTCGGCGGAGGTGGCCACGATATCGAAGCCGATGTAGGCGAACGCGATCGCCGAGGCCGCCGCGAAGATGCCGAACCAGCCGAACGCCTGGCTCTCGCCGTAGAAGATCTCCAGTATGGTCGCCGGCGCGACCTCCAGCGTCTTGGGCGGGACGTAGAACTCGCCGTAGTTGGCCACGTCGATGTGCATGACCCCGACGACGATGACCGCGCCGATGGCCAGCAACTTGGCCGATACCATGATCCACAGCGCCCGCAGCCCGATCCGCGCGCCCAGCGCCACGATGCCGGTGAGCAGCACCAGGATCACGAACACCAGCAGGTCCTGCACGATGCCGGAGGCGGGGACGCGCACGCCGAAGTTCGCCACCGCGCCGACGGCGATCTCGCCCCAGGCCCTGGCCACCACCGCCGCGGCCAGCTGCAGTTCCAGGATCAGCGCCCAGCCGATGATCCACGCCCAGACCTCGCCGAAGATGACGTACGTGAACGTGTACGCGCTGCCCGAGGTCGGCATCGTGGAGGAGAGCTCGGCGTAGCACAGGCACGCGAGCAGGCAGGCGATCCCCGCGATCATGAACGACAGGATCACGCCGGGCCCCGCCGTGGTGGCGGCCTGGCGGCCGGCGATGCTGAAGATGCCGGCGCCGATCATCACACCGAGTCCGAGCACCACCAGGTCGGCCGGGCGGTAGAGCTCAGCCAGGCTGTGCCGGGCGCCGGTACGCAGGCCGGTCGCCTCGGAAGGCGGTAAGCGCCGCAGGATCGTGGACAAGGAACACCCCGCTCAGGGAACTCGCCCACAATGTCTCACCCCTCGGACAACAGCAAGCACGAAACCATCACGTTGGCACTCCAACCAGGGCTACCGTGCGGCGTCGCGCTCGGGCGTTCGGGCGCGCGGGGGCGCGGAGGCGCGGTCCGAGCGCGGGGAGCGGCGGCGGTCAGGCGGATGTCGTTGACAGGTCTATGCGCCGGTCACCAGCCAGGCGGTGCCGGCCGCCCGCCGGGTCAGAGTGATCCACCGAGCCACCATCCACACCCCCAGCGCACACCACAGCGCGACCACCCCGAACCCCCACGCGAGCAGCGCCGCCGGCAGGTACGCTACCGTCGTCCACACCCCAGCCCACGCCAGGTACCGCTGATCGCCCGCCCCGATCAACACCCCGTCGAGCACGAACACCACCCCGCACAACGGCTGGAACAACGCCACCGGCCACATCAGCGCCAGCAGCAGCTCGGCCACCCGCGGATCGGCGTCGAACAGGCCGGGCAGCACCGGCCTGGCGGCCACGACGAGCAGCCCGAGCACCACGCCCGACCAGAGGCCCCACTGGGTCATCCGCCTGGTCGCGGCCCTGGTGGCGGGCACATCTCCGGCGCCGAGGGAACGCCCGGTGATGGCCTGCCCCGCGATGGCGATGGCGTCCAGCGCGAAGGCGAGCAGCGTCCACACCTGCGTGGCCAGCGCGTACGCGGCCAGCTCGGCCTCGCCCATCCTGGTCGCGATCACGGTGGCCACGATCAGCACGATCCGCAGGCACAGGGTACGGATCAGCAGCGCGACCCCGGCCGTGCCCGCCTGCCTGATCCCGTCCATGCTGGGCGCCAGCGACGTACCCAGCCGGATCGCCCCCCGAGCCACCACGACCAGATAGACGGCCGCCCCCGCCACCTGGGCGATCACCGTGCCCCACGCCGACCCGGCGATGCCCCAGCCGAGCCCCAGCACGAACCAGGCGTTCAGCCCCGCGTTCAACGCGAACGACCCCACGGCCACCACCAGCGGCGTCACCGTGTCCTGCAGCCCGCGCAGCACGCCGGTGCCGGCCAGCACGACGAGCATGCCGGGCGCGCCGATCAGGCTGATCCGCAGGTACGTCACCGCCTGCGCGGCCTGTGTGCCCGTCGCGCCGATCAGCTCCACGATCGCCGGCGCCAGCGGCCAGCACACCAGGATCAGCCCGGCCCCGATCGCCAGTGCCAGCCAGATGCCGTCCACACCGCTGCGCATGGCCCGCGCGTGGTTGCCCGCGCCCGACTGGCGGGCCACGGAGGCCGTGGTGCCGTAGGCGAGGAAGACGCACAGGTTGATCAGCGTCGTCAGGACCGTGCCCGCCACCCCTAGGGCGCCCACCGCCGTGGTGCCCAGGCCGTGTCCCACGATGGCGTAGTCGGCGAGCAGGAACAACGGCTCGGCCACCAGGGCCCCGAACGCGGGCACGGCGAGCCGCAGAATCTCCCGATCTCTGGAGGTAATGGGCATTCGTCCAGTATGGACCTTACTCGGCGTGTCGGGCCAACTTTCTTTAGTCCACAGCGGGTGGACACTGTTCGCCCTGCTCACCCGGGGTTCTGTGGATATCCGAAAGAGTTATCCCCAGGGCCGTCCACAGGTCGTTCACACCTTCAGCGGGATAGTGCACAGCTTGACCACAGGGTTGTCCACAGGCCACGTTGCCGTCTGCCCGCGACTCCGAGAAACTGTCACACCGGTCGACTACATATGGGGGTGGTGCGACCGCCTGCAAGTGTCTGAGGGGGCGCGGTGAGCATTGACGAGGAAGAGGCCGGCGGAGGCCCAGGTTTCGAGCGCACACCGCCTCACAACATCGACGCGGAGCAGTCGGTCCTCGGCGGCATGCTGCTGTCGAAGGACGCCATCGCCGACGTCGTCGAGATCCTGCGCGCCGACGACTTCTACCGCCCGGCCCACCAGATGGTCTACGAGGTCATCACCGACCTCTACGGCCGCGGCGAGCCGGCCGACGCCGTCACGGTCTTCGACGAGCTGCAGAAACGCGGCGAGATGGCCCGGGTGGGCGGCGCCGCCTACCTCCACACCCTCACGGCGGTCGTCCCCACGGCCGCCAACGCCGGCTACTACGCCAAGATCGTCCGCGAGCAGGCCATCCTGCGCCGCCTCATCGAGGCCGGCACCCGCATCGTCTCCTTCGGCTACGGCGGCCAGAACGAAGAGGTCGACGACCTCGTCGACCGCGCCCAGGCGGAGGTCTACAAGGTCACCGAGCGGCGCACCTCCGAGGACTACGCGCCCCTGGCCGACATCATGCCCGGCGCCCTCGACGAGCTGGAGGCCATCGGCAGCCGCAGCGGCCAGATGGTGGGCGTCCCGACCGGCTTCGCCGACCTCGACCAGCTCACCAACGGCCTGCACCCCGGCCAGATGATCGTCGTCGCCGCCCGCCCCGCCATCGGCAAGGCCCTGTCCCTCGACACCCCCCTGCCGACGCCGACCGGCTGGACGACGATGGCCGAAGTTCAAGTGGGCGACCTGCTCCTGGACGCTGACGGCCGCCCGACCAGGGTGGTCGCGGCGACGGAGGTGCTGCGGGGGCGGCCGTGTTACGAGGTGGAGTTCGACGACGGCGCCGTGATCGTCGCCGACGCCCACCACCAGTGGCGCACAACCATCCACACCCCCAGGCCCTCAGCCCGACCGGAACCGGCTACCGCTTCCAGCCCACTCCACCCCCAGCTCGCAACAGTCACCGCACCGTCCAGCACCCTCTTGACGACGGCCACTCCTGTCGTGTCCAGTGCCTTTTTGGCGGCGGCCACGACCACCGTCTCCAGCGCTCTTCCTGCGTACACCACGACGGTGGCCGAGCGGCAAGCAGTACTCACTACGGAAGAGATCGCCGCCTCACTCCTCGACCCGTCTACCGGCCGGCCGAATTACTCGGTGCCCGTGGCGGCGCCGTTCCAGCTCACACCCCAGGCCGTGTCGCTGCCGCCGTACGCGCTGGGGGTCTGGCTGGGTGACGGCCACACCGCGACGGCCCGCATCAGCACCGCCGACCCCGAGATCATCGCCAACCTGGAGTCCGAGGGCCTGCACGTCACCGAAGCCGACACCGCCCTCACCTACGACCTGTCCCTCCCAGAACCGGCCACCCAGCCACCGGCCGAACAGCCAACGGCGGGGGAGCAGCCAGCAGTGGGGGAGCAGCCACCCCGGTCATCCTCCAGGGGCGACGTCCCCGACATCCTCCTTGAACTGGGCATTTTCCATGACAAGCACATCCCCGCCGCCTACCTTCGCGCCTCGGAGCAGCAACGGCGTGACCTGCTGGCCGGCCTGCTCGACACCACCGGACACATCGACGCAGACGGGCACATCCAACTCGCCCTGACGAACCGGCGCCTCGCGTACGACACGCTGGAGCTCATCCACAGCCTCGGCCACACCGCGACACTCCGCACCGAGCCAATGACAAGGCCGATGACCGGGCCGATGACCGGGCCGAACACCGACCCGACGCCCGAGACCCCCGCCTGCCATCTGATCGACTTCACCGCGCCCGGCCAGGTCTTCCGGCTCCCCAGAAAGGCCGCCACGCAGGCCACCGCAGCCCCCGCGGCCACCCGCGTCCGCCACATCGTGGCCGTACGGCCGATCCCCTCGCGCCCGGTCCGCTGCGTGGAGGTCGACAACGCCGATCACCTCTACCTCGCCTCCCGCGCCTGCGTCCCCACCCACAACAGCACGCTCGGCCTCGACTTCGCCCGTTCCGCCGCGATCAAGTACGGAATGACCACGGTCATCTTCTCCCTGGAGATGTCCCGCAACGAGATCACCATGCGTCTGCTGTCGGCCGAGGCCCGCGTCTCGCTGCAGAACATGCGCTCGGGCACGATGAGCGACGACGACTGGACCCGCCTGGCCCGCCGGATGAGCGAGGTGGCCGAGGCGCCGCTGTTCATCGACGACTCGCCCAACATGTCGATGATGGAGATCCGGGCCAAGTGCCGCCGCCTCAAGCAACGCAACGAGCTGAGGTTCGTGGTCATCGACTACCTCCAGCTGATGAGCTCACCGAAGAAGACGGAGAGCCGCCAGAACGAGGTCTCGGAGATCTCCCGTGCCATCAAGCTGCTGGCCAAGGAGCTGGAGGTCCCCGTCATCGCGATCTCCCAGCTCAACCGAGGCCCCGAACAACGCACCGACAAACGCCCCCAGGTCTCCGACCTGCGCGAAAGTGGATCCATCGAGCAGGACGCCGACATGGTCATCCTGTTGCACCGGGAGGACGCCTACGAGCGTGAGTCGCCCCGGGCCGGTGAGGCCGACCTGATCGTGGCCAAGCATCGTAACGGCCCCACCGCCACCGTGACAGTCGCCTTCCAGGGTCACTACAGCCGCTTCGTGGACATGGCGCAGCACTGAGGCAGGTCGGCTTGCTGACTCGATCGGGTGACAGCTGCGGGTTCGCGCGTGACCGCACGCGTAGGAAGATCCTTACGCTTCAGCCGGCGTGGTGCCGGTAACTGCCGGGCGGTGACCCGTACTGGCGTTTGAAGGCATGGGTGAAGGTGTACTGCGAGCTGTAGCCGACCTGTTGGGCGATCGTGTTGACGGGGGCGTCGGAGGTGCGCAGGAGCCGGGCCGCGGTGGTCATCCGCCACCATGTCAGGTAGGTGAGCGGTGGCTGGCCGACCAACTGGGTGAACCGCCGGGCGAAGGCGGCGCGGGACAGACGTGCCTGCGCGCCCAGCTCCTCGACGGTCCATTGCCGGCTGGGGTCTCCGTGGATGGCGCGGAGGGCGGCGGCGACGGCGGGGTCGTGCAGGGCCGCGGCCCAGCCGGTGGCGGAGTGGCCGGAGACGCGCTGTTCTTCGAACCACGCGCGCAGGATGTAGAGCAGGAGAAGATCCAGCAGGGTGAGCAGGACGGTGTCGGAGCCTGGGCGGGCATCGTTGTCCAGTTCCACGCCGAGGAGTTCGACCGCGGCGCGGAGTTCCCTGTGCCGCCCTACCCGCGTCGGTAGGTGGATGACCTCGGGCAGGTCGTTCAGGAGCGGATGCGGCGCGGATCCGTCCAGGAGGTAGGCGCCGCAGAGCATGACCACCGTCGGCGGCCGGTCGTCGCGGTCGCCATGGACTCCGGTGAGCGTTGCGGGCGGCTCGCTTACCGGCGTGGACGGTTCGTCGGCCAGGCCGTGTGCGGATCCGCGCGGCAGGAACGCCACGTCGCCCGGCCCGAGCGCGATCGGCTCACCCTGCGACGGGAGAAGCCAGCACGTTCCCTGGAGAACGATGTGGAACCCGGCGGACGGCACCGGCGCAAACCGCTCGGCGAAGGGAGCGGACTTGGTCACCCGGCCCGAGTGGGGTCGACCGGTACGCGCCGCACTCACCACATCAGACAGAACATCCACGCAGCCAGTGTAACCAAAGACGATCTCGGTGAAGACGATAACGCAAATATTCGAGCGGATCATGCATTCAATCGTCTTGTGTCAGCGCCTTACTGTGCTTATGGGCCGAGCTACCGCGCGGCTCCATCGTGAGGAGACGACATGAAGATCGCCGTTTATGGCGCGAGTGGATACCAGGGAAAGCTCGTACTCGCCGAACTGGCGCGACGCGACATCGAGATGGTTCTGGCCGGACGTGATCTCGCGCGCCTGGAGGAGGCCGCCTCCGTCATCGGTCTCCCCGACGCGGAACGGCGCGTGGCCGACACCGGCGACGATGAGGCGCTTGTGAGTGCGTTCCGCGGCTGCGACGGCGTCATCAACTGCGCCGGACCGTTCACCTCGTCAGGTGAGGCCGTGGTCCGCGCCGCGATCGCCGCCGGCTGTCACTACGTCGACACCTCAGGCGAGCAGCTCTACGTCAAGAAGGTCTTCGACACCTTCACCACGGAGGCGGAGAACGCCGGGGTCACCGTCGTACCCGCCGCCACCGACGGCTGCGTCCCGGTAGACCTCGTGGCCCATATCCTGGCCGACCGCCTTGAACCGGTCGAAGAGATCATCACCACCCACGTGATCGTCGGGGGCGGCGGCATGTCGCGCGGCTCGCTGCGCTCGCTGGTCGAAACGATCGACGCCGTCAAGGCGGGAGGCATGACCTACGACGACGGCGACTGGCGCCCCGGCATGCCCGCCCGCCACACCGCGATCAGGCTGCCCGGACAATCGGAGGCGACCCCGGTCATGGCCTTCCCGGTGCCGGAGGTGGTGACCATTCCCCGTCACGTCCGCGTCCGGCATGTCGAGGGCCTGACCGAGGCGGCGTTGGGTGACCGGCTGAACACCCCGCTCACACCGGAGATCATCGAAAGCCTGCCGGAGGGACCCGATGAGGACAGCCGCCGCACCCAGCACTTCACCTATGTGCTCGACGCCACCAGTGCCGACGGCCGCCGCGCCCGCGGCATCGTCCAGGGTCCCGACACCTATGGCACGACCGCGGTGATCGCCGTCGAAAGCGCCCGCCGTCTCATCGCCGATCCTGCCAAGCCGGGAGTACTCGCACCCGCCCAGGCCTACCATCCGACCGCCTTCCTCGACTTTCTCATCCCGCATGGAATCCAGTGGATCATCGAGGACGCGCCGGCAACCTGACGATGACTTTTGGGCGGATCCGAGGTCTGTACGGCTGGACACACCGACAGCGGTGGGCCTGTGCGGGGAACGTCCCTGCGCAGGCGGAAGCACGTGGAGGCAGTGGTGAGCGTCGACGACTCCAAGCGGGAGCACGACAGCCGGACCGGCGAGCAGGGGAAGCGGGTGAAGGGTCCCAGGGTGCTGGTGGCGGGGGCGAGCATCGCGGGGCCGGCGCTGGCCCACTGGCTGCGCCGGAGGGGGGCCGAGGTGACCGTGGTGGAGCGGGCTCCTGAGCTGCGTCCCGGTGGGCAGGCGGTGGACGCGCGCGGGGTCGCCAAGGAGGTCATCGAGCGCATGGGGCTGGACGCGGCGGTGCGCGCGGCCCGCACCGACACCGCCGGCGCGTACATCGTGGACGCGGACGGGAACGTGCTGGAGACCCACCGCGCGGACGACCACGGCGGCGACGGGTTCATCGCGGACATCGAGATCCTGCGCGGGGACCTGTCCCGGGTGCTCTACGACGACACCCGGGACGGTGTCGAGTACGTCTTCGGTGACCGGATCGCCAAGCTCGGCCAGGACGCGGACGGGGTCGACGTGGTCTTCGCCGGCGGCGACCGGCGGCGTTTCGACCTGGTGGTCGGGGCCGACGGGCTGCACTCGCAGTTGCGAGAGATGGTCTTCGGGCCGCGCGAGCACTTCGTCCGCCATCTCGGGCTCGTTCTGGCCTTCTTCAGCGTGCCCAACGAGTTCGGAGTGGACCGCTGGATGATCGATCATCAGGAGGCCGGACGGTCCGCCGGTCTGCGGCCCGTCCCGGACCCCACCCGGGCGATGGCCATGTTCTCCTTCCCCGCGGCCGGCTTCGACGTCGATCACCGCGACGTCGCGGCGCACAAGCGCCTGCTGCGCGAGCGGATGGACGGTTTCGGCTGGTTGACCCGGCGCATCCTCGCGCACGTGGACGACACCCCGGACTTCTATCTGGACCAGGTCGCTCAGGTGGTGATGGACCGCTGGTCGAGCGGACGGGTGGGGCTGCTCGGGGACGCGGCGTTCAGCGCTTCGCCGATGTCCGGGGCGGGCACCGGGCTGGCCCTGGTCGGCGCCTACCTGCTGGCCGGAGAGCTGGCCGCCGCCGGGTGGGACCCTGAGGCCGGGTTCGCCGGCTACGAGGCTCGGATGCGCTCGTATGTGGAGGCCAACCAGGAGATGGGCCGGTTGCACGTACGCAGCCTCGGGATCACGGGGCAGGACGCCGAGCCGAGCCCCGATTTCGCCGGCGAATGGTTCGCCGAACTGATCGGGCGGGCGATCAACGGCGTCGAGCTGCCCGACTACGCAGGGGCGCCGGACCACCGGTGATCTCGTCGGCCAAGCCGTAGGTGTCAGCCCGGCGGAGTCGGTTGTGGAGGGTGTGCGAGGCTTGTGCGGTGGTCAAGCCTTTCCTGACGGCTGCCGTTTTCGTGGTCACCGCCGTACCGAGTCTGCTGCAGTTCGTGATTCCGGGGCTGGAGCCGGCGCTCATGCGGGATCCGGCGGCCATCGCCGGCGGCGAGTGGTGGCGGCTGGGGACGGCGCTGGTCGTGCAGGACGGCGGCGTGCTCGGCACGCTGTTCAACCTGGGCCTTCTCGCCGTGCTCGGGTACGTGGCCGAGCGGGCGCTCGGGCCCGCTCGCTGGGCGGTGCTCTATCTGAGCGGGGCGGTGGTGGGTGAGGCCGCCGGGTTCCTGCTGGACCAGCCGGGCGCGGGGAACTCCGTCGCCCTGTGCGGGCTGGCGGGCGGGCTCGTGCTGGCGTCCGGCCGGTTCGAACGGGCGCTCGGCGCGTTCTACGCGGTCGTCTCCGGCGCCTGGCTGCCGGCCGCGTCCGGTGACACGTGGGGCTGGGTCGTCACGGTCGTCCTGGTCGTCGCCGCGTCGCAGCTGGTCAACCATCGCGAACGCCTGCCGGGGTGGTTGCCGGTGGCGGTGTTCGGCGCGGCGGCGGTCGTGCTGATGGCGCTGCGGGATCTGCACGGATTCGCGTTGCTCGGGGGCCTCGCCGCCGGATGGATCTCGAACGCGAGGTTTCCCCTGATGCCTGGACGCACCTCGCCCGCGTGAGTCCCCTCCCCGGAAAAGGGTTTGCGGTGGGGATGGGTGATCGGATAGATCTTGCGGCTGGAAACCCGGCGGCAGGACCGCGGGGGCCACGACAGCGAAAGGAGGGATAAGCCGATGATGTCCCAGATCAATGCGCTTGTACCCTCCCGGGGCGCGGACCGAGTCTGACCCCCGGAGCGGACGGGCGCCTTCACCGGAGCGTGCCTTGACCGTAGAACCGCATGACCTGACCATGCGCCCGATCACCGGGCGCGAAGAACTCGACCTCTTCTCCCGCCTCCCGTACGTCCTCGACGACGAGCTGGCGGACGACCTCACCGCCGGCCGTCGGCTGCCCGAATGGATGTGGGTGGCGCTGCGCGGCGACCGGCTGGTGGCCAGAGCCGCCTGGTGGTGCCCGACCGGCGACACCGAGCCGTTCCTCCTCGACGTCTTCGACCTGGACGACAGCGACGGGGACGGCATAGACGTCGGCGCGCGGCTGCTGCGTACCGCCATGGCCGAGGTCTTCCCGCAGGGCGCCCGGCCGCCCGAGTACATCCGCATGGTGCCGCCCGACTGGCGCGAGACCCCGGCGGCCAGGCGCGTCGTCGAGGACCGGATGACCACGCTGGAACAGCTGGGCGCCGCCCTGCTCGTCGAACGGCTGCGCCTGGAGTGGCGTCCCGGCACCCCCGTGCCAGAGCAGAGCGGGCGGCTGGCGTTCCGGCCGGTCCGCGACACCGAGGAGATGATCTCCCTGATGATTTCGGTGCTGGACGGGACGCTCGACGCGCACAGCAGGGACGAGCTGAGCAGGATGTCCGCCCGTGAGGCGGCCGTCGCCCACTACGAGGAGGAGCTCGCCCGCTACCGGACCCCGCAGGACTGGTGGCGGGTCGCGACGTTGCCGGACGGCGAGCCGGTGGGGTTCGTCACGCCGGCCCGCAACGACTACAACCCCATCATCGGCTACATCGGCGTGCTGCCCAAGCACCGGGGCAACGGGTACATCGACGACATCCTCGCAGAAGGCACCCGCATCCTGGCCGCCAAGGACGTCCCGCGCATCCGGGCGGCCACGGACGTGGGCAACGTCCCCATGGCGAACGCCTTCCTGCGTGCCGGATACGTCAACTTCGAGCGGTCGATCAACATGACGTGGCCGTGAGGGCTCAGCCGAGGACGGCGGGCTTGAGCACGTCCCGGCACCACTGACGGAAACTGGTGGGCGTGCTGCCCTCAGGGGTGCGGGTCACGCCGTTGTCGAGCCCGGAGTCCTTGGCCACGGCCATGTCCATGTACGCCTGAGCCATCGGCTCCGACATGCCGACCTCCATCATCCGGTCCTTGACGTCGGCGGGGGAGACCTGCTGGAAGCGGACAGGCCGCTGGAGCTCGTCGGACATGATCTGGGCCATCTCGTCGAAGGAGAGGTCTTCCGGCCCCAGCACGGGGACCTCTCCGACGCCGGTCCAGGTGTCGTCCAGCAGGAGGCCGGCGGCGACGGCGGCGATGTCCGCGACGGCGCAGGTGGGCGACTTGACGCTGCCGGAGGCCGGCATGGTGAAGCGGCCCTCGGTCCTGATCAGCTCGGTCTGGCGCAGCAGGTTCTCCATGAACGAGGGCATGGCCAGCGCTCGAAGGCTGACACCCGTGCTCGCGAAGAGGTCGTCCACGGCGAGCGAGGCGGTGACGAACCCGGCCGTGTCCGCCACGGGCGTGCCCCGGCCGAGCGCCGAGACGTTGACGACCCGCTTGACGCCCTGGTCCTTGACGGCCTGGCTCGCGGGACGGCTGAAGCCTACGAACGCCTCTTCGACGCTGGGGCTGCGCGGGTCTGCCGGGACCAGCCAGAAGAGGGCGTCCGCCCCGGCGAAAGCCTCGTTCACCACCTCGGGGTCGCCGTGCGAGCCTTGGACCACCTCGACCCGCTCACGGGTGGCGGCGGGCAGGCGGGCGGGGTCGCGGACGATCACGCGGACGGACGCGTCGGCGGCCAGGAGGCGCTCAAGGGTCAGCCGGCCGATCCGGCCGGTGGGAGCGGTGACGACGATCATGATTCACCTCTGTGACGGTGCAGGTGAGCGGGGGAGTGCCCCGCCGATGACGCTCTTCAGTGAACCCGCGGCGGCGGCGGACCTGAAGGACCGATTCGGACGCCATTGATACTGTGCAGGTATGAGTGATCTGGAGGTCAGGCAGCTCCGCTATTTCGTGGCCGTCGCAGAAGAGCTCCACTTCGGGCGGGCGGCGGAGCGGCTGGGCATGGCGCAGCCCCCGCTCTCACGGGCGATCCGCGAGCTGGAACGGCAGCTCGGCGTCACGCTGATGGAGCGGACGACACGCCGGGTCACCCTCACGCCGGCCGGCGAGACCCTGCTGCGCGACGCCAGGACGGCGCTCGACGCGGTCGCGGCGGCGGCCCGGCGGGCCAGGAACGCGGGGCGCCCTGAGCCCGCGCTGCGGCTGGCGCTGAAGGCCGACTACGACGGCGGGCTGCTGCCGCAGATCATGGCCGCGTACCAGCAGGAGCCGGCCGCCCTTCCGGTGCGGCTCGTGCTCGGCGGGCGGGCCGAGCAGGAGCCGGCGCTGCGCGACGGCCGCGCGGACCTCGCGCTGCTGGTCCGGCCGTTCGACGAGCGCGACCTCGACGTCGAGCCGCTGCTGACGGAGTCACGCCTGCTCGCCGTCGCGGCGAACGACCCGCTGGCCGCGCACACCAGCCTGCGCGTGGCCGACCTCGCGGGCCGGGTCCTGCCTGACGGAGCTCCCGCCGACCACGAGGAGTCCGCGCCGCCCAGGAGCGGCCAAGCGCGCAGCCTGGACCTGGCTCAGATCTTCAACCTGATCGAGCTGGGGGACATCGTGTGGTTCGTCCCCGAGTCGATCGCTCGCCTGCATCCCCGTCCCGGGGTCGCCTACCGGAGCGTGAGCGATCTGCCGCCGCTGGAGTTCGCGCTGGCCTGGCCGCAGGAGTCGCGCTCCCCGGCCGTCGCCGCTTTCGTCCGTACGGCCTGCGCGGTCGCCGCCCTCGTGGCGGGACGTCCCGTCGAGGTGCCCGCCCGCTAGCACCGTACGGTGTGACAAAGCAGACATTGATCTCAGGTATGGCATCTGATCGCTTCGGTGCTCTAGCGAGGGAGTGAAGCGAAGGGAAAAACCATGACCATCCTCGTCGCCTACGACGGCTCGGCCGACGCGCGCGCCGCCATCGAGTTCGCCGCCAAGCATCTCGCCGCCGAGCCCACACTCGTCCTGACCGTGTGGGAGCCGCTGCTCGTCCAGCTGAAGAAGTACCCGCTGGCCGCCACCGGCGCGATCGACCCGGACACCGAGCAGGAGGCGCAGGCCCAGGCCGAGCAGCACGCCAAGGAGGGAGCCGAGCTGGCCATCGCGGCGGGGCTGAGCGACGTCACCTACCGGGCGGTGGCCGACAACGAGTCGATCTGGAAGACGATCGTGGACGTGGCCGACGAGGTGGACGCCTCGCTGGTGGTCACGGGGTCGCGCGGGCTGGCCGGAGTGCGTTCTGTGCTGCTCGGCAGCGTCTCCAACCACGTCTTGCACCACGCCCACCGGGCCACGCTCATCGTTCCTCCCGCGAAGGCGTGAAACCCGGGTTACGCGGGCGGGGCTGAGCAGTACTGCGGCGGGCAGATCCGGGTGTCGAGCCGCCGCGCGCCCGGCCCCTCGTCGCCCAGCCGGTCGTGCGGGTTGGCCACCGGGCACAGGTCCAGCGACAGGCAGCCGCAGCCGATGCAGTCGGTGAGGTCGTCGCGCAGCCGCTGCAGCTGCTCGATCCGGTCGTCCAGCTCGCTCCGCCAGGCCGCCGACAGCCTGGCCCAGTCGGCGCGGGTCGGGGTGCGTTCGTCGGGCAGCTCGGCGAGGGCGTCCTTGATGACCTTCAGGGGGATGCCGATGCGCTGGGCGAGCCTGATGAAGGCGACCCTGCGCAGGCTGTCGCGGGAGTAGCGGCGCTGGTTGCCGGCCGTGCGCCGGCTGGAGAGCAGCCCCTTGGCCTCGTAGAAGTGCAGGGCGGAGACGGCGACGCCGCTGCGCTCGGCGAGCTGCCCGACCGTCAGCTCCTTGGCGTTCCAGGCCACCTTCGTCGTAGCAGTCATACCTGAAGGTTACTTGAGGGTGCGTTCGAAGAACGTCTCCAGGACGACGATCGTCCGCGTCCCGGTCACGCCGTCCACCTGGAAGACCCGGCGCAGCACGTCCTGCAGCTCGCGGGTGCCGGGTGTGCGGATCTTCAGCAGCACCGACGCGGGACCCGCGATGACGTGCGCCTCCTCGATCTCCGGGATCGCCGCCAGCTCCGCCGCGCTGTCGCCCATCCACGACCCGCCGTCCACCATCACATAGGACGTCACCGTGCGCCCGAGCGCCGCCTGGTCCACCTCGATTGTCATCCGCCTGATCACGCCGCGCTCGCGTAGCTTGCGCACCCGTTCGTGCGCCGCGCCGCTGGACAGCCCCACCGCCTTGCCGAGCATCGCGTACGAGCGCGTCGCGTCCTCCTGCAACAGGCCGATCAACATTCTGTCGATGTCATCCACAACAGGATGCTATCCGGAGATTCACCGGCGAAGCCGAACGTCGTATGGTGTTCGGTATGACGGACACGATCCCCACTGAGTTCGAGGTGCTGGACGAGCGATTCGCCGGCATCGGCGGAGACGACAAGATCGAGATCCTCCACACCGGCACCCGCTGGGCGGAGGGCCCGGTCTACTTCCCGGCCGGCCGCTTCCTGGTCTGGAGCGACATCCCCAACGAGCGGATGCTGCGCTGGGACGAGATGACCGGCGCCGTGGGCCCGTTCCGGCAGCCGTCCGGCTACACCAACGGCAACACGCTCGACCGCGAAGGCCGGATGATCTCCTGCGAGCAGGGCAACCGGCGCGTCACCCGCACCGAGCACGACGGCTCCATCACGGTCATCGCCGACCGCTGGCAGGGCAGGCGGCTCAACAGCCCCAACGACGTGGTGGTCCGCTCCGACGGCTCCATCTGGTTCACCGACCCGCCGTACGGGATCATCAGCAACTACGAGGGCGTCGCCGCCGAGCAGGAGATCGACGGCTGCCACGTCTACCGGGTCGACCCGGCGACCGGCGAGGTGCGCATCGTGGCCGACGACTTCGTCCGGCCCAACGGCCTGGCCTTCTCGCTGGACGAGCGGCGGCTCTACGTCGCCGACACCAGAGCCAGGCACCTGCGGGTGTTCGAGGTGGGCGACGACGGCACGCTGGGCGGCGGCAAGGTGTTCGCCGAGGGCGTCGAGGGCGACAACTTCGACGGCCTGCGGCTCGACGACACCGGTCGGGTCTGGGCCGCGGCCGGCAAGGCGGTGCTCTGCTACGACCCCGACGGCACCCTGATCGGCCGGCTGCGGCTGCCCGAGTTCACCGCCAACCTGGTGTTCGGCGGGCTCAAGCGCAACCGCATGTTCATCACGGCCGCGTCCTCGCTGTACTCCCTCATGACCAACGTCACAGGGGCGCGCCCGGTGTGGGCCGGGCGCTGACACGTCGCTGCCCGCCGCGCCCCTGCGGCGGCGGGCAGACGATAGGCAGACCGTGACGAAAGCGTGGATCACTCCCACCGGAACAGCCGCACTGCCAGGCCGCCGAACACGGCCAGCCCTGCCGCGACCACGACCACGTGCATGAGCTGCGGCGGCTGCCCCGCCCACGTGTCCTTCAGCGCCTGGGCGAACGGCCCCGCCACCGAATAGTCGCTGATCACCCGCAGCGCGTCGGGCATGACGTCGCGCGGCACCCACATCCCGGCCAGGAACAGCAGCGGGAACAGCACCGCCGACCCGATCCCCGGCGCGACCTTGCCGTTCGGCGCCACGGCGGCGATCACCAGCCCCATGGCCATCAACGCCGCGGTGCCGAGCAGGAAGACCGGGACGAACCAGACCCACAGCCGCGGCGCGGACGAGCCGAAGATCAGCGAGCCGGCCACCATCAGCAGGACGACGCTCACGACAGCGACCGCCAGGTTGATGAGCAACTGCACCCCCAGCAGCCGCCCGGGATGCACGGGAGTGGTGGACATTCTCCTGAGCACGCCCTGGTCACGGTAGGTGGCCATCACCGCGGGCAGGACGTTGCAGGCCAGCGTCAGCAGCGAGAGCAGCGTCATCATGGTCGGCATCTGCGTGTCCACGAACCGTTCCCCGCCCTCCCCGACCTCGGTGAAGTGCGGGATGCTCGTCCCCAGCACGATCAGCAGCAGCAGCGGCAGCGCGACGGTGAACATCAGGAACGGCCACTCCCGCAGGTGCAGCTTGGTCTCGACGAGGAGCAGCTTCATGACAGCTTCCTTCCGGTGAGCGAGAGGAACGCGTCGTCCAGGTTGGCCTGCTCGATGCGCAGGTCACCGGGGACGACCTGGTGGTGGGCCAGGGCCAGGGTGACGGCGGGAGCGAGGTTGCCCGAGCCGCTGACCACGATCTGCTCGCCGCTCCTGGTGACCTCACGGACCTCGGGAAGGGCCAGCAGCACGGCGTCGTCCACGGGCGCCGACGGCCTGAACCGCACCCGCTGATCGCCGCCCACCTGCGCGATGAGCCCCGCGGGCGTGTCGGTGGCGACCACCTTGCCCGCGTCGATGAGCGCGACCCGGTCGCAGAGACGCTCGGCCTCCTCCATGAAGTGGGTGACGAGCACGATGGTGACGCCCGACTCGCGAATCTGCGCGATCAGCTCCCATGTGTCCCGGCGCGCCTGGGGGTCGAGCCCGGTCGTCAGCTCGTCGAGCACGGCCACGCGCGGCCGTCCCACCAGCGCGAGCGCGACAGACAGGCGTTGCCGCTGCCCGCCGGAAAGCTTTCTGAACGTGGTGTCGCGCTTGGCGTCCAGGCCGACCCTGGTCAGGAGGGCGCGCCAGTCCGCGGGATCGGGGTAGAAGGAGGCGTACAGGTCCAGGGCCTCCCACACCTTGATCTTCTCCGGCAGCGCCGCGCTCTGCAGCTGCATGCCCAGCACGTGACGCAGCTCGGCGCGTTGCGTACGCGGGTCCAGGCCGGCCACCCGTACGGTGCCGCCGTCATGGGGCCGCACGCCGGCCACGCACTCCACGGTGGTGGTCTTGCCGGCGCCGTTCGGGCCGAGAATGCCGAAGATCTCACCCTCGGCCACCTCGAACGACACGTCGTCGACCGCGAGGTGCTTCGGGTACTGCTTGCGCAGGTTCTCGACTTCGATGATTTTCATGCCACTGACGCTAGAAAAGCGGTGTTCACCGGGGAATCTGGGTGGATGCCGGGCAAGGGTGTACTTAGGTGCAGTGACGGCGAACTGCCGGTGGCGCAGACTGGTGCCATGCTTCGAAGGCTCGGTCGCACCGCGACGTTGCTCGCGTTCACGCTGGTGCAGGTGCCCGTGCTGCTCGCGGCCGTGGTCATGCTGCTGCTGTCCTTCGCCCTCGGCATGGTGTTCCTGTTCCCGCCGCAGGCGATCATGGTGCGGCGGCTGGCGGAGCTCAACCGGCGGCTCGTCCGGCAATGGACGGGAATCGACATCCCGTCGCCCTACCTGCCGGCGCCCGCCCCGCCGGTCCCGCAGCCGGACGGCATGTACCGCTCGGAGCGCATGCTCTACAAGACGCCCCGCGTGCCCGCGTGGAACAACCGGTGGAAGTGGCTGGTCAGCGATCCCGCGACCTGGCGCGACGAGCTCTGGCTGCTGCTCGACCCGCCGGTGAAGATCGCGCTCGTGCCGCTGTTCGTGCTGCTCACCGAACGCGGCCTGCGCGTGTACGGCCTGTGGAGCGAACTGCTGCTCGCCCCCACCGCCGCCAGCCGCCTGGCCGGGCAGGTGAGCCACCTGCAGCGCACCCGCAACCTGGCCGCCGACTCGCAGGCCGCCGAGATGCGCAGGATCGAGCGCGACCTGCACGACGGCACGCAGGCCAGGCTCGTCGCGATCGGCATGACGCTCGGCGCGGTCGAGCAGCTCGTCGACGACGACCCGAAGGCGGCCAAGGCGCTGCTGGCCAAGGCGCGGGACGCCTCCTCCGAGACGCTCGCGGAGCTGCGCCGGGTCATCCGCGGCATCCATCCTCCCGTGCTGGCCGAGCGCGGGCTGGCCGACGCCATCCGGGCCCTGGCCATGGACAGCGTCATGCAGGTCACCGTGGACGTGGAGCTGGAGCACCGGCCGGAGGCGCCGGTGGAGGCGGCCGTCTACTTCGCGGTCAGCGAGCTGCTGTCGAACGCCGCCCGGCACGGCGACGCGCGCACGGCGTCCGTGGACATCAGCGGCAACGGCCCCGACCTGCGCGTCACGGTCACCGACGACGGCCTCGGCGGCGCCGACCCGGCCAAGGGCAGCGGCCTGTCCGGCATCGAACGGCGGCTGGCCGCCTTCGACGGCGTCCTCGCCCTGAACAGCCCGCCCGGCGGGCCCACGACCGTGACCATGCAGCTGCCCAGCGTGCTGCCCGGCCACTGGGCGGGCAACCTGCTCGGGCTGCCGCGCTGGAAGACGATCACGCTCGTCGTCCTCTGGGCCACCGCCTGGTGCCCCACGTTCCCGCAGGGCATCGTGGCCGGCGTCTTCAAGGCGTTCGGGATCGACGAGAAGGCCTGGTTCCTGGCCCTGCACCTGCCCGAGCCGTGGCAGTGGCCGGTTATCATCGCCATGACCCTGATCGGCCTCCTCATGCACGTCATGGCCATCCGCATCCCCGCCACGCACGACCGGGAGCGGTTCATGGAAGAAGCATCCCCGTTGAAGCCCTGGTGCCGATGAATCGCGTACTGATCGCCGAAGACCTCTACCTGCTCAGAGACGGCCTGGTCCACCTGCTCCAGGCCCACGGCTTCACCGTCGTCGCCGCCGTGGAGAGCGGGCCCGAGCTGCTGAAGGGGCTGCTCGAGCTGCGTCCCGACGTCTCGATCGTGGACGTGCGGCTGCCGCCCACCTTCACCGACGAGGGGCTGCAGGCCGCGCTCGCGGCCAGGCAGCAGCTTCCGGGGCTGCCCGTCCTCGTGCTGTCCCAGCACGTCGAGCAGCTCTACGCCCGCGAGCTGCTGGCCGACGGCTCGGGCGCGATCGGCTACCTGCTCAAGGACCGCGTCTTCAACGCCGAGCAGTTCATCGACGCCGTACGCAGGGTCGCCGCGGGCGGCACGGCCATGGACCCCGAGGTGATCGCCAAGCTGCTGGCCAGGAACGCCAGGAACGAGCCGCTGGCCGCGCTCACGCCGCGCGAGCGCGAGGTGCTGGAGGCCATGGCAGAGGGCCGCTCCAACGCCGCCATCACCCAGCGCCTC
Source organism: Nonomuraea sp. NPDC048892 (assembly GCF_040649735.1). Taxonomy (NCBI): domain Bacteria; kingdom Bacillati; phylum Actinomycetota; class Actinomycetes; order Streptosporangiales; family Streptosporangiaceae; genus Nonomuraea; species Nonomuraea sp. NPDC048892. The sequence continues at coordinate 431,336 of NZ_JBEZFZ010000001.1, read as the reverse complement.
TACCTGAGCGAGAGCGCCGTGGCCAAGCACACGGCCTCCATCTTCGCCAAGCTCGGCCTGGCCCCTTCCGACGACGACAACCGCCGTGTCCTCGCCGTGCTCGCCTACCTCAACAGCCGCTGAACACCCGGGCTCGACCTGGGGCGAACCGCACGGAGTTGTCGGTGGCACCGGCTATTTTCATAGAGGCACGGTGCGACGAAGAGGTGGTATCAGGTGAAAATCCGGGTTAACCGCGATGTTCTGGCAGATGCGGTGGCATGGGCTGCCCGAGTCCTGCCCAGCCGCCCCGTGGTGCCCGTCCTGTCCGGGCTGTTGCTTGAGGCGGGCGAGGACCTGACGCTGTCCGCGTTCGACTACGACGTCTCCGCGCGGGCCACGATCGAGGCCGACGTGGCCGAGGAGGGTCGCGTGCTGATCCCCGGCCGCCTGCTGGCCGAGATCAGCCGCAGCCTGCCCGCCGAAGACGTCGAGATCACCACAGACGGCCAGGAAGCGGTCCTGACCTGCGGCAGCGCCGAGTTCGGGCTGATCACGATGCCGGTTGAAGACTTCCCGACGCTGCCCGCCATGCCGCCGAGCATCGGCGCGATCGGCGGCGGTGTGTTCGCCTCCGCCGTCGGCCAGGTGGCGCCCGCGGCCAGCCGCGACGACACGCTGCCCATGCTCACCGGCATCAGGATCGACATCGAGGGCGAGGCGGTGGCGATGGCGGCCACCGACCGCTACCGCATCGCGGCCCGCGATTTCGCCTGGCGTCCGGCCGGGCCCGACGTCGCCGTCTCCGCCATGGTGCCCGCCCGCGTGCTCGTCGAGGTGGCCAAGTCGCTGCGGGGCGGCGAGGTCTCGGTCGCGATGGGCGACGGGGTGGCCGGGTTCGAGAGCGTGGGGCGCAGCACGACCGTGCGGCTGCTCGACGAGCAGTTCATCGACTACCGGGCCAGGCTGATCTCCGACTGGTCCATCAGGGCCGACGTGGCGGTGGCGCCGTTCGTGGGGGCGATCAAGCGGGTGGCGCTGGTGGCCGAGCGCAACACCGCGATCCGGCTGTCGTTCAGCCAGGGCCAGGTGCTGATCCAGGCCGGCGGCGGCGACATCGGGCGCGGCGCCGAGGTGGTGCCGTGCGAGCTGCGCGGCGACGACATCCAGATCGCCTTCCAGTCGCAGTTCCTGCTCGACGGGCTGACGGGGATCGAGAGCGAGCTGGCCAGGATCAACCTGGAGTCGCCCACCAGGCCGGCCCTCATCCAGGACGTGCCGGGCGACGCGGAGCCCGCCTTCCGCTACCTGGTCATGTCACTGCGCCAGTCCTGAGGACGCGCGACGGGGATTGTGGCGGGCGGTGTGCTTACCGTTCGGCGGGTTCGCCGTTCGGTGCGCGTTCGCCTGTCTGGAGTTCGGCGACCAGCCGGAACACCCGCTTGAACTCGGCGTACGCCTCCTCGCCCACGACCCGGGCATGCCCGGACTCCAGCTTGGCGAGGATGGCGTCCGACTTGGCGATGTGATCGCGCCCCTTGGCGGTGGGCACGATCAGCTTGGCCCGCCGATCGCCTGGGGCGGGCCGCCGTTCCACGTAGCCGAGCTCGACCAGCTCGTCCACCAGCGTGCCGATCACCTGTTTGTGCCGGCCCGACCAGGCGGCCAGGTCGGTGGCCCTGCTGCCCTCTTCGTCGAGGTAGGCCAGCACGGCGCCGTGACGCGGCCGGACGTCGGGATGCCCCTGCTCGGCGAGCTTGGCGAACAGCTCACGCTGCAGACTGAACAGGGTCCGGCCGGAGAGCACGCCGAGGTCGGGGTCCTCCTGCCTGCGCACCACGCACCCCCTCGCTGGATCTCGGTGTGGTGACGCCGCGGCCCCCGGTCCTTGAGGACAGGGGGCCGGGGGATCAGGCCTCGGTGAGGGCGATGAGGATGTGTTCCATGCAGGCGTGCCCGGCCCGCTCCGCCGCCGCCGCGTCGCCGGCCGCGATGGCCCTGGCGATGGCGTCGTGCGGGATGTAGCTGCTGTTGAGCGACGTACCTGCCGCCGTGATGCTGGCCCGCAGCGCGGCCGAGAAGTCCTCGAACAGGTCGATCAGCACGAGGTTGTGCGTGGCGTGCGTGACGGCCATGTGGAAGGCCAGGTCGGCCTCGACGAAGAAGTCGGGGTCGTCCAGCTCCCAGGCCCGATCGCGCTCGGCCAGCGCCGCCTCGATGCGCTTGATGTCGTCGTCCGTGCGCCTGGTGGCGGCCAGGCGCGCGGACTCGACTTCGAGCGCGCGACGCACTTCGAGGATCTCCAGCTGCTCCGCCTGGCGCAGCCGCCGCAGCATCGCGCCGGACAGCTCGCTGGTCGCCCGGACGTAGGTGCCGTCGCCTTGGCGACACTCGAGCAGCCCGGCGTGCGTGAGCGCGCGTACGGCCTCACGAACGGTGTTACGTCCCACTCCGAGTTGCTCAGCGAGCACCGTCTCGGTGGGAATCTTGCCGTTCATCGGCCACGACCCTGACGTGATCTGCTCTTTGAGCTGATCGATGACCTGGTCGACGAGCGAAGCCCGCTGCGCCGTACGCAGACTCACAGTCCGCCTCCTCCGGGGAAACCAATCATCCTATGAGTCAATGACTGGTCGACCCTAATTATTCCAGACTCAAAAGGCCAAATCTGGAGCTCCCGGAGGATCAACCGGAGACTGTCGCGTCAACCGTCACCCCCGCCATGGCGGAGCGAACTCCGGCAGCTTCGAGGGCCTTACGATATGCGGCGGTCTGCTGTGCTCGGTCACCGGCCCTGCCGTAGAGGTCGCCCAGCTCACGCCAGCAACGAGCGGCCTGACGGTCGGAGCCGAACACCGGACGGTCGAGCCCGCCGAGCAGCTCGTGCGCGTTGCGCAGATGGGTCGAGGCGTCGCCCTCCTGCTCCAGCACCACGGTCGCCAGCACGAGGTGGGCCTCGGCGGGCGTCGTGCCAGGGTGGTCCTGGGAGACGCCCAGAGCCACCACGGCCAGCTCGGCCGCGCTTGCGGAGTCACTGGCGCGCAGCTTGACCCGCGCGTGCACGATGAGGCTCTCGCCGTGCTCGCGTGCGGTCGAGGGGAACACGCCGAACGCCTTGACCGCGCCCGCGACGAGCCGCTCGGCCTCGTCGATCGGGGCCGAGGCCATCCGGGCCCAGTGCATGGCCGTACGGGCCAGCTGCAGCGCGAGCCGCGTCTGGCGGCCCGCCGTGATCGCGTCGTCGGCCAGGCGCACGGCCAGGGCGGAGTCCTCGCCCGCGGCCGCGGCGGCACTGGCGTGCCACAGCGCTTTGATCTCCCCGGAACGGTCCACAACTTCAGGAGAGCCGCCCATGTCCAGGACGTGCTTGACGTAGGTCAGCTCGGGGGAGTCGCTCTCACGCTCGCCGCGCGCCTCGACCAGCGCACCGGCCAGGTCGGTGGCGAGCTCGCCCTGTGTGATGGAAAGCCGTTCGGCGTGCGCCAATGCGGCGCTCGCCAGGTCGCGCGCCCGCAGCCGGTCGCCCGCCCGCTGGTAGCAGCGGCTCAGCGCGATCGTCAGCGGAAGGTCGGCCAGTCGCTCTGGATGAGCCGCGGCCTCCCTGCGCAGCCGCTCGAAGGCCTCCACGGCCTGGCCGAGCCGGCCCTGCGCCTCCAGTGCGCGCGCCCTGCCGAACCGCGCCTGCGCGGTCAGCATGGCGTTCTCCTCGTCGGCCGCTTTCACGATCTCCGTGAAGCGGTCGGCGGCCACGGACGGGTCGCCGTGCTGCAGCTCCAGCTCGGCGTGACGCAATCCGAGCTCCGTGTCGATGCGCTGGCGAGGTTCGATCCCGTGAAGGAGGAACTCCGTCGTGCATCCGAGCCGCTCGGCCAGGAGTCTGGCCACAACAGGAGTCGGCGTGCGCTTACCCGACTCAATGAGCGAGACATAACTGTCAGACAGGTCGGGTCCGGCCAGCTGGGCCTGGGACATCCGCCTGTTCAGCCGCAATCCGCGGACGCGGTCACCGATGGTTCCCTGACTCGGCATCTCATCTCTCAAGGCGGGGAAGGGTCAACAACACGCAATGATTGCATGAAGTAGCCGAATCTGGTATCCCCGCGTGAAGAATTTGCCACGCTGTGATTAATCGTCGCTGTCGTCCTTGCTGGGGAAAAGCATCTGACAGACCTCGAGGTACAGGGTTTCCGGATACGGAATGTACTCGACCGTTGACAGAGCCTGATCCTGGCCGGCCGACTCGAGGATGAACTCACCGTAGCCGAGCATGCGCCCGAGCAGAGATCTTTGGAAGCTCATGTCGGTGACCTTGCCCAAGGGCATCATCGCGACCTTGCGCGTGATGAGACCCGTGGTGAGCAACATCCGCTTCGACGTCACCACAAAGTAATCGACCGACCACTCCGCGACTTTCCAGACGAAACGGATGAGAAGCAGGAGCCACAGCCACCAGACGACCACGAGCGCCGTGCCGCCCGCCTCGCCGCCGCCGAAGAACCTGCTGAGCAGTCCGGCGATGATGAGACCGCCGAGCACTTCGGCGACGGGACGCAGCAGAATGGCAGGGTGCCGTCGCACCATGATGACCTGTTGTTCGTGGGGGAGGAGGTAGCGGTTGACCGACGATGGAGCTGAGTCCCCGTGGGTCACAAGTCTCATGAGAGGCTGTTCACAAATTGAGCCAGAGAGTCGGCTGCGTTGAACACCGTGTCGAACGCTCCTCTCACCGCGTCCGCGGCGTCAGCTGGTCGCGCGAACAGGTAGTACGCAACAAATGCGATACCACCGTATGTGAGGACCTTTTTGACCTGCACCGTCGCCTCCGTGCCACTTACCCACTCCACCCGCCGTATACATTACCCACCTGGATGCCGGGGTAAAGGTAAGTTGGCGGGTAAGTTCTGATCTTGCTTAGCCGCGTTCGCTGGCCACCAGAGCCAGGACGTGAAGATGCTTGCGCGCGATGCGCTCGACAAGGCTCGGATGGGCGTAACCGGTGACCTCCAGCGCGCCGTAGTGCGCTGCCTCCACGCAGCGCGTTACGGTGGTCGTGGAGTGGACGCCGGCGAACTCGTCGCACAGCGCCGCCTCCACGTCCGCGTACGGAGTCGGGTCCGCCTCGGTGTGATCGCTCATCGTGCTCCCCCACGCGCATGACGGAAGTTGCCTTCCTTCTCTCTCTTCGTACCCACTCAACCACAGTATGTAACGAAGAGGTGACTCGGCGTGACGAAAATGCGCCTTCAGGCGACGGTTCAGACGACGGTTCAGACGACGCCGTAGAGCCGGTCACCGGCGTCGCCGAGCCCCGGCACGATGTAGCCGTGCTCGTTGAGCCGCTCGTCGAGCGCCGCCGTGACCACCCGGATCGGCTTGCCCGAGTTGGCGAACACCTTGTCCATGTAGGCCAGGCCCTCGGGCGCGGCCAGCAGGCAGATGGCGGTGACGTCGACGGCGCCCCGGTCGAACAGGAACTGCACGGCCGCCGCCAGCGTGCCGCCCGTGGCCAGCATCGGGTCGACCACGTAGCACTGCCGCCCCGACAGGTCGTCGGGCAGGCGGGTGGCGTACGTCTCGGCCTTCAGCGTGGACTCGTTGCGGATCATCCCGAGGAAGCCGACCTCGGCCGTGGGCAGCAGCCTGGTCATGCCGTCGAGCATGCCGAGCCCGGCCCGCAGGATGGGCACGACCAGCGGGTACGGCTTCGCCAGCCGCACGCCCGCCGCCGGGGAGACGGGAGTCTCGACGGTGACCTCGGTGACGCGCACGTCGCGGGTGGCCTCGTACGCGAGCAGCGTGACCAGCTCGTCGGCGAGCCTGCGGAAGGTCGGCGAGTCGGTGCGGACGTCGCGCAGGGTGGTGAGCTTGTGGGCGACGAGCGGATGATCGACGACGAGGGTCTCCATGGGACCACACGCTATCTCCTGGTGAACGCTGCTGCCGACCCCTCTCACCTGGGGTGGGCTCTGGCAAGCCGCACGGGCGTCACGGAGCGGACTCCGGCAGGCCGCGCGCGCCTCACGGAGCGGATCCCGGCGGGCCGCGCGGGCCTCACGGAATCGGGCACACGGTCGCCCGGCACCTCAGATCTTTGGTTTTGATCACAATTTGGCCCGAGAGGCACACGCCCAGTGGCTGGGTCTGAAACGATTGGGTCCAGATGATATCTGTCGTGTCAGAGGTCGGGTGGGGATGGCGATGACAGACGAAGACGCTCTCGACTTCGCCATCGTGGTTTATCGCGAGGACGACCGCTGGGATGCCGAGCTGCTGCCGGCCACTCTCACGTCGGACCTGCACGGGCTGATCCATGCCATGAAGCAGCAGCCGAGCGAGAGCGGCACGATCGGGCTGGTCGCCGTGGGCGACGAGTTCTTCGTGGCGCTGCGCGTCCTGGGCGAGCGGGTGGAGGTGTTCCTCTCCGACATCGCCGCCTCGTGGGACTTCCCGCTGGCGCGCCAGGTGCTCGACTATCTCGACGTGCCCGTTCCCGACGAGGAGGAGCTCGACGAGATCCTCCAGGACGAGGAGACCGCGCTCCCGGCCGGAGACCTGTCGATCTTCAGCGATCTCGGGTTGGACGAGATGGAGCTGGGCATCCTCTCCGGCGACATCGATCTGCTGCCCGAAGACGTGCTGTCCAGCATCGCCGCACGACTCGGCTTCTCCGAGCCGTTCGAGCGTGCCATCGAATCGGTCTTCGGCTGACCCCCTGGAGCGAGGGACATGGCGTCCAACACCTTCTCTGCGGCTTTTGTCAGAACGTCCGACGGCTGGAGCGGGGCCGAGGTCGATCTCGGGGACGCCGAGATCGTCGATGACCTCGGCGACGCGGTCATGGAGTCGCTGGGGCTGACCGGCGACGAGCTGGCGTTGCTCTGTGTCGAGGTCGAGGACGAATGGTTCGCCATCGCCCGATACCGGGGCGAGGACGAGCCACGCGTGTTCCTGTCCGACGCGCACGCGATCGTCTCCAACGGCCTCGGCGAGCTGTTCGCCGAGTTCGCCGGGGTGGCTCCCGACAAGGAGAGCAACGGCCTCGGCGTCCGCCCGGCGGGCGACTTCGAGCTGCTCAGCGATCTGGGCCTGAGCAGCGAGGAGCTGATCGAGCTCAGCATGGAGGAGGGCAACCTGCCCGCCGACATCCTGTCGGTCATCGCCGAGCGGCTGTCGTTCGCCGACGAGCTCGACCGGTTGCGGTGACGTACGAGGACGCCATGCGCTCGGCCCTGGAGCAGGCCGTCATGGCCGGCGACAGGGGAGAGATCCCCGTTGGAGCGGTGGTGCTCGGCCCGGACGGCGAGGTGCTGGCCGCGGTGGGCAACGACCGCGAGTCCTCCGCCGACCCCACCGCCCACGCCGAGGTGCTCGCACTGCGCCGCGCCGCCCGGCTGCGCGGCGAGTGGCGGCTGACCGGCTGCACGCTCGTGGTCACGCTGGAGCCGTGCACGATGTGCGCGGGGGCCGCGGTCCTGGCCAGGGTCGACCGGATCGTGTACGGCGCCGTGGACGAGAAGGGCGGGGCCGTGGGCTCACTGTGGGACGTCGTCCGCGACCGCCGGCTCAACCATCGGCCCGAGGTCGTCATGGGCGTGCTCGCCGGGGAATGCGGCGAGGTGCTAAAGCGGTTCTTCGCCACTCGCAGGATCCGGTAAGCTCGTTCGCGGTGGTGTCGCCTAGTGGCCGAGGGCGCACGCCTCGAAAGCGTGTGATGGGGCAACTCATCCGTGGGTTCAAATCCCACCACCACCGCCACAGCGAAGGGCCTCCGACCTCCGGGTCGGGGGCCCTTTCGGCTGTCCGCCCCGGGTTCGGAGGCCGGACGGCGCGGCTTAATGATCTCGCCGAAAAGCGGCTGATAATCATAATCGTGCGGAAAATCCCCCCGGCGCCGCCCGGCACCCCGGAAAAGAAAGGGAGCCGCGGCGAATCGGCGGCTCCGTTTCTTTTCCTTTCTCAGTTGGGTAGCTCAAGGACCCTGGCGTGCAGGATCGAGCGTTGGTGCAGCGCCGCCCGCAACGCGCGGTGCAGGCCGTCCTCCAGATAGAGCTCGCCCTGCCACTGCACCACGTGGGGGAAGAGATCCCCGTAGAAGGTGGAGTCGGCGGCGAGCAGCGAGTGCAGGTCCAGCATGGCCTTCGTGGTGATCAACGAGTCGAGCCGGACCTGCCGTGGAGGAATCTGGGCCCACTCTCGGTGGCTCAGACCATGGTCGGGATAAGGGCGTCCGTCGCCGACTAGCTTGAAGATCACCCCCCTGATTTTAGGAGAGATTCCGATTCCTCGCGCTATCCGGCCGCGTCGGCACCGGCACAGTCGGTGGGCGCGCCCTTTTCGTATCCGCGCCGGAAGGCGTTGACGCGTTGCGCGGAGCTGCCGTGGGTGAACGATTCAGGATCGATTCTGCCGGTGCCGCGCCGCTGGATTCTGTCGTCGCCGACCGCGGCCGCGGCGTCCAATGCCTCGGAGATCTCCGTGGCGGTGAAGGGCTGGTCGTAGAAGCCGGTCTCGTACGCGTTGCGCGCCCACACGCCGGCGTAGCAGTCGGCCTGGAGCTCGACGGCGACCGAGCTGCCCCCGTCGAGGGCGCCGAGCAGCTTCTGGACGTGGTGGCCGTACTCGTGGGCGATCACGTACGCCTGCGCGAACGGCCCGCCCTCGGCCCCGAAGTCGCGCTGGAGCGTGTCGAAGAAGCTCAGGTCGAGGTAGACGCGCTGGTCGCCGGGGCAGTAGAAGGGACCGGCCGCCGAGCTCGCGGAGCCGCATCCGGTGCGCACCCGGCCCGAGTACAGCACGGTCTTGGCCGGGCGGTAGCCGGAGACCTCCGTCTTCCAGTAGTCCTGGATGCTGTTGACCACGCCGACCACGCGGCACCGTTCGGACTGGTCGGCGTCCTTGCCCGTCTGGCACTGCTCGGAGAGGTTCGACGGCGGCCGCCGCTGCGCGGGCTCCGCGCCGCTTCCGACGTTGTTCAGGACGACGACCAGCACCAGCACGATCAGGCTGACGATCCCGCCCCCGCCGACGATCATCCCGCCGGGAAAGCCGGACAGGCCGCCACCGCCGCCCCCGCCTGCACCGGCGTCCTCCACCTGCGAGGCGTCGAGGTCGGCCTGGTCTCTGAAGTCCATGCTGAGATCCTCTCTGGGCACTGCCAGAAGGACCACTTCCCCGTGGCGGGCGGGGATATCGGGCTAGATCGCGCCGGAGAAGGTGTCGCAGCGCTCGGGGTCGCCTGTGTCGTAGCCGGTGCTGAACCACTTCGCCCGCTGCGCCGAGGTGCCGTGGGTGAAGCCGTCGGGGGTGACGCGGCCCTGCGTGCGGCGCTGGATGCTGTCGTCGCCGACGGCCGCGGCGGCGCTGAGCGCCTGGTCGATGTCGTTCTTGCTGAACGGCTCCTCGTAGAAGCCGGTCTTGACCGCGTTCTGCGCCCACACGCCGGCGTAGCAGTCGGCCTGGAGTTCGAGGCGCACGGAGGGGCTGCCGGCGCCGGGGCGGTGGTCGCGGCCGACCCGGTTCATGGTGCCGAGCAGGTTCTGGACGTGGTGGCCGTACTCGTGGGCGATCACGTACGCCTGCGCGAACGGCCCGCCCTCGGCCCCGAAGTCGCGCTGGAGCGTGTCGAAGAAGGTCAGGTCGAGGTAGACCCGGCGGTCGGCGGGACAGTAGAACGGCCCCACGGCGGAGTCGGCCGCGCCGCAGGCGGTGTCGACCGCCTGGGTGAACAGCACGGTCTTGGCCGGCGTGTACGACCTGCGCCCCTCGTCCCCGAACGCCTGCCGCCAGTAGGACTGGATGCTGTTGACCGTGCCGACGACGCGGCAGTCCTCGGACTGGTCGGCGTCCGCGCCGGTCCGGCAGCGTTCGGCCAGGTTGCCGGTGGCCCGGGGCGGCGCGCTCGGCTGCTGACCGCCGCCCTGCGGCCCGCCCTCGTCGCCGGTGAAGGGCGTCGGGACCAGCCCGAACAGGAACAACGCCGCCACCGCCACGATCAGCAGCAGGCAGCCGCCGCCCCGGCCGCCGATGGGCAGCATGCAGCCGCCGGGCATCCGGCCGAACCCGCCCCCGCCTCCGCCCCCGCGCTGCGGGCCCGAAGCTCGTGCGTCCTCGACCTGCGACGGGTCGAGGGACTTGTCGTCGTCGAACTGCATGTCTCCCCCTGACGCAGTTCTCCCCTGTGACGCGACGAATACGCACCGCAGTCAATATTGTAAGATTTCTACCGAAATATCGGCTAATGTGCGGCTTATGACGGTTGGTTTGATCGGGATCGCCCTGGTGTCCCTCGGCATGGTGCTCACCCCCGGGCCGAACATGATCTATCTGGTGTCCCGCTCGATCACGCAGGGCCGCAGGTCGGGGCTGATCTCGCTCACGGGCGTCTTCCTCGGCTTCGCCACCTACCTCACCGCCACGTGCCTCGGGCTCACCGCTGTCTTCGTGTACGTGCCCGCCGCCTACACCGCACTCAAGGTGGCCGGCGCCGCGTACCTGCTCTGGATGGCCTGGAACACCATCCGGCCGGGTGGCCTGTCCGCCTTCGAGGCGCGCGAGCTGCCGGTGGAGCGCCCCGGCCGGCTGTTCTCCATGGGGCTGCTGACCTGCCTGCTCAATCCCAAGATCGCCATCCTGTACCTGTCGCTGCTGCCGCAGTTCATCGACCCGTCGATGGGGCACGTCCTGCTGCAGAGCCTCGCGCTCGGCTCGGTGCAGGTCGCCGTCGGCACGATCGTCAACGGCCTGATCGTGCTCTCTGCGGGCGCCCTGGCCGCGTTCCTGGCCAAGCGCCCCGTCTGGGTGCGGGTGCAGCGTTACGTCACCGGCACGATCCTCGGCGCCTTCGCCGTCAGCATGGCGACCGACCGCTCCAAGGCCCTGGTCAGCGCCTGATTCTGGGCCTGAGTCTGAACGTGCGGGCTCAGCGGTCGAACCACGACGCGGACGACGACCGGCACAGCTGCCCGAACGCGACCCCGGCCAGCAGCACGCCCAGCACGTTCCCGAGACTGACGCTGCCCAGGAGCTGCCACAGACCCAGCAACGTGACCAGGAGCTCGACGACCAGCCCGCACGCGCGCACCCACGAGCGGCGCGTCGGGATCCGCAGCGCCAGGAACCCGATCAGCAGGATCGTCAGCAGCGGCACGGCGAGCGCGACCAGCACGGCTCCGCCCGCCGCGCTCACCATCGTGCTCAGCGGCACGCTGCCCAGCAGGACGAACAGCAGGAACAGCCCCACCATCCCCATGACCGCCTGGACCCCCATGCAGATCCTGGCCACGGACACGGAGCGGGGCATCGCCTCGACGGCGTAAGGCTCGGACATCGGCGAGCCTCTCGACTCGGGGAAGAGTGATCGACGGGCCGAGCATAGGCCGCCCCACATGGCCGTGGCCGCGAACCAGGCCGAACCGGCATACGTGACGGGGATTGCCGACTCGGGAATCGCGGAGTGGACTGAAGTCCTACCCACGTCGAGAGGAGGAGCGGTGAGCAGGCTTCGTTTCGGTGTCTTCCTGGCCCCGTTCCACACCGCGGGACAGAACCCCACCCTGGCCATCGACCGCGATCTGGCCCTCATGGAGCATCTCGACCGGCTCGGGTACGACGAGGCGTGGATCGGGGAGCACCACTCCGCCGGCAGCGAGATCATCGCGTCACCGGAGATCTTCATCGCGGCCGCGGCGCAGCGTACCCGGCACATCAGGCTCGGGACCGGCGTGACCTCGCTGTCCTACCACAACCCGCTCTGGGTGGCCGACCGCATGGTGCTGCTCGACCACCTGACCAGGGGGCGCGTGATGCTGGGCGTGGGGCCCGGCTCGCTGCCCACCGACTCGGCCATGATCGGCCTCGACCCCACCGACACGCGGGAGCTGCTCGACGACAACCTCGACATCGTGCTGCGGCTGCTGCGCGGGGAGAGCGTCACGGCCCAGACGCGTACGCACACGCTGGTGGACGCGCGGTTGCAGCTGCGGCCGTACACCGAGCCCAGGTTCGAGGTGGCCGTCGCCGCGGTGGCCTCGCCGACGGGGCCGCGCCTGGCCGGACGGCACGGCCTGGGCCTGCTGTCGATCGGCGCGACGCTCACCGCCGACGGGTTCGACGCGCTGGCGCACCACTGGAACGTCATGGAGGAGCGCGCGGCCACGTACGGGACCGAGGTCGACCGCGCCGCCTGGCGGCTGGTCGGGATCATGCACGTGGCCGAGACCCGCGAGCAGGCCGCGCGGGACGTGGAGTACGGCATCGAGCCCTGGTTCCGCTACTTCCAGAAGGTGGCCGCGTTCCCGCAGATGGGCGTCCAGGGCGGGGACCTGAAGGAGATGATCGACTTCGTGCGTGGGTCGGGCATCGGCGTGGTCGGCACCGTCGAGGACGCCAAGGCCCAGGTGCAGCGGCTACTCGACCAGTCCGGCGGGTTCGGGGCGATGCTGCTGATGGCCCACGAGTGGGCCGATCCGGCGGCGACGAACCGTTCGTACGAGCTCATCGCCCAGCACGTGATGCCCGAGTTCCAGGGCCAGTCGCGGCCGACCCTGGAAGCCGCCGCCCGCGCGAGTGAGGTCCGCGAGGACTACGCGCAGGCGCAGCTGACCGCGGTCGCCCGCATGACGGACAAGTACCGGGCGGAGGCGAACATCAAGGACTGATCACCGCTGGGTCGAGTCGGAGATCTCTCCGGAAGGCGTGGGCCGGTCGAGCAAGGTGTCCGGGTCGACAGCCCATGCCGAGGAGGCGGCCGCGGCGCCGATGCCGAGCCCGATGAGCCCGGCGGCGGCCACCAGGGCGAGCTTCTTGAGCAGGCTGGCGTTTGTCACAAGACCTCCATCGCGTTACGAACGTGCGGGGGTGAAGGGTATTGGACGCAGAGATCACGACACAATAGGTTTCGTGCACGCCCCGGGGTCGAGCCTACGCATGGCGCGAAATGACGATGTCAGGTGAACACCCGACAAAACGCCCGTGACGTCAGGCGCGAGGCCGGTCGATCCCGGCCTCCGAGCTTGGGCGTCCCCCGGTGATCAGGCGCCTCGCGAGTCGTTTGTAAGGGAGCTGTAAGCCCGCACTTCTATACATGCACGTGTGCACTCAAGCGCCAGAAGTTTCCGCATTTATGGCGTTGAATCCGGTATTGCGGGACCGGTCCGCTCATTGTCGACTCCGTTGAAGGAGGGCAGCGCTCCTAGTGACGCTGGCGATCAGATTTCTCGGCCCGTGGCAGGTATTCGCCGGTGACGAACCGGTCCGGCTGGCCGGGCGCCGACGCATCGGCGTGCTGACCAGGCTCGCGCTGAACGCCGGGCAGGCCGTACACGCCGAGCGCATCCTCACCGACATCTGGGGAGAAAGCTCCACGGTGACCGCCGCCAAACAGCTCCACATCGTGATCTCCAAACTACGCCAGACCCTCGGCCCGCACACCACCGGAGAGATCCTCCAGACCGTGCCAGGGGGCTACCGGCTCGCGCTCGAACCGGACGACGTCGACGCCCACCTGTTCCTGCGCCTGGCCAGACGCGCCCGCACCGCCCAGGCACAGGGGGCCGGCGCGGACGCGCTGTTCCGCCAGGCTCTGGGGCTGTGGCGGGGCGATCCGCTGGCCGAACTGACCGACCCCTGGGCCAGGATCGAGGCCACCCGCCTGGAGGAAGAGCACCTCACCGTCCTGGAGGACCACGCCGATCTCCGCCTCGCGGCGGGCGATCACCACGCTGTGGCCGCCGAACTCGCGGTGCACGTACAGGTTCATCCCCTGCGCGAACGCCCGGTCGCGCAGCTCATGCTCGCCCTGCACCGCGCCGGCCGCCCCTCGGAGGCGCTCGCCGTCTACCAGGCAACCCGCCAGGTGATGATCTCCGAGCTCGGCCTCGAACCCGGCGCCGAACTACGCCGCATGCACCAGGCCGTGCTGGCCAAGGACCCGAGTCTCGACCTGACCACCCCGGCCCAGCAGGTCACGGTCGGGGAGTCGTACCCGCCGGCCGAACTGCCCGCCGACACCCACACCTTCACCGCCCGCGCCACTGAGGTCAGTCACCTGCGCACCGCACTGGGCCCCGACGGCGGGCCCGCCGTCACCGTGATCGACGGGCCCGGCGGTATCGGCAAGTCCGCCCTGGCCGTCCACGTCGCGCACGCCGTGGCACCCGGGTTCCCCGACGGCGTCATCTACGTCAACCTGCACGGGTCCACCCCCGGGCTCGACCCGGTGACGCCGGAGCAGGCCCTGCGCCATCTGCTGCGCTCCCTCGGCCTGGACGGCGCCGCCGCCCCCGCCACCGCCGGCGAGGCCGCCGCCCGCTACCGCTCACTGACCGCGCGCTCCAACCTGCTGGTCATCCTGGACAACGCGCGCGACGTACGCCAGGTCCGCCCGCTCATCCCCGGAGGGCCCGGCTGCCGCGTCCTGATCACCTCCCGCGAACCGCTGGCCGCCCTCGACAACGCCCGCCACCTGCATCTGGGCGCCCTGGACGCCGCCGACGCCGCCGCGCTGCTGTCCCGCCTGGCCGGGCCCGACCGGACCCGCGCGGAACCGCGGGCGGTCGAGCGGGTCGTCGGCCTGTGCGGCGGCTTCCCCCTCGCCCTGCGGATCATCGGCGCCCGCCTGGCCGCCCGCCCCGACCTGACCCTGTCCGGCCTGGAGGCACGGCTGGCCGACGCCACCCGCCGCCTGGACACGCTGGAGTACGCCGACCTGGCCATCCGCGCCAGCATCGCCGTCAGCCACCACCATCTGCGCGAAGAGCCCGCCGGCCGGGACGCCGCCCACCTGCTGCCCCGGCTCGGCCTGCTCGACCTGCCCACCCACACCCCAGCCGCCACCGCCGCCCTGACCGGCTGGCCGTACCACCGCGCGGAGGCCGCTCTCGAACGCCTCCATGACGCCCGCCTCCTCGAACCCGGCCCCGACCGCTACCGCTTCCACGACCTGGTCGGCCTCTACGCCCGTGAACGGGCCCACCAGGACCTGCCGGAGGAAGAACGCGCCGCCGCCGTACGGCGGGCGCTGCACCACTATGTCGCCACCCTCTGGACGGCGAGCACGATGCTCAACCCCGACGCCGTCCTGCGAGCCCCCGTCGAACTGCCCGACAGCCCCTTCGCGGACCTGGCGGAGGCGGGACGATGGGTCCAGGACGAACGTGACAATCTGCTCGCCGCCGCGCAGCAGGCGCTGGCCGGCCCCGACCCGGCGACCGCCGTCGGCCTCGTCATCGGACTCCACTGGCCCTTCTGCTTCCAGGGCTGGCACACGCAACTGGACGGCGTCTACGCGCAGGCCATCGAGGTGGCCCACCGCATCGGAGCCTGGGAGGACAAGGCCCAGCTCAGCAGCTTCCTCGGCTGGGTGTACCGGGACCAGGGTCGCTACGACGACGCGATAGCGCAGCTGAGGACGGCGCTCACCGACTGGGACCGGGCCGGCCTGCCACGCAGGAAGGTCGGCGTGCTCAACAACCTCGGCGTCATCAACGCCATCGTGGGCCGCCTCGACGAGGCGCTCGGCCACCTGGAGTCCGGGCTGGAGCTCAACGACGAGGCCGAACGCCCCGTGGCCACGGCCACCCTGCGCAACAACCGGGTGCACGTCTACTACCGCCAGGGCCGCTTCGACGAGGCCATCGCCGAAGCCCGCCTGCTCGTGGAGCAGGCGCCGCCGACGGGCCCGCTCGCCGACGCGGGCATCGCCCACGGCTCGCTGGGCGACGCCTACCGCCACGCCGGCCGGCTCACGGAGGCGGCGGAGAGCTACACGACGGCCGTACGACTGCTGCGCGAGGCGGGATACCACCTGAAGGAGGCCGTGTCGCGGTGGTGGTTCGGCACCACGCTGCACGGCCTCGGCCGCCACGCCGAAGCCCGGCGGCAGTGGGAGGACTCCGTCCGCCTCCTGCGCGACGCCCGCCTGCTGACGCCGGGGGAGGCCGGCGACATCCTCGCCCAGGCCGTGCCGGAAACCCCTCAGCCGATCAGAAACATGCTCTGACCCGCGCCGTTCCGGCCCGTGTGCTCTTCATATTCTCCGTACATACCGAAATTTCGTAGGGTTCGTTCGGCGCAGGACTCCTTGCGTAAAGGAGTTTGATCATCGCGCTCCTCGAAGTTTTCCGATCGGTCGGAAGATCGCTTTTTCGGAAATGCCGTGAACGGTGAAGGAGAATCAATGCGACCCCTCACGCGACTCCGGACTCCCACGATCGGGGTGGCGCTCACCGCCACCCTCGGAGCCGGGCTGTTCATGACGCCCCCCGCACACGCCGCGCCCGACGCGAAGATCAGCATCATCAAGCGGGTCGGCCCGATCCAGTCCGTGGTCACGAAGGTCAGGATCAAGGACCACCGCGGCCGGAAGTACCCGATCAAGGTGACCACCACCTGGGACTACCGGAATGCCAGGTCCGCGCAGTTAAGGACCATCGTGATCCGGGAGAACGGCTTCCCCAGGGGCGCGTGCATCTTCCCTGACCTCTACTTCGCGAACGCGAACAACTGGGAGGCACAGCGACGCAGATACGGCAAGATCTGCGACGGCCAGTCGAAGGCGTACCGGGTCAACAGAATTGTCAGAGGAAGAGGGAGAGACCTCGGGCAGCTCTGGATCACGACTCCCAACCCGAGTCACCCCGGCTGCTGCGGAGCGCGGCAATACACCATCGAATTCCACATCGCTAAGCGCTGAGCTCATTCGGAAAAGCGCTACGGGTTGAGCGCGGCACGCAGCCGCTCCGCGTAGGCCCGGCGACGACCGGCGGGCAGCCACTCGGGCTCCGGCGACGTGCGGTAGAGGTCGTCGCCGGGGTAGCGGGGGAAGAGGTGCTGGTGGAAGTGCCAGACGTCCTGGTTGCCCGCGGGCTCGTTGTGCTGCCGCGTGGAGACGCCCGCGCAATCGTACGCGGTGCGCATGGTCCTGGCCAGCAGCCGGGTGACGTCGAAGATCGCGTGCCCGTCGGCGGCGGGGAGGTCGTACAGGTTCTCGTGATGGGCGACGGGGATGATCAGCAGATGCCCCGCGTTCCGCGGCCACCAGCGGGGGCAGATCATCGCGAAGACGCGCTCGTCCCGGTAGACCACGTCGGGCTCCCGGTCCGGGGTGAGGTGACAGAACGGGCAGTGGTAGTCGGCGGGGGCGTGGTTGTGCACGCGACTTCTCCTGGCTGGACATGGTTTCTGGAGTTTGACGAAGCCGCCCGGAGGGGGCTCTCAGACCGGCCACTCGACGAGCTCGTCCAGAGCCGGTGGCCGGTACCCGGACCCCTTGAGCACCTTGCCGTCCGCCCGGCGGAGAACCCGTCCGTCGGCGTCGAGCTTGCTCATGTTGGACCGATGAACCTCGACGAACACGGCCGGCAGATCGATCCCCAGCGCGTCCGCCGCGCCGTAGGTGACATACAGGACATCCGCCAGCTCCTTCGCCACCGCCCGGTACGCGCTGAGCGGATCGCCGCCGGCCCGCAGCGCCTGCGCGAGCTCGGTCAGAGCCTCGGCCGCCTCCCGCGCCTCCTCGACCAGCAACGTCCGCCGCTGCTCCGCCACCTCGGGCCGCGCCGCATCGGCCACACCGTCGAACACCTCACGAAACTCGGCGACCCGCCGCATCGGCTCATGATCCATGCCCCGACCCTAAGCGCTCCGGACGATCCTCAACCGGTCTAACGGGCGTACGGCGGCTCACCGGACGCGCAGTCGTCGTTACAGCAGACCCTGCGCGCGTAGCACGTCGGCAAGACTCTGCGAAGAGCTCTTCTGCTTGGGGCTGGGGTCCCTGTGGGGTTCCGCGCCGAGGTAGCGCAGCTTTCGCAGGTCCGTGGCGAGCGGGAGCCCGGTGATGTCGCTCGCCAGGGCGAACGAACGCTCCATCGGATGCTCGATCCCCGGTCCGTCGATGTCGTGATCGGGATCCAGCCCGGCCTCGCGCATCTTCGTGACCAGGCGGTCCGGATCGCTGCCCGATCGCTCCTCCGGGTACATCGGGTCGAACCAGACGACCGGCGCGCCGTCGACGATGTAGGCGAAGGTGTCCTGGGCGTAGTCGTGGCGGCAGACCGCCACGACCTCGGTTCCCCGCGAGACCGGGTTGTAGATCTCGGTGGCGACGGCCATCATCCATCCCCCCGGTTCGATGACCACGGTCCAGTCGCCGACCCGGGCGGCGCCGATGTAACCGGCCGCGTCGTCCCTCATGCTCTCCGCCGAGAGATAGTCCAGTTCCTCGAACGTCACCTCTTCCATGGTCTCCTCCTCCACGCCGAACCGGCGGAGCGCCTCCTCCGGGGACAGGTCACGGACGAAGGACACGCAGTAGATCTCACCTAACGTCTCGTAACCGGGGAAGCAGGGAAGGTCATCGGGGGCCTCTGTCATGGTCGCTCCTTGATCGCCTGAGCGGCATGATCGCACCCGCCGCCGACAAACCGCGTCGGTCCTGGTCAGAGGGACGTACTCAGGTCCAGAGGTAGAGCCCCTGACCGGCCCGTACGACCGGGTCCAGCCAGTCGAAGAACTCCTCCACCCACGGATCCCGCACGGGATCGCCCGGTGACGCGGGCGGACGGCGTGTGAACGCGGGCGGACGGCGTTTGAACGCACCCGGCACCACGCGGCTGAACCCGCGAGTGGCCTGCTCCAGCAGCACGCCGTGCCGCATCACCGCCTCATGCTGCTCCCGCTGGCCGGGCACCGCGACGTCGTCCCGGACGGTCTGCGGCGGCGGGCCCGGGGTGGGCGCGATGGGCGGGTTGGGCAGGACGAACACATGGTGGCGGGCTTCGACGAAGGCGGGTTTACGGGTCCAGGCGTTCGTACGGTCCAGGGTGGCCCGCGCCGTGGCGAGCAGATCTTCCTGGGTCTCGGCGATCAGGCGGCTCGTGTCCCACGTACGCAGCCGCTCGCGGTAGTGGCGGAACCCGCCGGCGCTGGTCTCGTCGTACCAGCGCCGCCACCTGACCGCCCACTCCGCCAGCTCATCGGGAAGGAGCGTCGTCCAGGCCGCCTCCCGCCATTCGGGCGGAAAGACGGGATTGGCGCCGATGACGTTGACCCGATGCGAACGGCCCGAATCGAGCACCAGCATCGAGCACAACCGCTCGTCAAGATCCCGCCACCGCGCGAGGTCGTGGCCGGTCTCTTCAAGAGGGCCCGTACGCAGTGCGTGGGCCAGGCGAGCGTGGGCGCGGGTCAGCCGTACCAGCTCACCGGGATCCCTTCGGGTGACGTCGCGCACGGCCGCAGGCACCCAATCCGTCCCCACGGCCCGTCATCGTAGCTGGCGATCATCGATCTCAGGCAGGCGCCAGCCGACCTATCCGATCGAGAAACGCGACGTTCGCATCACTCATGAGCATCCCGTTGTCCACCGAAGGCCGGCAAGCAGGAAGGATCCGCACCCAAGCCGGCGGCCCCTCCGCGTAACCGAAGTGCAGATGGAGCACTTCGCGCCGTCGGCCGCCGACTTCCTCGCACACGCTCCGGCTCGGCTCGGCGTCCAGCGAGTTCAGCTCCGTCGCCAGCTCGCGCGCCTGCCGTTCCCCGTACTCCCGCCCGGGAGACGGGCTCGGCGTGGAGTTCCTCGGTACTTGCCGGCAAATCAGCACCTTGATCGCCCCATCGGGCACCATCTGCTCACCCTGCCCCCGCCGTCCGGTCGCCGGGTCGCACGGGCCCTTGGGCGGCAGGAGCCTCCAGGTCCCGGTGCGGTAGGCGGCGGTGATGCTGGGCCCGACGTAGGCGTTGCTGACGACTGTGCCGTTGGTGGTCATGACACAGGAGTTGACCTCCTCGGCACTGCCCACCCACAGCGCCTGGCCGTCGGGGTAGGCGAACCGGATGAGGTAGTTGGTCACCTGCCCGCCCACCAATGTGCACACCATTTCCGGGGGATCGGTGGTGACCGGAAGGTATCCCAGGTCGTGGGCCATCGACGCGGCCTGATCGGTCAAGGTCCGTGATCCGGCGAGCGGCCGGCCCGGTTTCGTGCTGTGCCCGGGGTAGGCGCAGATCAACGCGCCGACCGGCTCGCCGGGCACGAGCGAGTCGGCGACCCCGTCGAGGTCGGCGGCAGCCGGCACCCAGCGACCGATCCGGTCGCTGTCCCATCGCTGCGGACACGAAGCCGGCACGGGCGCGCCGGCCGTGCCAGGAACCAGGACGACCGCGACGAGAAGCAGAACCGCGGCCACGACGACGCCGATCCAGTGGATGGGTTTCACACGTTGCAGACGCTGCCCGTCCGCCACCGGTTCCCCTCAGCGCCCCGGCCCTGAGGCTTCCCCGACCTCGCCCGCGGCAGGAGCCGAGACGCGGAACGTGCGCCGGTACACCGATGGGGCCACCCCCGTCTCCGCCGCCAGGTGCCGCCGCAGCGAGGTGGCGGTGGCGAAGCCGACCTCGTGCGCGACCCGTTCCACCGGCAGGTCGCTGGACTCCAGCAGGTGCCGCGCCCGCCGCAGCCGCTGCTGGGTGAGCCAGCGGCCAGGGCTCAGACCGGTCTCCTGCCGGAAGCGCCGGGCGAAGGTGCGGGTGCTCATCGCCGCGTGCGCGGCCAGCTCCTCCAGCGACAGCGGCAGGTCCAGCCGCTCCAAAGCCCAGTCACGGGTCGGTCCTGTGCCGGTTTCGCTCGCCGGCGGCAGCGGTCGTTCGATGTACTGCGCCTGCCCGCCGTCCCGGTACGGCGGCACGACGCAGCGGCGGGCGACCTGGTTGGCCACCTCGCTGCCGTGGTCCTGGCGCACCAGGTGCAGGCAGATGTCGACACCGCTGGCCGCTCCCGCGGAGGTCAGTACGTCGCCGTGGTCGACGAAGAGCACGCCGGCGTCCAGCTCGACCCGGGGGAACAGCTCCTGGAAGATGCCGGTGAGCTCCCAGTGGGTGGTGGCTCGTCGTCCGTCCAGGAGACCGGCGGCGGCCAGCAGGAACGCGCCGGTGCAGATGGACACCAGGCGGGTGCCGGGGCAGACGAGGGACAGGGCGGCCAGGGCCAGCGGGTCCGGCTCGGCGGCCGTGGCCGGCGAGATCCCGTACGGAGGAATGATCACGGTGTCCGCCTCGGCCAGCACCTCGGGACCGTGCCCGGGGGTGACGGTCAGGTCCGCGTCGGTACGTACGGGCTGCCCGTCCACGCTCGCGGACAGCACCTCGTAGCGGCCGTCGGCGGATCCCAGGACCCGGTGCGGGATGCCGAGCTCGAAGGGGTAGACGCCGTCGAGGGCGAGGACGACGACCTTGTGCGCGCCGGGCCGCGGGGCCTGGTCCAGTGCGGCCGCACGTTCAGCGAGGTCGCGGGCCCGGGCCGACGCGCGGTGGGCGGCAGGGTCGATGGGCATGGCAAGAATGTATCGGAGGGTGACTTTCTTGCCATCGCCCTGGGCTGGACCGCGACGCCAGGATCAAGGCATGACCCCTGACGATCTCGGCTCCCCGAACCCCGCTGCCCCTGTGATGCTCGCCCTGCACCAGACGACCCTCGGCGGCCCTGAAGTGCTGCGATTGACCGAGCTTCCCCGGCCCACGCCCGGCCCGGGGGAGATCCTCGTCGCCGTACACGCGGCCGGGCTCAACCCCACGGACTACAAGCACCGCGCCCTGAGCATCTTCCTGCCACCCCCGCCGCTGACCCTCGGCTGGG
This sequence comes from Nonomuraea sp. NPDC048892, assembly GCF_040649735.1. Lineage (NCBI taxonomy): Bacteria > Bacillati > Actinomycetota > Actinomycetes > Streptosporangiales > Streptosporangiaceae > Nonomuraea > Nonomuraea sp. NPDC048892. Next base: position 409,726 of record NZ_JBEZFZ010000001.1, on the reverse strand, counting down.
ACGTCTCCGGCACCGTGGCGGAGACCGGCCCTGGCGTCACCCTCTTCCAGCCCGGCGACGAGGTGTTCGGCATGCTGCCCTACCCCCATGGGGCCGGCTCCCACGCCGAGTACGTGACCGGCCCCACCCGTGCCTTCGTCCCCAAGCCCACCGGGATCGACCACATCCAGGCGGCCGCTCTGCCGCTGGCCGCGCTCACCGCCTGGCAGGCCCTCGTCGAGACCGCGGACCTGCGGTCCGGGCAGCGGGTGCTGATCCACGCCGCGGCCGGCGGTGTCGGTCACCTCGCCGTACAGATCGCCAAGGAACGCGGGGCCCACGTCACGGGGACGGCGAGCGCCCCCAAACACGCCTTCCTGCGCGAACTCGGCGCGGACGCCTGCATCGACCACCGCTCCGAGGACTTCACCGACACCGAGGAACGCTACGACGTCGTCCTCGACACCCTCGGCGGGGAGACCGCCACCCGTTCGGTGAGCGTGCTCCGCCCCGGCGGCGTCCTCGTCTCCCTGGTGCCGGGCGCCGAGGACACCCCGGCCGCAGCCGAGAAGGCACAGGTCCGCGCCGTCACCCTGATCGTCGAACACGACCAGGCGGGGATGCGCGCCATCGCCGCCCTCGCCGACCAGGGCAGCCTCCGCGCCCACGTCTCCGCCACCTTCCCCCTCGCCGAAGGCGCCCGCGCCCACGCTCTGGGGGAGACGGGCCGCACCACGGGCAAGCTGGTTCTCACCGTACGGTGAGGCGGGACGGTACCTGGGGCCGGGCTATCTCGAACTACAGGCGTGCTTGACGAATCCTTGGAGCCACGTATCCCGCGTTCCAGCGATGGAGCGATCCAGATGGACGGTCTCCTCGCCCTTCGGCCGGAGGACACGGAGGGGTACCGGCCATTTCCCACGCGTGGCGGTCGTGCAGTTGGTCACGCGATACTTCAGCTGGAGCGCGATGCTCTCGCCGGGGAGAAGCACATACGGCCCTCGCCGTTCGGCGTTGAGCAGCTTCAGTCCAGGCCCGCTGCGTCCGATTCCTACTATGGTCACGGATTCCTTACCCGCGTTGACGAAGTCCACTGAGAGTTCGAAGCCGTTTTGATCACTGACTCCGCCCATACCGCCCGTCGTTAAGAGTCGAGGCTTGCCGACTGCGATGGGGACACTCATGAGCGTTGTCTTCTGAGGAGGGGTCATCGTCTCGGCCGTGTCGGCGTGGACGGTCGATCCCTTGAGAAAAAGGGCCACGAATACGAGCGCGACGGCGCTGACAGAAGAGCGGGATGAAATGTTCACCTGGCACATCATTCACGACCGGAAGCGGTGTTAAACGGGCGATCCGTACGACCGGAGGGTTGGGCGGCATGCGTCCGGCGTAGACCTCGACCTCGGACGTCGAGCTTCGTGAGGTCTATCGCGAGCTGTACGGGGTCGCCGCCGGAACCGCGGCGTCTCCAGATCGACTCTTGAGGGGTCTGACTTGCCTGAGCATCCTTGTGCCCTGTTGGAAACAGGGCTTTCAGCGGTCGCAGTACACGTCTACTCGTTCACGCTGGATAGTGACACCAGGACGTAAGTTGCCCACTTCTTCGGATCAGCTTGCCGTGCTTTTTCTGCCGCCGGCTCCAGTTGTGCCCCGAACGATTCCAGATCCTCCACAGGGCCAAGCCTCGTGGTCGTCCCCTTCCAGCGACTCGATTCCATGTGGACCACCGTCTCAATAGAGCTGACCTCGTTCCACCCGAGCTGCTTCAGTCGATTGCGCACGAGGTCGAGTGCTTCGGGGAAGTCGGCGGCCCGCAAGTCGACCACCAGAATCTCATCGACTTGTACAGTCCGCTCGTACACCGGGTCCGTGAAGGTCTGCGTTACGACGCGGCCCACGCTTCGCACTTCCGTGAGCGCGCCAGGATCGACCTTGATCACTGTCTCGGGCCACCATGTCGCATCGCAACCGGAAACGGCGACTAACAGGCACAGTGCCGCCAGTAAGCGCTTGACCATGAGCGACCTTTCTCTGCTCGACGGCGAGCACGCCAGCGAGCCTGGACGCCTCAGGCCGTCGTCCCGGAGGAGGAGAGCCCTCCGCAGGGGCCGGAAAGCAAGAAGGGGTGCACCGTCATCACGGTGCACCCCTGCTCTGCTGGCGGAGGATAGGGGATTTGAACCCCTGATAGGTTGCCCTATACACGCTTTCCAAGCGTGCGCCCTCGGCCACTAGGCGAATCCTCCGCCGACGAGCTTACCGGACTTCCCGAGCGGTGCGGACCACGTTTTCGGCGGGTTGGCTCAGGGTGGAGCGAGCACTGCGGCATCCGGCTAGACTGTCCAGGGACCCCTCGCGCGGCGTCATCCTGTGAACCTCCCCAGGGCCGGAAGGCAGCAAGGATAAGCGGGCTCTGGCGGGTGTGCGGGGGGTCTCTTCGTTGGGAGCCCCCTCGCAGGCGGGATGGTCGTATGAGCCTTGCGCTTTACCGCAAGTACCGACCCGGGACCTTCGCCGAGGTCAAGGGTCAGGAACACGTCACTGACCCGCTGCGACAGGCGTTGCGTACCGGCCGCATCAACCACGCCTACCTGTTCAGCGGCCCCCGTGGGTGTGGCAAGACGTCCAGTGCCCGCATCCTGGCGCGTTCCCTCAACTGCGAGAAGGGCCCGACCCCCGATCCGTGCGGCGAGTGCGAGTCGTGTGTCGCGCTGGCTCCGACCGGGCCTGGTCACCTCGACGTCATCGAGATCGACGCCGCCTCCCACGGTGGTGTGGACGACGCGCGCGACCTGCGTGAGCGGGCCTTCTTCGCGCCCGTGTCCGCGCGCTACAAGATCTACATCATCGACGAGGCGCACATGGTGACCCGCGAGGGTTTCAACGCGCTGCTCAAGCTCGTCGAGGAGCCCCCGCCGCATCTGAAGTTCATCTTCGCGACGACGGAGCCGGAAAAGGTCATCGGCACCATCAAGTCGCGTACGCATCACTACCCGTTCCGGCTGATGCCGCCCGCGACGCTCCGGGCGCTGCTGGAGGAGATCCTCACCTCCGAGAGCGTGCCGTTCGAGCCCAACGCGCTGCCTCTGGTCGTGCGCGCGGGCGCCGGCTCGGCCCGTGACTCGCTGTCGATCCTCGACCAGCTCCTCGCCGGGGCGGAGGAGGACGGCATCACCTACACCAAGGCCGTCTCCCTGCTCGGCTACACCGACGGCGACCTGCTCGACGAGGTCGTCGGCGCGTTCGCGGCGCGCGACGGCGCCCAGGTCTTCCACACGGTCAACCGGGTGATCGAGGGCGGTCACGACCCGCGCCGCTTCGCCTCCGACCTGCTCGAACGCTTCCGCGACCTGGTGATCCTGGCCAACGTTCCCGAAGCGGCCTCCAGCGGGCTGCTCGACCGGCCCGCCGACGAGCTGGAGCGGTTGGTGCAGCAGGCGGCCTCGATGGGGCCGGCCGAGCTGACCCGCGCCGCCGAGATCTTCAACGCCGGCCTCACCGAGATGCGCGGCGCGACCTCGCCGCGCCTGCTGCTCGAACTCATGTGCGCGCGGGTCCTGCTTCCGGGGGCGGCGCAGGGTGAGGGTGCGTTGCTGGCGCGGCTGGAACGGCTCGAACGTGGTGGCGCGGTCGCTCAGATGGCCGCGAGGGCGGCTGTTCCCACTGCTCCCACTGCTGCTCCTACTCCACCGTCTGTTGTTGCTCCACCTGCTGTCGGCGGTACGGCTGCGGGAGTGCAGGGTTCCTCAAGTACGCCTGCTTCCGCCGTGCCCGCCGGTGGGTCCGCGGCTCCCGTGGGCGCGGCCGAGCCGTCCCCTGCGCCCGCTCATGGTGGTGACGGTTGGCCCGAGGCGGTGCGTCCCGGTGCGTCCGCTCCCACTGCGGGGCCGGCCTCCGCAGGTGGCGCGGCGTCGGCGGCGGGCAGCGGGGCTCAGCAGGCTGCCCCGGGCGGTCCCAGTGGGCCGACGCCGGGTGGGGCCGGTGCCATGCAGGCGCAGTGGGCCGCGGTGCTGGCCGCGCTCAAGCAGCGCAGCATCGTCGTCTGGGCGAACGTGAGCACCAACGCCCAGGTCGTGGGGGTTGAGGGCAACCTGGTCACGCTGGGGTTCGCCCAGGTCGGCGCGATGAAGAACTTCACCGGTGGCGGCAAGGACGCCGTGGTGGCGGCCGCGCTGGGCGATGTTCTGGGGGGTACGTGGCGCGTCGAGGCGGTCGTCGGCGGCTCGCCGGCTCCGCAGGCCGCGCGCGGGCCCGCCCGTTCCCCGTCGCACGGCCCGTCCCACGCCCCGTCGCACGGTCCGGCTCAGGGCGGTCACGGTTCCGCGCCGGGAGGGCCGAACGCGGCCGGGCCCGGCCAGTCTTCAGGGCCCAGCGGTCCGCAGGTGGTGGGGGGTCAGACGGCGCCCGGACCTCAGGGGGCTCAGGGCACGACGGGTCCCCAGGGGCGTACGGCGTCCCACGGAGACTCCGCCGAGGACAAGGGCGGGCAGGACCCCGGCCAGCCTCCTGCCGCCCCGGCAGGACCTCTGGCCACCGACGAGTCCTGGCCCGACGCCCCCGACGACTTCGGACCCGGCGCTCCGCCGAACCCCGACCCCACCCGCACCGTCGCCGCCGCTCAGTCCGCAGCAGCGGGTCCGAGCGTGGCCGCGGGATCCGGCCTGGCCGCCGCCCGATCGGCCGCCAAGGCCGCCGCGCAGGCGGGTCCGCGCGTCCCGATGGCCCGTGGCGGTGCCGCCGCCTGGCCCGACAAGGTCCCAGGGCGTGACAAGAGCCCCGATTCCGACGAGGTGGACCCGCTCAACGACGCGGACGCGGATGTGGACGCCGTCTCGGGCATGGCCCTGCTGGAGAGGGAGCTCGGCGCCCAGGTGATCGGCGAAATCGATCACAGCTGAGGGTGAGTTCGGGGTGCGCGGGTCCGCGTATCGGTGATGGGTGATGCGGGTATGCCGCCGCATCCGCATGGCACTGCCTTGTGGGTGATACGTGGTCGTGGGCGAGCGCCTCACCCCGGGTGACTCGTGCCGATGGTGGTGCGGCCTGGCCCTCGGTGACTCGTGTCAGGACAGGAGGCGGGAGCGGGCGGCGGCGGAGCGGGGGTCGGTGGAGGGGAGGGCGGCGAGGCGTTCCAGGACCTCGTAGTCGTCGCGCCCGTTGCACGTCTGCGCGTACGCCCACAGATCCTCGGGCGACCCCTCCCGCAGCAGGCAAGCCCGCACCTGCGCCTCCAGTTCGTCGCGTTCGCGGCGGATCTCCGGCGACTCCGAGCGGGGCAGCAGCGGGCCGGCGTAGGAACGGGCCAGGGCGCGGGGGTCGCGGGCCGTCAGCAGGCGGCGCAGGGTCAGGAAGTCGGCCTCCACCGGACAGGTCAGCCGGTACGGCTTCGCCGCGATGGCCTCCCCGAGCTGGGCGCGTAGCCGGTGGATCTCGGCCCGGATCGTGACGGGGTTGCCGGCGTCGCCGTACAGGTGGAAGGAGAGTTGTTCGGCCGTCAGGCCGTGGGGGTTGAGGGCGAGGAGGGTGAGGATCTCGGCGTGCCGCAGCGACAGGGGGCGGTCACGGTCGCAGAAGGCGGCGGACGGGACGCCGGCTCCGAGGAAGGTGAGGGTCAGGGGCTGCGGGGCGGCGGACGGCGTGGCGCGCAGGAGGAAGCCGTCGGAGAAGGGTTCGAGCTGGGCGACGGTGCCGTCTCTGAGGATCATGCGCCGGCCGGGGCTGCGGGCGCTCTGCTCGCCGAGGTGGACGCGTTCGCCGAGGCCGCCGGCGGGGTCGCCGGAGATGACGCGGCCGGTGGGGGAGAGCAGGATGCCGGGACGGCCGTGGAGCGACTCGTAGCGGCGGCGCAGGCGTTCGTCGCGTTCGTGCATGCTCAGGGCGAGTTGCGTCTCGGCGAGCTTGGCCGTGGCGGCGACGAGGGCGAGCGTGGCGGGGTGGAGGCTGCGGGCGGTGCCGCTGACGTCGACGCAGCCGATGACCCGGCCGGAGTCGGGGTCGGTGATGGGGGCGGCGCTGCACGACCAGATGTGCAGGACGCGCATCAGGTGCTCTTCCGAATAGACGTGAACGGGCTCGCCTGTCGCCAGGGCCGTGCCCATGCCGTTGGTGCCGACGTCGCCCTCGGCCCACTGGTGCCCGTCGGACAGGCCGACCTGGTCGGCGCGGCGCAGGGTGGTGGGGGTGCCGTCGCGCCACAGGACGCGGCCGTCGCCATCGGTGACGATCATGATGTGGCCGGTCTCGCCGGCCAGCCCGGACAGGGTGTGGGCGAGCAGCGGCAGGAGGCCCTGCAGCGGGTGGGACTCGCGCATGTCCCTGATGCGGGCGGGATCGCACACGAGCGGGGCGCTGTGGCCCTCCGGATCGACCCCGGCGTCCAGCGAACGGCGCCAGGATGCCTTGATCAGGTGACGTGGCGGTTCCGGCCAGGGCAGACCGGTCACCGCGGCTTCATGCGCTCCGCGCAGAAGGCGGGAGTACGCGTCGAGATGGGCGTAACTCATCGGTCACTCCAAGTAGTCAACTAGAGGATCCGTCTTGAGCGCCCTTCGCGCAACCCGTTCAGGGGGATTGCAGAGGGTGATTGAATGAGCGCAACGTGTGTGCAACGTTCACCCGGCTAGCGTCCTTTACCAACGCGTCGGCGTGGTGCGGCCGCTCCGCCGGCGTGGTGGCCGGGTCTCGGACGCTGGAGGGGGGCCGAGATCCGGCCAGAACCGCGCCCGGCGGCGACGCCGGAGCACGTCAGAACACGCCGACGCGGGTCGGACCGCGGACGCGAGAGCCGTGCCGGGCGGCGGGAATCCCCCGTCCGGGACGGCCCACGGAGGCGGGGCGACCACCCCGGGCGAGGCCCGGGCAGGAAACAGGGGGACACCCCAGTACATGACGCCGCCCAAACACCGTAGGCTCGTGGCAGTCAAGAACGCGGAGCCACGAGGAGCGCACGACGGTGAACCCAGGGGATGTCAACCTGCAGCAGCTGCTGGAGCAGGCCCAGCTCATGCAGCAGCAGCTTGTGAGCGCCCAGCAGGAGCTCAACGATGCGCAGATCGAGGGCTCATCGGGCGGTGGCCTGGTCACGGCCGTCGTCAACGGCTCCGGCGAGCTGCTCGAACTCAAGATCGACCCGAGCGTGATCGACTCCGGCGACGCGCAGGACACCGCGGACACGATCGCCGACCTGGTGATCGCCGCGGTTCGCGACGCGGTGCGCGCGGCCGCCGACCTGCAGCAGGAGAAGCTCGGCCCGCTGGCCCAGGGGCTGGGTGGCGGCGGCCTCGGACAGTTGCCAGGGTTCTAGGCATGTACGAAGGGGTCGTCCAGAACCTGATCGACGAGCTGGGGCTGCTGCCCGGCGTCGGTCCCAAGAGCGCGCAGCGGATCGCGTTCCACCTCCTGGCGGCCGATCCCGCCGACGTCAAGCGGCTGGCGCACGCGTTGCTGGAGGTCAAGGAGAAGGTCCGCTTCTGCCGGGTCTGCGGCAACGTGGCCGCCGAGGAGGAGTGCCGCATCTGCCGCGACACCCGCCGCGACACGCATGTCATCTGCGTGGTCGAGGAGTCGAAGGACGTCGTCGCGATCGAGAAGACGCGCGAGTTCAGGGGCACTTATCACGTGCTCGGCGGCGCGATCAGCCCGATCGACGGCGTCGGCCCCGATGACCTGCGCATCCGCGAGCTCATGACACGCCTCGCCGACGGCCGTGTCACCGAGCTCATCCTCGCCACAGACCCTAATCTCGAAGGCGAGGCGACGGCTACCTACCTCGCCCGTCTGGTCAAGCCGATGGGCATCAAAGTGACACGACTGGCCAGCGGTCTGCCTGTGGGCGGTGACCTCGAATACGCCGACGAGGTGACCTTGGGCCGCGCGTTCGAAGGACGGAGGCTGCTGGATGTCTGACCAGTGGAGCACGCTGGCGGAAGAGATCGCCGCGCACGCACAGAACTACGTGGACGGCCTGACCCGCATGGCGGGTGGCGAGGGCGGTGACGCCATCTGGTCGATCCTGCTGGTGGAGGTCGCGCAGGTGAGCCTGGCGGGGGCCAAACTCGGCGCCAACCAGGACGTCATCCTGGCCGGCAACTACGAGCCGCCGATGAGCGAGGATCCCGACATCGACGGGGTGCGCACGGCGCTGGCCGAGCGGCTGGAGGCGGTCGACGACTACGCCGAGGTGTTCGACCCGTACAAGGACACCGGCGTCACGGCGTACCGGCTGTCCGACGACCTGACCGCGGTCGCGGCCGACCTCATCCACGGGCTGCGCCACTATCACGCGGGCCGGCCGCACGAGGCGCTGTGGTGGTGGCAGTACTCCTACTTCAACACCTGGGGCAACCACGCGGGCGCCGCGATGCGCGCGCTGCAGGCCCTGGCCGCGCACTCGCGGCTCGACGTGGCGGAGGAAGCGACCACCGTCTGATCGCGCGCCCGGTCCGCGCCCACCGTCCGGTCCCACGTCCGATCCCACATAGTGGTACGAGCCATCGGGCGCATGAGAGGCCCCAAGTAGACTGGCACCTCACAGTCCAGACCGGGAGACTCTCGTGGCACTCGTTGTGCAAAAGTACGGTGGTTCGTCCGTCGCCGACGCGTCCTGCATCAAGCGGGTGGCGCAGCGGATCGTCGCGACGAAAAAAGCCGGCAACGACGTGGTCGTGATCGTCTCCGCGATGGGTGACACGACGGACGAGCTGCTCGACCTGGCCGAGCAGGTGTCGCCGCTGCCTCCTGGCCGCGAGCTCGACATGCTGCTGACCTCGGGCGAGCGCATCTCCATGGCCCTACTGGCGATGGCGATCGCCAACCTCGGCCACGAGGCGCGCTCGTTCACCGGCTCGCAGGCGGGCGTGATCACCGACTCCACCCACGGCAAGGCGCGCATCATCGACGTGACGCCGAGCCGCATCCGGGAGGCGATCGACCAGGGCCACATCGCGATCGTGGCCGGCTTCCAGGGCGTCTCGCAGGACACCAAAGACATCACCACGCTCGGCCGGGGTGGCTCCGACACCACGGCCGTGGCGCTGGCGGCGGCGCTCGACGCCGACGTGTGCGAGATCTTCACCGACGTCGACGGCATCTTCACCGCCGATCCGCGCATCGTGCCCGCGGCCCGCCAGATCCCCAAGATCTCTTACGACGAGATGATGGAGATGGCGGCCTGCGGCGCGAAGATTCTGCACCTGCGCTGCGTCGAATACGCTCGCCGTTTCAACCTGCCGATTCACGTACGCAGCTCTTTCAGCATGAAGGAAGGCACGTGGGTCGTCTCCGACCCTTACACCGAAGGAACCGAGATGGAGCAGCCGATCATCTCCGGCGTCGCGCACGACCGGAGCGAGGCCAAGATCACTGTTGTCGGGGTCCCCGACAAGGTCGGCGAGGCTGCCTCGATCTTCAAAACGCTGGCCGACGCCGAGATCAACATTGACATGATCGTGCAGAACGTCTCGGCCGCGGCCACGGGCCGCACCGACATCTCCTTCACGCTGCCCACGGCCGACAGCCAGACGGCCCTGACGTCGCTGAAGAAGATCCAGCCCACGATCGGGTTCGAGTCGCTGCTGTTCGACGACCAGATCGGGAAGGTGTCGCTGATCGGCGCGGGCATGCGCTCGCACCCCGGCGTCACCGCGACGTTCTTCGCGGCCCTCGCCGACGCGGGGGTCAACATCGAGATGATCTCCACCTCGGAGATCCGCATCTCAGTGGTCGTCGAGCAGGACGGTGTCGACGCGGCCGTGGCGGCCGCCCACCGGGCCTTCAATCTCGACGCCGACCAGGTCGAAGCCGTGGTGTACGGAGGTTCAGGACGATGAGCAAGAGGCCGAGTCTGGCTCTGATCGGCGCGACCGGCGCCGTGGGCACCGTCATGCGCGACATCGTGTCGACGCGGGCGGACATCTGGGGCGAGATCCGTCTCGTCGCCTCGCCGCGTTCGGCGGGCAAGGTGCTGCGCGTACGCGATGAGGACGTTGTGGTGCAGGCGCTGGCGCCCGAGGTGTTCGACGGCATCGACGTGGCCATCTTCGACGTGCCCGACGAGGTGTCGGCCGTCTGGGTGCCGATCGCGGCCGAGCGCGGCGCGATCGCCATCGACAAGTCGGGCACGTTCCGCATGGAGCCCGACGTGCCGCTGGTCGTACCCGAGGTCAACCCCCTCGACGCGCGCGACCGGCCGCGCAACATCATCTCGACCCCCAACTGCACCACGCTGTCGATGATGGCGGCCATGGGCGCGCTGCACGCCGAGTTCACCCTCACCGAGCTGGTCGTCGCCTCCTACCAGGCGGTGTCAGGGGCCGGGGTGGCGGGTTCTGCGCGGCTCTACGACGAGATCGAGGCGCTGGCGGGCGACCGTACGATCGGGCAGAGCGTCGGTGACGTACGCAAGGTGCTGGCCAACAAGCTGCCGGAGGAGTCGCCGTTCCCCGCGCCCATCGCGTTCAACGTGGTGCCGTGGGCGGGTTCCGCCAAGGCCGACGGATGGGCCTCCGAGGAGCTCAAGCTGCGCAACGAGTCCCGCAAGATCCTCGGCATTCCGGAGCTGAAGGTCTCCGCGACCTGCGTCCGCGTGCCGGTGATCACCACGCACTCGCTGGCCGTGCACGCGCGGTTCGAGCGCGAGATCACGGTCGCCGAGGCGCACCGCGTGCTGGAGGCGGCGCCGACGGTGGTGCTCATGGACGACCCGGCCAACGGGGTCTACCCGACGCCCATCGACGTGGTCGGCACCGACCCGACCTACGTGGGCCGTGTCCGTCAGGCGATCGACTTCCCCAACACGCTCGACCTGTTCGTCTGCGGTGACAACCTGCGCAAGGGCGCGGCGCTCAACGCGGCGGAGATCGCCGAGCTGGTGGCGGCCGAGTTCTAGAGAATGTCCGAGTTGTGGCGCCGTGCGGTCCGTGCGGCGCCACACTTGTGTGCGGGGCACGGACGGCGGGCTCTGTCACCGGAAGAGGATGTCCCAGTGGTCGCTCTCGTCGTAGAACGTGGTGCCGGAGTCTGACTTGTAGATCCGGGCTCCGTCGCTCCGCACCCCGACCTTTTCATGATTTTTCGTGATGTGCCGGTCGATGCAGGCATTGTGGGAGATGTCGAGCTTGTAGCCGTTCCCGTGGCTGAAGTGGCCCGAGGCGTGGCCCCGCTCGGTGCCGCCGGTCACCATGATCGGGCAGCCGCTCTCGCGCTTCAGCTGGATCACCTTGGCGATGGTCCCGGTCCGCACCCGGTCGAGTGACGTGCAGTGGTGCTTGTGCTTGCTGGTGCAGTTGCCGGTCGACCGCGTCCGCAGCCCGGCGCTGTCCAGCCAGCCCTGGGCGGTCGCGTGCGACATGTGCACGGCGGCCGTGCGCGGCAGGACCCGCGTCAGATCGACCTGAGCGCGCCTGTGGGCGACGTGGGACCGCGTACGGGGCATCTTGGCCACTCCGGTGCGTACGTGGCGCTTGGCCGCCTTCGTGGCCGAGGACCGCGTCCTGGCCTTCTCGGCGCGGGCCACGTCCTTGCGCGGGCGAACCAGCGCGTCGGCGGCCGGCCGGTGCTCGAACGCCGCCCACGACCGGTCAGGAAGGACCCGGTCCAGGTCGTCCCAGCCCTCGTGCGCCCCGTCAGTGTTCGTCCAGTCGTCCGTCCAGTCGTCCGTCCGGTCCACATGTGCCTGGTCGGTACGGGGCCCGTCCATGAGTGGCGAGTCCGTACGAGAGTCCAGGAGTGGCGAGTCCGTACGGCGCCTGTTCAGACGCGGCGCGTCCGTACGGGATCCGTCCATGAGCGAGTGTGTACGGGCCGCGGGCCGGCGGGTGCCGAGCCTGGGCCAGCCACGCCTGGCATCGAGCTTCTCCCGGCCGAGTGCGAACCGATCGAGGACCCAGGCGTCGGCCTGATGCGGCCCCACCTCGTACGGGTCGGCGAAGACGGCGGCCACCGCAGGGGCGTCCTCCCATGTGTGCTGCCCGACCTCGTACAAGCTGCCCTGGACCGGTGACCCTTCGGGGTGGGTGGCGGCGGAGGCGGCCGAGGCCAGCGCGATTATGGTGATCTCAATGCCGAGGAGCGCGACCACGATCAGCCGCACAGTTCCACGTATCCACATGTCGATGCCTTTTCGCGGAAATAGCCCTTCCGCCTGAAACGACAATCCCACCTTTCACAGGAGATAACTCATCCCGCGAGGGCAACTTTGCCTTGTGGCGGTGATCACCGTGCGGCTGCATGACCTAACCTCGCTCGACGACGTAAAGTGACGGACGTGTCCGAAGCCCGAAACCGCGGAGCGGAGAGCACCCGAGAGGTCATCGTCGAGACGGCGTTGCGACTGTTCAGGGAGCGCGGCTTCGACGCGACCACGATGCGTGCCATCGCCGCCGAGGCGGGGGTTTCCGTGGGTAACGCCTACTACTACTTCGACAGCAAGGAAGCGTTGATCCAGGCGTACTACGACCGCGCCCAGGCCGAGCACGAGGCGGCCTGCCGGGATTTCCTGGCCACGGAGCAGGCGTTCGCGGCCAGGTTGAGCGGGGTGTTGCGCGAGTGGGTGCGCGTCTCGGAGCCGTACCACGAGTTCGCGGTGAAGTTCTTCAAGCACGCGGCCGAGCCGACCAACCCGCTCAGCCCGTTCAGCAAGCACTCCTCGCCGGCGCGTGAGGCGTCCATCGCCATCTACCGGCAGGTCGTCGAGGGCTCGCGCGACCGGATGAACGCCGAGCTGCGCGAGGAGCTGCCCGAGCTGCTCTGGCTGCTGTCGATGGGCATGGTGCTGTTCTGGGTGCACGACACCTCGCCGGGCTGCGAGCGCACCTACCGCCTGATCGACGTGACGGTGCCGCTGGTGGACCGGCTGGTCGGGCTGTCGCACCTGCCGGGCCTGCGCGGGATCACGAAGGACTTCATCGCGGCGGTTCACGAGTTGCGCGCCTAAAGCGGGCCGCGTCTGGAGCGGGTTGTGCGCCTGGAGTGCATACCGGTCGGTTGGTAGGTTTGGTCTCCGACGATCTGGAGGCCGGACATGACGCAGAGCTGGGGCATGACGATCCCCTTCTACGACCGTTCACTGAGCAATTCGCAGGATCTGATCGCCCAGTTGCCGCAGCTCGGCTACACCGATGCGTGGTCGGCCGAGGTCAACGGCGTCGACGGCTTCGTGCCGCTGGCGATGGCCGCGCAGTGGGCGCCGGGCCTGCGGCTGGGCAGCGCCATCGTGCCGGTCTCGACACGCGGGCCCGGCCTGCTCGCCATGTCGGCGGCGACGCTGGCCGATCTGGCGCCGGGACGGTTCACGCTCGGCATCGGCGCCTCCTCGCCGGCGATCGTCGAGCGCTGGAACGCCGGCACGTTCGCCAAGCCCTACGCGCGCACCCGTGACACGCTGCGGTTCCTCAAACGGGCCCTGGCGGGGGAGAAGGTCTCGGAGAAGTACGAGACGTTCGAGATCAAGGGCTTCAAGCTGGAACGGGCGCCGAAGACGCCGCCGAAGATCGTGCTGGCGGCGCTGCGGCCGAGGATGTTGCGCCTGGCCGCCGAGGAGGCCGACGGCGCCATCACCAACTGGCTCTCGCCCGCCGACGTACGCAAGGTGCGCGCGGAGATCGGCCCCGATACCGAGCTGATCGCGCGCCTGTTCGTCTGCGTGGACGAGGACACCGAACGCGTGCGCGCGACCGCCAGGTGGATGCTGGCCAGCTACCTGACCGTCCCGGTGTACGCCGCCTTCCACGACTGGCTCGGCCGGGGCGAGGTGCTGCGCCCGATGCACGAGGCGTGGGCGGCGGGAGACCGGCAGGCGGCGCTCAAGGCCATTCCCGACGAGGTGGTCGACTCCCTCGTCGTCCACGGCGACGCCGCCACCTGCCGGGCCAGGATCAGCGAATACGTGGCCAACGGTCTCGACACCCCCGTACTCGCCCCCATCCCGGGCGGCGATGTCCCCATCGACCAGGCGGTACGCGAACTGGCTCCGGAGCGGTGAACGGGGAGGTGAACATGAACGAGTTGCTCAGACTGGACGCGATCGGGCAGGCCGAGGCCGTCAGGCGGGGTGAGGTGTCGGCGCGCGAGCTCGCCGAGGCCGCCATCGCGCGCATCGAGGCCGCCGACGGCGAGCTGAACGCGGTCGTCCACCGCCGCTTCGAGCGCGCGCTGGCCGAGATCGACGCCATCCCGGCCGGGGCGCCGTTCCGCGGGGTGCCGATCCTGCTCAAGGACCTGGGCTGGCGGGAGGCGGGCGAGCCGTACAGCGCGGGCTCGGCGGTACGCGACGGCGTCGAGGACGCCGGTGACGACCACGGCGTCGTACGGCTGCGCGAGGCCGGCTTCGTGCTGCTCGGGCGGACCAACACCCCGGAGTTCGGCAGCACGATCACCACGGAGCCGGTGGCGTTCGGGGCGACGCGGAACCCGTACGATCCGGCGTACTCGGCGGGCGGTTCCAGCGGCGGCTCGGCCGCGGCGGTGGCGGCCGGGATGGTCGCGCTGGCCACGGCCAGCGACGGCGGCGGGTCGATCCGCATCCCCGCCTCCATGTGCGGCCTGGTGGGGCTCAAGCCGGCGCGGGGCCGCGTCAGCCTGGGACCGGCCCTCGGGGAGGGGTGGAGCGGGTTCTCCACCCCCGGCTTCGTCACCAGGACCGTCAGGGACGCCGCGGCGGCGCTCGACCTGATCTCCGGCTTCCGCCCTGGCGACCCGTACACCGCTCCCGCCCTGCCCGGCAGCCTCGCCGACGAGGTGGGCCGCGAGCCGGGACGGCTGCGGATCGGGTTCCTCACCACGCACCCCAGGGGCGACGTGCCGCCGGAGCCCGAGCTGACCGAGGCCGTCACCGCGACCGCCGCGCTGCTGGAGTCGCTCGGCCACGACGTGGCCCCTGGCGGCCCTGAGGCGCTCGGCGAGCCCGCCTTCCCCCGTCACTTCGGGGCGGTCGTGGCCGGCAACCTGGCCGCCCACGTGGCCGGTCTGGGCGAGCTGCGCGGCAAGCCGGTGCGGCCGGAGGAGCTGGAGGTGCGCAACGCCGCCATGGCGCAGGCGGGGCGCGAGCGCGGCGCCGCCGACCACATCCTGTCGCTGCAGTGGCTGGACGGCTTCCGCCGCCGCATGGCCGCCTGGTGGAGCGAGGGACACGACCTGCTGGTGGTGCCGTCGCTGGGCGTGGCGCCGTTCCCGCTGGGCTGGATCCCGCCCGACGACCTCAGCACCGCCTTCGGCCGGACCACGCGGGCGGTGGCCTACACCTCGCCGTTCAACGCGACGGGCCAGCCGTCGGTGTCGCTGCCGCTGCACAGGACCGGCGCGGGGCTGCCGGTGGGGGTGCAGCTCGTGGCCGCCGCCGGCCGGGAGGACCTGCTGGTACGGGTGGCGGCGCAGATCGAGCGGGCCAGGCCGTTCGAACACGCGGCCCTTCCCTAGACAGCCCGGGCTGATCGGGCCTGTGGCACTTTTCCAGGGCAGGAACCCCTGGCCCTTTCGACGCGTTATGTCGTGAAGAGCCGGGGGTAGGGGGAAGCACATGATGGCGAAGGCAGCACGGGCGGCGGCGGCGTGGAAGACCTACCGCGAGGTGACCAAGCCCGGGTCGCCCAAACTGATGACCAGGGTCCGGGCCATCCCGCGGATGGTCGGCGCGGTGATGCGCGGCCAGTACACCGGCATGGGCAAGGGCAAGCTCGCCCTGATGGGCATGGGCGTGGTCTACCTCGTCTCACCGATCGACGTGATCCCCGACTTCCTCATGCTGATCGGGGTGGCCGACGACTTCGGCGTGTTCCTGTGGCTCATGGCCTCGCTGCTCGGTGAGAGCGGGCGTTATGTGCACCATGAGCACACGGTCATCCAGGCCCCGGTGAAGGGACAGGTGGAGGGAGGCTAGATCTCCTCCATCCGCAGCCAGGCGCGTGACGGCAGCGGATGCCCGAACAGGCGGGCGGCGTTGCCGTAGGCGACCCTGGCGATGTCGGCGGGCGGCAGCGTGCCGAGGTTGCGGGCGACCGACTGCTGCGTGTCGGGCCAGGTGGAGTCGGAGTGGGGATAGCCGCTCTCCTGCAGCACGTGGTCGAGGCCGACGGCGAGCCGCACGCCCGACAGCGCGTGGTCGTCGAGCGTGCCGAAGAAGAAGTTGCGGCGCAGCACCTCGCTGGGCTTGAGCCCGCCCTCCCACTGCGCCTCGCCGGCGACCGGGTGGTCGAGGGCGTAGTCGGCGCGCTCGGCCAGCATCGGCAGCCAGCCCACGCCGCCCTCGACGATGAGGATGCGCAGCGACGGGAAGCGCAGCGGCAGCCCCGACCACAGCCAGTCGGCGCAGGCGAACATGGCGCTGGTCGGCATCAGCGTGGTGATGGCCTCGATGGGCGTGTCGGGCGAGGGCACGGGCGACCACGACGCGTCGCCGGTGTGCAGGCACACCACGGTGCCGGTCTCCTCGCAGGCGGCGAAGAACGGGTCCCAGTGGCCCGAGTGGATCGAGGGCAGCCGCAGCCGCGTGGGGAACTCGGGGAAGACCACGGCCTTGAAACCCCTGGCGGCGTTGGCCCTGATCTCCTTGGCGGCCACGTCGGGATCGGGCAGCCACGGGAGCTGCAGGCCGATGATCCGCTCGGGGTAGGTGCCCGCCCAGACCTCGATGTGCCAGTCGTTCCACGCCTTGACCAGGGCCAGGCCGAGCTCCTGGTCGCGAGTCCTGGCGAACGGCATGCCGGACTGCCCGGCCAGCATGCCGGGGAAGCAGAGCGCGGCCCAGATGCCCGCGGTCTCCATGTCCTGGACGCGGGCCTCGATGTCGTGGCATCCGGGACGCATCTGCTCGAACCGCACGGGGTCGAGCGTCCACTGCTCACGGGGGAGCCCGGCGCCCACGTCGATGCCGGCGCACGGGTAGGTGGCGCCGCTGTAGCGCCAGACCTGGTGACCCGCCTCCGTCTCCACGACCTTGGGCGCGGCCTCGGCGTATTTCTCGGGCAGCCGGCCTTCGAACAGGTCGGGCGGCTCGATCAGGTGATCGTCAGCTGAGATGATCACATAGTCGCGCCGCCTGGGGTCAGGGTCGGGGAGCAGCGGCGTAGTCACGCACGTAACCGTACGACGGCCGGATAACGTCGAACAAGCTGCGACGTATCCGTTGGGTCTCCGAGAGGGTTGACCCGGGACCGCCGGGAGGGGGATGGCTGGCGATCCCGGGAGTGGGAAGGCCCGATCGCGCAGGACGGACCCGGTGGGCCACTACCCCTCCTTCGCCTGATCAGTCAGCAGATGGGCGCGAAGTTCGGCTATCGTGGTGGAGGATAGCTGGAGCTCCTGGCGTACGTACTGCTCGATCGAGCCGTGCCGCGCGGTGAGATCGGTGAGGAAATGCCGCATCGCCTCCGCCGGCGCGAGCCCGAATCCGGGCCACAGTGGCGCGCCCGGATGCCGTCTGGTCCAGTCGGCCACGAAGCGCTCTGTGGCCAGCCCGGTGAGCGCGTAGTCCGCCACGATGTCGCTCTCGCTCACCCCCGCCAGCGACAGCACCAGCGCGGCCAGCACGCCGGTGCGGTCCTTCCCGGCGGCGCAGTGGATGACCACGGGGGCGTTGTCGGAGCGCGCGATCGTCTCAAGCGCGGTCCTGAGGTTCTGTACGCCGTCCTCGCTGATCTCCAGGTAGCGGTCGGCGAGGTAGCGGGCGACGCCGAGCTCCTCGTCGAACAGGTCCTTCTGCCAGCGGCGGCCCTCGATCGGCAGGTTCTGGTAGTGCTGTCCCTCGCTCTCGGGGACCCGCCCGGCCTTCTCGACCTCGTACGCGTGCCGCAGGTCGATGACACTGCGTACGCGCAGCGCCCGGAAGGTCGTCAGATCGTCTCCGTCCAGCCAGCCGAGCGAGTCGGCCCGGTAGAGCCGCTGCCACCTGACGGTGCGCCCGTCTTGGGTGGCATATCCACCTATGTCGCGGAAGTTGCAGAGATTGGTGAACTCAATGTGGCGGATCACCCTCCACACATTAATTGGCGGCCGTGGGCGCGTTCGAGGCGACAGGTGCCTCCTGCCCCTCCTGCGCCTTCCGTTCGGCCACCTCGCGCCGGATGAGCAGGATCCAGCCCCCCACCGCGATCCCGATGAACAGCCACCACTGCACGCCGTAGGCGAGGTTGAGCCCGCCGCCCGACCCGACGTCGGGCGCGGGCACCGGCGCGGGCGCCGCACTCGCCTCGGGCCGCTGCTCGGTGAGCTCGACGTAGCCGTCCACCAGCCGGTACGGGAGCCCCTGGCCGATCTTCCCGGCGTTGATCAGCAGCACCTGGCCCGGCGGCAGCCCGGGCCGCTCCCTGATGCCGCTGGACTCCTCGGTCTCGCTCGGCCGTAGCCGTCCGGTTACAGTTACCTGCCCGGCCGGCGGAGCCGGCACCTCGGGCGCGGCGTCGGCGGTGGCGCCGGCCGGCACCCAGCCCCGGTTCACGATCACGGCCGTGCCCGGGCCGGTGACGAGCGGGGTCAGCACGTAGTAGCCGTTGCGGCCCTCCTGCGGGCGGCGGCGCACGACGAGGGCGTGGCCCTGGTCGTACGTGCCCGCGACCGTGACCTTCCTGAACCGGTCGTCCTCCTTGACCGGCCGCCCGAGCGCCGCCAGCCGCTCCAGCGGCACGGGCGCGGCCTCGATGTTGGCGGTGACCCGCTCGCTGTTGGCCGAGCGCTCCTCGAAGCGCCCGAACTGCCAGCGCCCGAGGAACACGAAGGCCGGGATGACCAGCAGCACCACCACGTGGAGCGCGAGCCATCTGGGCGTCAGCAGGAACCGGTACACGCCTCCAAGGTTAGGCACCGGGGCCGGTGGTCCCGAACGCGACCTGCTCAGGCGCTCCTGCGGTCGGAGCCCTCGCCGAGCACCGGCGTCACCTCGCGCGGCCCGCCCACCTCGTGGCCGTCGGCGCAGCGGAAGCGCAGCTCGATCGGCGCGCCGCAGTCGCGGTGGGTGAGCAGCACTGGCGGCCCCTCGTCGCCCGCGAGGTATTTGTCCCCCCAGTGCATGAGCGCGACCAGCAGGGGATAGAGGTCGCGGCCCTTCTGGGTGAGCCGGTATTCGTCGCGCTTGCGCTGACCGGGCTCGCGGTAGGGCTCCTTGCGCAGCAGGCCCTCGTCGACCAGCCGGGCCAGGCGCGCGCTGAGCACCTGGCGGGGGGCGCCGGTGAGTGACTGCATGTCGGCGAACCTTCGCACGCCGTTGAACGCCTCGCGCAGCACCAGGAACGTCCACTTCTCTCCGACGACGTCCAGAGTGCGCTCTATCGAGCAGTTGTCCGCCCGGAGACCCATAGGGATCGGCACGTTCATCATCGCAGTATACCTGAGTTCGATTGACAGACTCAGCCTCGCCGGGCAGGCTGGGTCTATGTGTGGAACCCAGATCCGTCCGGCCCGCCCCGACGACGAGGAGCGGATCAGGCGCTTCCTGGCGGGGTTGTCGCTGCACACGCAGACGCTCCGGTTCTTCACCGGCGTCACCGTCCCCGCCGCCCCGCTGGTGCGGGCGCTGCTGGCGGTGGACGACCGCCGCGACGCGCTGGTCGTGACCACCGGCGAGGGGGAGATCATCGGCCATGCCATGAGCTACCGGGGCGGCTGCGCCGACGTGGAGATCGCCGTGGTGGTGACCGACGCGTGGCAGGGGCGCGGGCTCGGCCCCGAGCTGATCGCCGCGCTGCTGCTGAGGGCCTCGGTGAAGGGCGCGAAGACCGTGGGCATGGACGTGCTGGGCGAGAACCGGCGGGTGCTCAGGCTCATCCGCAGACTGTGGCCGCGGGCCACGATGAAGGTGAGTTCGGGTTCGGTGGAAGTGACCGCTACGATCGATGAGGCGGGCCTATTTGCGGAACAAGGTTCTGGTAGCACACCATTGACCGTGTGAAGAGTGTCAAGAACGGACGCGACGGCCGTACGCGCATCATCGAGGGCGCACTCCGCCGTTTCAGTCAGGACGGCGTCTCCGCCACCACCCTGGCCAGTCTCCGTGAGGAAAGCGGCGTCAGCGTCGGCAGCTTCTACCACCACTTCGCCAGCAAAGAGCACGTCTTCGGGGTCCTCTACGCCGAGATCCTCGACGCCTACCAGCGCGAGTTCCTCGCCGAGCTGGTCCGCCACGACGACGCCCGCGCCGGCATCGAGGCCATCGTCGCCTTCCACATGCGCTGGGCGGGCGAGCACCCCGAGCGGGCCCGGCTGCTGATCAGCGAGCGCCCGCCGCGCAAGCAGGAGCCTGGCGGCGCCGAGGTGGCCGAGGCGCGGCGCGCGTTCTTCCGCCAGGTCTCCGACTGGTGGCGGCCGCACATGAAGAACGGCCGGCTCCAGCCCGTCCACGCGACCATGTGCTACGTGCTGTGGCTGGGCCCCTCGCAGGAGATGTGCCGCCTGTGGTTCGCCGGCGCCCACACCCCCACCGACGAGGAGATCAAGGGTCTGGGCGAGGCCGCATGGCAGAGCCTGCGCCAGCGCGGGGAGCAATGATCTGAGCACCGTCTGTGGTGTTATTGTCCAAATGTGAGACGACCTCGGGCGCTGGTACTGCCCACCTTGCCGGAGAGCGCGCTCGCCCGCCTGGGCGAGATCGCCGACCTGACCGAGGCTCCCGCACGACCGAACCTCGGTTACACCGACGAGCAGCTGGCCGATCTGGTCATCGAGACCGGAGCCACCGTGCTCATCACCGACGGCGACCAGGTGCGCACGTCGGTGCTCGGGCTGCACCTGGACGTCGTGGCCACCATGGGGCCGCCCGCGAGCGTGGATCTGGACCTGGCCGCCGAACGCGGCGTGACCGTCCTGCACGCTCCCGCCCGCGATCCCGAGGCGGTGGCCGAGCTGACGCTGGCCCTGCTGTTCGCCGTCAGCAGGAACATCGTCATGGCCGACCGGGAGGTGCGGCGCGGCCGGGTCTACCAGGGCCGGGTCCCGCCCGCACAGCGCCACAGGGGCCGCCGGCTGAGCGGCAGGACCATCGGCATCGTGGGCCTCGGCCGCGTCGGCCGGGCCCTGCGCTGGCGCTGCGAGGGGCTGGGCATGCGGGTGATCGTCTGCGACCCGTTCGTGCCCGAGGCCACCCACTCGCTGCCGGCGCTGCTCGACGAGGCCGACGTGGTGTCGCTGCACCTACCGCTCACGGCCGAGACGAGGGGCTTCTTCGGCTACCCCGAGTTCGGCGCGATGCGCCAGGGCGCCGTCTACCTCAACACCTCACGCGGGGCGCTGCACGACCTGAAGGCGCTGGTCGACGCGCTGCGCTGGGGCCGGGTGGGCGGCGCAGGGCTCGACCACTTCGAAGGGGAGTGGCTCGACCGGGCCCATCCGCTGACCCGGCTGCCGAACGTGGTGCTGACGCCCCGGCTGGGCGACGCCACGGGCGAGAGCCGGGAGGAGCTGGCCGGGACCCTGGTGGAGGACATCGCCCGGCTGCTGCGCGGGGAGGAGCCCGCGCACGCGTACGCGCCGGCGACCGCGTAAGGCCCTCAGAGCGTCCGGCCGCCGCGAAAGGGCGGCCGGGAGACGGCGGGTCAGGCGGGCTGGCGCAGGCGCGTGGCCACGTGCCAGCTCGCCCGGTCGAGCGAGATGTCCAGCCGCAGATCGCCCCGCTGCCTGCGCAGGCCGGGGACGCGGAGCCGGTCGTGCACGTCGAACCTGCCCCGATGCGGATAGCCGAAGCCCAGCTCGCCGGGCAGCACCCGAAGGTCGTCGCGGTTGCCGCAGCGCGGGCACGTCCAGGAGACGAGGTCCATGCCCCGGTTGTAGTCGGAGCAGGCGTTGAAGTATTCGTCAGGACCGAAGCGGGACTCGCAGGCCAGGCATGGGATCAGCATGGGGCGCGCTCCTCGGGGTGACGTGCCGACACCGACAGTGATATCGCGCGCGGCTTGTCCCCCGCTTGCAGAACGCTTGGGTCCTTAAGTAACAGTATGAGCACTGTCGGTATCGGATCATGCGGAAGATTTCACGGTGAAAGGATGGCCTTGTGGAACGACTGCGCCATCACCTCCTCGAAACCGGCTACTCGATCGACGGCGTACGCGAGCGCCTGGGCGCCATGGCCGCCTCAGCCCTGGCCAGGGAGGAGCTGACCCCGGCCCTGCGCGCGACCGCGGACGGCGACCCGCTGGCCACGCTGATCCGGCTCTGGTGGCTCGGCGTCCCCGTGCCGGCCAAGAGCGTGCCGCCTGAGGTGCTGGATTCGGGCCTGGTCACGGCCGACGGTGACCAGGTCGTCGCCACCGTCCACCTGCAGCCCTGGGAGACCGGCGGCTACCTGGTCTCCGACAGGAAGGTACGCCCAGGCGACCCCGCGCTGCGGCCCGACCACGTGGTGGGCGCGGGCGGAGCCTCGGCCAACCTGGCCCAGTTGGTCACCCGCCGCCCCGTGAGCCGCGCGCTCGATCTCGGCACCGGCTGCGGCGTGCAGGTGCTGCACCTGGCCGGCCGGGCCGAGCACGTCGTGGCCACCGACCTCAACCCGCGGGCCCTGGAGCTGGCCCGGCTGAGCTGGGAGCTGTCCGGGGTCGAGGGCGTCGAGACGCGGGCCGGGTCGCGGTTCGAGCCGGTCGAGGGCGAGCTGTTCGACCTGATCGTGAGCAATCCTCCGTTCGTCATCGCCCCGGCTAGCGAGGGCAAGCTGACCTACCGCGAGTCGGGCGGTGACGGCGACGACTTCTGCCGCGACCTCGTCCGCGAGACGCCCCGCTACCTCAACCCGGGAGGTCAGGCCCATTTCCTGGCCAACTGGCTGCACGTGGAGGGAGAAGACTGGCGCGACCGCGTCGGCGGCTGGCTGAGCGAGAGCGGCTGCGACGCCTGGGTGGTCGAGCGCGACGTGCAGGACCCGGCCGAATACGTCGAGCTGTGGCTCAAGGACGCGGCCGAGCAGGGCACCAGGCACTACGCGGAGCACTACGACCGGTGGCTGGCCTGGTTCGAGGAGCGCGGGGTGGAGGGCGTCGGGTTCGGCTGGATCACCATGCGCAACTCCGGCACGCTCGACCCGGTCGTCCGGGTGGAGCACCTCGCCCACCAGGTCGCGCTCCCGGTCGGCGACTACGTCGACTCCGTCATCGACTCCATCGCCGCCGCGCACCGGGCCGACGACCTCGACGGCGCGCTGCTGCGTACCGCCGAAGGGCTGCTCGACGAGCGGGTCGGGCTGCCGGGCGCCGAGGACCCGATCCGCATCGTGCTGCGCCAGACCCAGGGGCTGCGCCGCAGCAAGGAGGTCGGCACGGTGGAGGCCGCGCTGGCCGGCGTGTGCGACGGCGAGCTGGCGCTCGGACCCCTGCTCAACGTGATCGCCGAGCTGGTCGGCGACGGCGAGATCGCCAACTCCGACGCGATCAGGCCGCTCATCGCCGAGGGCTACTTCCTGCTCTGATCCGAGGGTTTATCCGCCGTTGATTGGATGTCAATTTCCAGGGTGGAGGCTCTGAGCCAGGACACGGACCTGGGGGGTTCGAGGGCCGTGTCGGGTCCGGCCGGCCGTCTTAAGTGAGGCGGCTGGTCACTACGCGGAGCATCCGGATAACCGGGCCCCCTAGCGACGCGTGGTGGCCTATGAGATGGCCGGCCGGGCTGAACACGACCGATCACGAGGTGTTCGTGACTCCCTAAGGACAGCCTTGATCAACCATGTGTGGATGACACGTCTGGACGACGAGCTGTACTCAGGACTCGACGACGGAATCGGCGGGCTCGCTCACGGGGCTACTGACGGGGCCTCTCATGGACCCGCCGACGGGACCGCTGACGGACTCGCCGGCGGAGGCGCCGTCGAGCAGGGCCTTGAGATCGCCGGCCTCGGGCGCGCCGAGCCTGGCGAAGATCTCGAACGCCCTCCGTAGGCAGTCGATGCTCCTCGTCCTGCTGCCGAGGCCGTGCAGCGCCTTGCCGAGTACGGTGAGCGAGAGCGCCTCGCCGTAGGGATGGCCGATGTCGCGGGCGACCACCAGGGCCTCCTCGGCATGGCGCACCGCCTCGGCGTACCGTTCCGCGGCGATGAACGTCTCGGCCAGCCGGGAGCAGACCCGCTGCTCCCACACCCGCTGCTTGCTGGCCCGGAAGAAGGCCAGGCACTCGGCGTGGTGGTGGACGGCCTCGGTGATCCGGCCGACGCGGCTGAGCACGATGCCGAGGTGATAGCGGGCCCTGGCGGTGCCGGCGCCGCTGCCGATCTCGGTGAAGATGGCCAGGCCCTTCTCCGCCGCGGCGATGGCGTCCTCGGGCCGGCCCAGGCCCAGATGGTCGCGGGCCGAGTAGCTGAGCACCAGCGCCTCGCCGGCCGGCACGCCGTTCTCGCGGTAGAAGCGCGACGCCGCGTCGAACAGGGCCAGCGCCTCAGTGTGCCGCCGCTGCCTGCCGACCACGACGGCCAGGGCGTTGAGCACCTCGCCGGTGACGACCTTCTCCCCGCGGGCGCGCGACAGCTCGTCCACCACCCTGAACTGCTCCTCGGCCTGCTTGAGCCGGTTGCCGGCGAACAGCACCCGGCCCAGCACGTAGCGGGCGCGCAGCTCGCCGCCCTCGTCGCCGATGTTCTGTGCGGCGGCGAGCACGGCACGGGTGCTCTGGTCGAACTCGCGGGTGTGGGTGCCCGACTCCAGCAGCGGCTCCATCGCCACCAGCAGGTCGCCGGCGGGCAGCAGCTGCCCGGGCGCGCGGGCCGACGCGGCGGCCTGATAGATGGCCGCGAACAACGAGTCGCCCTCGGCGATCAGCCAGGCCACGGCCTCGTCGACCGAGGTGAAGTCGAGCCCGGTGCCGGCCACGGCGAGGTTGGCCGGGATCATGCTGCCCTCGTAGGCCAGCGTGTGCGCGGAGCGCGCCGAGGCCAGGTAGAAGTCGAGCAGCCGGCGCAGCGCCGTCGTACGCGTTTGGGGCCGCTCGGCCTTGTCCAGTGTCCGCCTGGCGAAGAGCTTGAGCAGGTCGTGGAAGCGGTAGCGGCCGGGCGCCGGGGCCTCCAGCAGGCTGGCGTCCACCAGCGATTCGAGCACCTCCTCGGCCTCCAGGACGCTCGTCGCCAGCACGGCCGCCGCCGCCCCCGTGGAGACGTCGGGGCCGTTGGGCAGCGACAGCAGCCGGAAGGCGCGGGCCTGGGTGGGGGTGAGCTGCCCGTACCCGAGCGCGAACGTGGCCTCGACGGCCAGGTTGCCGACGCGCAGCTCGTCGAGGCGGCGCTGCTCGTCGGTAAGGCGCGACACCAGCGAGGCGACCGTCCAGGACGGGCGGGCGGCCAGCCGGGCGGCCAGGATGCGCACCGCCAGCGGCAGGAACCCGCACGCGGCCACCGCGTCCATGGCCGCGCCGTGCTCGGCCGAGGCCCGCTCGGCGCCGGCCACCGTGGCGAACAGCTGCAACGCCTCGTCCGGCTCCATCACGTCGAGGTCGATGAGCTTGGCCGAGGGCAGGTCGGCCAGCTTGCCCCGGCTGGTGACGATGGCGGCGCAGCCGGGGGCGCCCGGCAGCAGCGGGCTGACCTGCTCGGCGTCGCGGGCGTTGTCGAGCAGCACGAGGATGCGCCGCTCGGCCAGCAGCGAGCGGAAGAGCGCCGAACGCTCGGCCTCACCGTCGGGGATGACATCGGGTGGGATGCCGAGCGCACGCAGGAAGCCGCCGAGCGCCGACGCGGGCGCGGTGGCCTCGTCGCTGTAGCCGCGCAGGTCGGCGTAGAGCTGGCCGTCGGGGAAGGCGTCGTCGAGCAGGTGGGCCACGTGGACGGCGAGCGCGGTCTTGCCGACGCCGCCGATGCCGGAGATGGCCGCCACCGGCACGCCTTCCGGCGCCGACCTGGTGGTGGACAGCGGAGCCGGGGAGTGGGCCGACAGGAGCGTGCGCAGCCGTACCACGATCTCCTTGCGGCCGGTGAAGTCGCCGGCGGCGGCGGGGAGCTGCGCCGGCCTGGGCAGCTCGGGAGCGGGCGGCTGCTCCTCCTGCTCCTGCGCGGGCTCATCCGCTTGCGGGATGTCAGAGGTCTCCAGCGCCAGAGCGGGGTCGGCGGCCAGGATGCGCTGGTGCAGGGCGCTCAGCTCGGGTCCTGGCTCGATGCCCAGCTCGTCGATCAGGGCCTCGCGGGTCTCGGTGAAGACGCTCAGCGCGTCGCCCTGCCGGCCACAGCGGTAGAGGGCGAGCATGAGCTGGGCGCGCAGCCGTTCGCGCAGCGGGTGGTCGGCGGTCAGGGCGATCAGCTCGGAGACGACCTCCGCGTGGTTGCCCAGCTCCAGGTCAACGTCCATGAGCGTCTCGGTGACGCTGATGCGCCGCTCGATGAGCCGGTCGCGCTGGTGCTCGGAGTAGGGGCCGACGGTGCCGGCCAGCGGCTCGCCCTCGAACAGCGCCAGCGCCGAACGCAGCTCCCTGGCGGCCTCGGCCAGCCGGCCGGACTTGCGCGCGGCCTCGGCCTGGCCGATCCCGCGTTCGAACCTGGCCAGGTCGAGCGCGTCGTCCGGCAGGCGCAGCGCGTAGCCGCGGCCGATGGAGGTGAGCAGCTCGGGGCGTGAGCGGGCGGGGCGGTCGGGCTCCAGCACCGTACGCAGCCGGGAGACGTACGTGCGCAGCGCCCCCAGGGCCCGCGGCGGCGCCTCCTCGCCCCAAACCGCGTCGATCATCTCGTTGGGCGTGACCGCGTGACCCTGCCGGAGCAGCAGCATGCCGAGGATGGAACGCTGCAAGGGCGTGCCCAGGTCGAGTTCCCGGCCGTCTCGCCACGCGCGGACAGGACCGAGCACGGCGAAGCGCAGCCCGCCTTCAACGCTCTGACCGACCATGCCGTATGTCTCCAAGCCAATGGAACGATTTGTTACCAAATGATAGATCCATACCTTCTCGTCACCTAGATCCAGGTTGATCGTTCACCGAAGCGTTGATCCGCCTTTGATTGGGTGTTGAGCGGCGCCCCCGATGGTGGTCTGTGAGGCGTGACACGCATCGCGGGGGCGTGTGTCATGTAGAGGGAATGTAGGCCGGAAAAAATACGACCCCGCCCGATCAAATCGGGCGGGGTTATTGCGGACGGGTTCTCAGGCTGCCTCGACCAGACCGAGCCTCATGGCCAGGCGCTCGCGGACGAGCGGCCATTCGGAGTTCAGGATCGAGTAGAACGCGGTATCTCGGACCGTGTTGTCGGCGCCTCGGCTATCCGCTCGTCGCACCCCGTCGAAGTGTGCGCCGAGAGCCTCGATGGCGGCCCGGGATCTGGTGTTGCGTACATCTGCTTTCAGGGTGATGCGGTGGACGTGCCACGTCTCGAAGGCGTGCGAGAGCAGGAGGTATTTGCTCTCCCGGTTGACCCCGGTGCCCTGGGCGCAGGCGCCCAGCCAGGTGTAACCGATGTCGGCCACGGACGGGGTGTCGCCTACCGCACCTCGTGTACCCGGCGGCCAGGGCATGGGGCCCTGCCAGTACTCCAGGTGCATGAGACGGGTGGCACCGACCACGCGGTCGGTGTTCAGCCACCGGATGGCGAAGGGCAATGAGCGGCCCTCCGCCTGCTCAGCCATGGCCGCCTCCACGTAGGAGACGACCTCGTCCCGGCCATGCGGGACGCGAGTGAAGGCGTAGGTGGAGCGGTCTTCACTCGCTGCGGCGACGAGGTCCTCGACCGCCGCCAGGCTGAGAGGTTCCAGGCGCACGAGGCGCCCGGACAGGGTGACAAGAGCGGGCATGAGCACATGATGAGGGCTACGGAGCGTGCGCGTCACCAGGCAGTCACAACCATCTTCCCGGCCGAATTGCGGATGTGGTGTTTCCGCAGGTCAGAGCCCCCTTTTGGGGGAGGGTAAACCCGCTCTTGGGGAAAGATTCGCCTAACCGTGACATGCCGTCGGCACGAGGGTGGCGGGCCGTTCGCCCACCACGCTGTGGCGTACCGGCGACAGCCTGCTCAGCCCGGCCGACAGGAAGTCCAGATTGGCGGCGATCCACGGCAACTGGAGTGGATCGGGGCTGTTCAGGGCGGCGCCGCGCTCCTCGGCGGAGTCGCCGTAGAGCAGGCTCACCGCGACCCTGACCCGGGCGGCCGTCGGCGTGTCGCCGAAGGCGTGTCCCGGCAGGACGCCGATGCCGTGCTCTTCGAGCAGCAGCTTGGTGATCTCGGCGGAGCCGCCGAGCCGTAGGTGGCTGAGGTCGGGATAGAGGTAGAAGCCGCCCTGCGGCATGGGCACGCAGGCGCCGATCTCGGTGAACCTGTCGTGGACCGCGCGGGCGACCACGCCGTGCAACCGGCGGCTGCGGGCGATGCGCTCGGTCAGCTCTTCGGGATCGCCGAAGGCGTAGGCAGCGGCCTCCTGTACGGGAGCCGCCGGCGCCGACCAGATCTCGCTGGCCACCGCGAGCAGCTGCCTGCGCAGCTCGTGACCGTTCTCGGGCAGCCGGGCCACGCCGATCCGCCAGCCGCCCAGGGCCAGGCTCTTGCTCAGCCCGGTGGTGATGATCGTGCGCTCGGGCGCCAGATCGGCCGGTGAGGTGTAGGGCAGGTCGGGGTCGTGCAGCAGGTCGCGGTAGATCTCGTCGGAGATGATGGTCAGGTCGAACTCGCGGGCGACCCGGACCAGGCGGGCGATGGTCTCGGGCGTGGCCAGGCGTCCGGTCGGGTTGTCGGGCAGGGTCACCAGCACGGAGCTGACGGTCCTGCCCTGTGACCTGGCCAGGCGCACCTCGGCGGCCACCAGGTCGGGATCGGGCACTCCGCCCTCTCCTGGCGGTGCGGGCACCAGGAGGGGACGTGAGCCGACCAGGTCGGCCTGCGCGGCGTAGCTGACCCAGCTGGGCATGGGCAGGACGATGTCTCCGCCGATCGCCAGCAGCAGGCCGTACAGCAGTGACTTGCTGCCGGGACCGCAGACGACCAGGTCGGGGTCGGTGGTGAGCCCCCGTCGTGTCCAGTAGCCCGCCGCCGCGGCCCGCAGGCCGGGCGCCCCCGCGACCGGCCCGTAGCCGTTGCGCTCGGAGGCGGCGGCCAGCCTGTCGCGCAGCGCCGGGTGGACGGGCAGACCGGCTTCACCGAAGGCCAGGTGCAGCACGCGCTCCCCGGCGCGTCGTCTTCGCTCGATGTCCTCATTCGCCGCCAGGGTGGCGGACAGAGTTACGGTCATGTTTGTCACGTTCCCAGAGTGGTTGGATGAAGGCATCAGCACAAGCGGAGCTTTTTGTGGGTAGGCATAAGGAAGTCTGATGCTCGAATTGCGGCGATTGGTCCTGATCTGCGAGTTCGCAAGGAAGGGAAGTATCGCGGCGACGGCAGAAGCGCTCGGCTACAGTCCGTCGGCCGTCTCTCAACAGCTGGTCGCGCTCGAACGCGAAACCGGCACGGCGCTCATCGACAGGACGGCGCGCAGCGCCGAGCTGACCGACGCCGGTCGCCGGCTCGTCCTGCACGCCGAGCGCATCCTGTCGATGGTGGAGGAGGCCGAGTCCGACCTCTCCGCGCACGCCGGCACACCGTCCGGGCGGGTCGTGGTGAGCGCCTTCCCGACGGCGGCGGTGGCGTTCGCGCCCGCGCTGGCGCGCTCGCTGCGCCGTCACACCGAGCTCACGCTGCGGCTGGGACAGAGCAGGTCGGGGCGGGGGATGCGCGAGGTGCAGTCGGGCGAGGTGGACATCGCGCTCGTCGACGACTGGTACGGCCGCGTCCGCGACAGCGAGAGCCTGCGCGCCTTCCCCCTGCTGCGCGACCCCATGGTGCTGGTCGTCCCGCGCAAGCACCGCCTGGCCGACCCCGACGTGCCCCTCGACCTGCGGGAGCTGCGCGACGAGCCGTGGATGGCCACCCCCGACGGCGAGCCCTCGCGGCTGGCGGTGGACCGGCTGCTCGTGGACGTGGGCGGCACCCGGCCGACGCCGTGGGAGTTCGAGGGGCTGGGAACGATCCTGTCGCTGGTCGCCAAGGGCATCGGCATCGCCGCCGTGCCCGCGCTGGCCCTGGCCGCCGGTGTGCGCGGGCTGGCCGTGCGGCAGTTCCCCGGCGATCCGGTGGCGCGCGACGTACACGCGGTCGCGCGCGGGTCCAGCGTGCACCGGCCGTCGGTGCACGTGACGCTGCGCGCCATCCACGTCGCTGCCCGCTACATCGCGGCCGACCTGGAGCCGGTACGGCTGGCTGAGCGGTCGCGAAAGGACCGTTCTGCCGACCCCGCCGACTCCGACTCCGGCGGCGGGTGGGAGGGCGGCGCGGTGCGGTCGGCGGGCTCTGTCGTCGGGAGGTCGTTCGGTGAGTGACGGTCGGTATGGGTCTGCTGCTGCTTCTTCTTCGGTCTGTGCGGTCATGGTCCTGTGAGGCGATAGCGTCTGCGGGCATGGCGCCGACGTACGAGATCGAGCAGTTGCTGCTCTCCCAGCCCAGCGTCCGGACGGTCGCGGGCGTGGACGAAGTGGGCCGGGGCGCGTGGGCGGGGCCGGTCACGGTCTGCGCGGTCGTCACCGACCTGTCCGAGCCGCCGGCCGGCCTGACCGACTCCAAGCAGGTTTCCGTGGCCAGACGCGGTCCGCTGGCCGCCGAACTGGCGGTCTGGGCGGCGGGCGTCGGCTTCGGCGAGGCCACGCACGAGGAGATCGACACGCTCGGCATGACGGAGGCCCTGCGCAGGGCCGCGCGCCGGGCGCTGGAGTCGCTGCCGGTCCGTCCCGACGCGGTGATCCTCGACGGCAAGCACGACTACATCGGCGCGCCGTGGCCGGTGCGGCTTGAGGTCAAGGGTGACGCGGCGAGCATCTCCGTCGCCGCGGCCTCGGTGCTGGCCAAGGTGCGGCGCGATGCGTACATGGGGACGATCGGCTGCGACGAGTACGGGTTCGCGGAGAACGCGGGCTACCCCTCACCCGTGCATCAGGAGGCGCTCGCCCGTCTCGGGCCCACCCCGCACCATCGGCTCTCCTGGTCATACCTAGACGAGCTGCCCCAATGGCGACACTTGAAGCACCATCGTGACCCGCTGGCGGGCGAGGGGCAGGCCAGCCTCTTCGCGTAGTCGCGCCGATCGGTCATCATTCGGTGGGTGCGCATCGGCATTTTCGTGGTCGCGGGCCTGTTCCCCGGCCGGCAGGCCGGGCCGACGCTCGCGGACGCCGTGGAGTGGATCGTCGCGGCCGAGGAGGCGGGGTTCGACGACGCGTGGATCGCCGAACACCACTTCATGTCGTACGGCGTCTGCCCCTCGCCGCTCACCCTGGCCGCGGTCGCGATCGGCAGGACCACCCGCATCGGGCTCGGCACGGCCGTCAGCGTGCTGTCCACCCAGCATCCCGTGGCGCTGGCCGAGCAGGCCGCCGTGCTGCACCACCTGTCCGGCGGGCGGTTCACGCTGGGGGTGGGCAGGGGCGGGCCGTGGGTGGATCTGGAGGTGTTCGGGACCGGGCTCGATCGGTATGAGCGGGGGTTCGCCGAGTCGCTCGACCTGCTGATGTCGGCGCTGTCGGGCGCGTCGGTGGCGGCCGACGGGGAGTTCTTCCGGTTTCGCGAGGTGCCGATGGTGCCGGGGGCGCGGCTGCGGCCGGTCGTCGCCTGCACCTCACCCGGCACCGTCGATCTGGCGGCCTCGCGCGGGCTGCCGATGCTGCTGGGCATGCACATCGGGGACGCGGACAAGGCGGCGCTGGTACGGCGGTACCGCGAGCACGGAGGGCCGCCTGGGGGCCATGTCGCGGCCGGGGTGGCCTTGGTGGGTGACTCCACGGCCGAGGCGGTGCGTGAGCTCAAGGAGCGGATGCCGTCCTGGCTGGGGCCCGGTCTGGCCGGATATGTGCCGGTGGACGATCGGCCGCGCACGGCTCGGGACGCCGGCGCGTACGTCGAGTTGCTGACCGGAATCCATCCGGTGGGGTCGGCCGAGCACTGCGCCGAGACGCTGCGGCGTACGGCGGAGAGCACCGGGATCGAGCACTTCATCCTGCTCGTGGAGGGGCTGGGCGAGCATCGGCGGACGCTGGAGAACATCGCCAGGTTCGGCGCCGAGGTGCTGCCGCTGTTGCGCGGCTGATCCGGCTGATCCGACTGCTTCGGTTGATTGCGGCTGATCCGGCGGGCCGGCCTTGGACCGGCCCGCCGGGGCAGGGGCTCAGCAGTCGACGAGCTCCGGTTTCTGGTTGAGGATCTGAGCGCGCGGGGTGACGAAGTCGGCCAGGGCCTTCGTGGCCGTCGGGTCGAAGACGGCGACCCGGTGGCAGTTCTGGAAGGCCAGGCGCACGCCGTAGTGACGCTCCAGCGCGCCACGCATCGAGTCGCTCGCCAGGCAGCGAAGGAGCTGGCCGCGCGCCTCCTCTGACGGCGGCGGCACCTCGTTGTCGGCGAACTCGGCCCCGCTGTGCTCACGCTGCTTGACCAGCTCGCTGATCAGCGACCACGCGTAGGGCAGTGAGTCGCGGACGCAGGCGAGGAAGGCCGCGTCGTCGACCTCACCGGCTTTGGCCTGGTCGAGCAGATCGTTCGGAACGGTCAGCGACATGCTGTCTCCTCTCGAAAGGGATTGAATCTGACGCTAGGTCGGAAAAGGGAAGGGCTCCAGATTCCCAACGGGAACAGTCGCGTGATCTCGCCCGCGTTCAGGGGCCGTAGACGAATCCCGGGTCGACCTGCTCGGCGAGGTCGGCGCCCGTCCGCTCGTTGCCCCAAGCCTTCGCGTTGCGCAGGTGGAACTCCACCGTCTGGCGGCCGAAGCGGGCCCAGTCCTTCTCCTGCTCGTCGAGGGTCTTGCGGAGCACGGCGAGGGCGTCGGCGTTGGCCGGCTCCAGGTCGTCGAGGGTGAAGTGGCGGCCCTGCTCCATGGCGCGGACCGCGGCGGAGTGCTCCATCCAGGTGAGCAGGTCGTCACCCACGTGCTCGCGCAGGAAGTCGACGTCGGACGGGCCGTGCACCTTGTTGCCCACGACGGCGAGGGCGACGTCGTACTTGGCGGCGTACTCGCGGTACTGCCGGTAGACGCTCACGCCCTGCCTGGTCGGCTCGGCGACGAGGAAGGTCAGGTCGAAGCGGGTGAACAGGCCGGAGGCGAAGGAGTCGGCGCCTGCGGTCATGTCGACCACGACGTATTCGCCCGGGCCGTCGATCAGGTGGTTGAGCAGCAGCTCCACCGCGCCGACCTTCGAGTGGTAGCAGGCCACGCCCAGGTCGTCCTCGCTGAACGGGCCAGTGGCCAGCAGACGCAGGCCGTCGGGGGTGGTCAAGCCGTAGGGGTCGGCGGCCAGGTCGTCGAAGCGGAGCAGCCGGGAGCCGCGGCCGGGTGGGGTGGTCTTGAGCATGACCTCGGCGGACGGGATGCGCGGGTTGTCGCCGCGCAGCCGGTCCTTGATCTCGGTGAGGTGGGCCCCGAGCGGCTCGGGCTGCTCGTCGAGGCCGAGCACGAGGGCCAGGTGCTGGTTGATGTCGGCGTCCATGGCCACCACCGGGCCGCCCTGGCTCGCCACGTGTCTCGCGAACAAGGCCGACATCGTCGTCTTGCCGCTGCCGCCCTTTCCGACGAACGCCACTCTCACTGTTGCTCCAGGTGAGGATGAAAATCATTTCCGTTGGGGACGATCACCATCATGCCACAGGCGTCGCGCGGAGACACGGGAAACGGCGGGCACACCGAAATGAGATTCATTCTCGGAACGCGTGGGAGACGCGGGAGACGCGGGAGACGCGGACAAGGGCTGGGCCTCGGTGAGACCCTGGGCTCAGGCGCAGGTGGCGTCGAGGCTGACCGGGGCGTCGGTCGGCGTCGGGGACGGCGATTGCGGGCCCGAGGTCTTGGTCGAGGCGGAGCGCTCCTCCAGGGCGTCGTCCACCTCGCGCCGGATCGCGTACCAGTCCGGGTCGGCGGTGTTGACCAGCGGCGGCACGAAGTTCAGGCTGCGGATCTTGGCGCCCTTGACCTTCTGCGCCAGATCGACCACCGCGGGCAGGAGGTCCTGGGGCAGATCGGTGGAGATGGCCCGCTTGGTGGCCGCGGCGAGGCGTTCGAAGCTGTTCAGCACGGTCATCGGGTCGGCCTGCTTGGCGACCGCGTTGAGCAGGCACTTCTGGCGTCCCATGCGGACGTAGTCGTCGCTGTCGGTGCGGGAGCGGCCGTACCAGAGGGCCTCCTGGCCGGACAGCTTGCGGGTGCCGGCGGGCAGCAGGCCCTCGCGGTAACGGCCGTACACGATGGGGTCCTTGATCGTGACCTGGACGCCGCCCATGGCGTCGACCATCTCGGCGAAGCCCTTCATGTCCACCATCGCGTAGTAGTCCACGGGGATGCCGAGGATGTCGGCGATGGTCTTCTTGATGAGAGTGGGGCCGCGCTGCCCCTTCTGTACGCCCGGCACCACCTCGGGATGGTCCTCGGCGTACTGAAAGACCTCGTTGAGCAGGCCCGGGGTGTCGGGGCCCGCGCCGGTGAAGCCGTAGGGGAAGCGGTCCCTGGCGGGACCCACGGGCAGCTGGACCTGCTGCAGGTTGCGCGGCAGGCCGAACAGGACGGTCGCGCCGGTGGCCACGTTCACGCTGGCCACGGTCATGCTGTCGGTACGCACCCCGGGCCTGCCGGGCGCGGAGTCGCCGCCGAGCAGCAGGAAGTTCACCCGTTCCGCACCGTTCCACGGGTCCTGGGCCATGACGGGGGTGGTGGCGGTGGTGCCGCGCGGGAACAGGGTGTTCACGACGTCGCGCGACAGGTACGCCAGCCGGGTGGCGTACGCGGTCGGAGCCAGCACGAGCGCGCACAGCGCGACCGTGAGCGTGGTGGTCAGGAAGCGGCCGACGGTGTCGGAGCGGGCGGGGCGTACCAGCAGGAACGACCAGACGATCACCCCGGTCCAGGCGAGCGCGACGGCCACCAGCGCGACGGTGAGCCAGGTGAGCCAGCGGGGCTGCACGGCCAGCGACAGCAGGTTCGCGCTGAAGGCGGTGAACACGGTCAGCACGCCGGCCAGCATCAGCACGTATGCCGCCATCAGGGCCAGACCGGTCTTACGGCGCTCAGCGGCCAGGTGTGCCACACCCCACAACAGGGTCGAGGCCAGCGTCAGTGCGATGCTCGCGCCCGGTCCGAATCGCCGGTCCTCTCCCGTCATGCCTGGTCAAACCCCCAATGTGCGCCCATCCCAAGCACGTTAGTAATGCGCGGTGCGTGTCAGGCGTTGCTAAGGGCAAGGGTTCGGTCAAATCACCGTCAAGTACACATTGAGATATAACGTGAGCATGAGCAAGCGTCACGGCAGCTACGGGTTCGACGCACCCTGGGCACTGGCCGGTCTGCTCCTGGGAGCGATCGTGCTGCTGGGCCTGGCCGGGATCTCGTTCGCCCTCGACGTCCTCCCCGCCGGCGTCGCCTTCCTCTTCGGCGGGCTCTACACGCTCGCCAGCGCGGTCAGCTACCTCTACACGACCAGGCGCGGCAAGTTCGTCGTCTGGGACAGGGAGCTGCGGCGGCTGCGCGGCGACGAACGGCTGCTCGACCTGGGCTGCGGCAGGGGAGCGGTGCTGCTGCTCGCGGCCGGACGGCTGGAGCGGGGCAGCGCGACCGGCGTCGACCGATGGCGCACCAAGGACCAGTCGGGCAACCGCGCGCCGGTCACCAGGCGCAACGCCGAGCTGGAAGGCGTCTCCGACCGGGTGCGACTGGTCACCGGCGACCTGCGCGACCTGCCCTTCTGCGACGACTCGTACGACGTGGTGGTCGCGAGTCAGTCCGTGCACAACATCCCCGACGCCGAAGGACGGGCCCAGGCCGTCCGTGAGGCGCTGCGCGTGCTGCGGCCCGGCGGGCTGGTGCTCATCGCGGACTTCCAGCACACGCCCGCCTACGAGGACACTCTGCGCGACCTGGGTGTGATCGACGTACGCAGGCGGAACGCGGGCTGGCGGTTCTGGTACGGCGGCCCGTGGTTCGCCACCGGCATCGTGGAGGCCAGGAAACCGGCCGCCTGACGCGACGTTTGCGCGCCGCTTCCCGGGTATCGGGAAGATCCTATGAGCGACGTGGAAACCGGCACCGTCACCACGAAAGTGCCCGCACGGCTGGACCGGCTGCCGTGGTCACGCTGGCACTGGATGATCGTCATAGGACTCGGCACCGTCTGGATCCTCGACGGGCTCGAAGTCACCATCGTCGGCAACCTCTCCGCGCAGCTCGCCAAACCGGGCAGCGGCCTGGAGATCACCCAGGCCCAGGTCGCGGGCGTCGCCGCCGCGCTCTACGTGGCAGGCGCCTGCACGGGAGCGCTGTTCTTCGGCTGGCTGACCGACAAGTTCGGCCGCAAGAAGCTGTTCATCATCACGCTGGTCGTCTACCTGCTGGCCACGCTGATGACCGCGTTCTCCTTCAGCGCGTGGTGGTTCTTCCTGTTCAGGTTCCTGACCGGCTTCGGCATCGGCGGCGAGTACGCGGCCATCAACTCCGCCATCGACGAGCTCATCCCGAGCCGGCATCGCGGGCGCATCGACATCATCATCAACGGCAGCTACTGGCTCGGCGCGGCCGGCGGCGCGTTGCTGACCGTGCCGCTGCTGAACGACCTGCCGGTCAACATCGGCTGGCGGGTCGCCTTCGGCCTCGGCGTGGTGCTCGGCCTGGCCATTCTTCTCGTACGGCGCAACGTCCCGGAGAGCCCGCGCTGGCTGTTCATCCACGGCAGGGGCGACGAGGCCGAGAAGATCGTCGGCGACATCGAGCACGACATCGGCGAGGACAAGCTGCCGGAGCCGCAGCAGTCGATGACCATTCACACGCGCAAGTCGATCGGGTTCGTCCGGATCGCGCACACGATGGTGGCGCTCTATCCGAAGCGGACGGTGCTGGGGCTGTCGCTCTTCATCGGGCAGGCGTTCCTCTACAACGCCATCACCTTCGGGTACGCGCAGATCCTGTCCACCTTCTACGGCATCGACACGCACACGGGCTACTACTTCGCCGTCATCGCCATCGGCAACTTCCTCGGCCCGCTGCTGCTCGGCCACCTCTTCGACACCGTCGGCCGGGTGCCGATGATCTCGGCCACGTACATCGGCTCCGGGGTGCTCCTGCTGGGCACGGCCTGGCTGTTCAACCAGGGGGTGCTCACGGCGGTCACGCTGACGGCGTGCTGGTGCGCGGTGCTCTTCGTGGCCTCGGCGGGGGCGAGCTCGGCGTACCTGACCGTCAGCGAGATCTTCCCCATGGAGACCAGGGCCATGGCCATCGCCTTCTTCTTCGCGATCGGCACGGCCGCGGGCGGCATCGCCGGCCCGCTCGTCTTCGCCTCCCTGGTCGAGAGCGGGGTGCCGGGGGACACGGCGCTGGCGTTCTGCATCGGGGCGGTGGTGATGATCATCGGTGGGCTGGTGGAGCTGTTCCTCGGGGTGAAGGCCGAACGGAAGGGGCTGGAGGAGATCGCGGCCCCACTCTCGAAGGCGGAGACCGAACCGGCCACGTGACGGCACCTTCGACGGATGCCCGGCACCACCACCTCCAGAACGTTGTGAACCGGATACGCCCTCTAGGGACTGGGGACGGAAGCAAGAAGCACCTGGCGTTCGACACTGTCGATATAGGCGGAAGGCAGGCGACGCAACACCACCCCCATCTCCTCATCCTGGAGCACCGGCAGGGCGGCCAGCGCCTCGGCGGCCAGGCCCCGGCAGTACCGGATCGTGTTGCCCGCCATCGGGCTCGCCCGCAGCACTCGCAGCGCGCGAGCCACCTGCTCCTCGCTCATGTCCCGCCCCACCAGACCGTCGCCGGCCAGGTCGATCCCGGACATGAGCAGGGGCAGGCTGTAGACGCCCTGGCGCAGGTCGTTCCCGGCCGGCTTGCCGAGCTGCTCGTCCGACGCGGTCAGGTCGAGCAGGTCGTCGAGCACCTGGAAGATCAGCCCGAACCGCTCACCGTACGCCGCCATCCGCGCCCTGTCCTCGGCCGGGGCGTGCGCGCACAACGCCGCCGCCAGGCAGCCCGCCCGGAACAGGGCCGCCGTCTTGCCGGTGATCGACCGCACCGCGCTCTCCCGCGTACGGCCGGTGTCGAACAGGTCGGCCGTCTCCAGATACTGGCCCTCCGCCAGCTCCACCACCGTGGCCGCCAGCACCTCGGCCACCGGCCGCGACACGTTCACGATCGCCGCCAGCGCGGCCCTGGCCAGTATGAAGTCCCCGATGACCAGCGCCTTGCCGTCCCCCAGCTCGGCGTTGAGCGTCCGCTGCCCGCGCCGCCGGTCGGCCCGGTCCATGAGGTCGTCGTGCACGAGCGAGCCCGTGTGGATGAGCTCCACACACGCCGCCGCTGTGATCACCCGGCGATCGGGCGCCTTGCCGAGTGCGATCGAGGCGGCCAGAGCCAGCGCGGGCCGCAGCCGCTTGCCACCCGCGGACACGACCCGCTCCGCGCCCGCGTTGATGTCCGGCAGCACGGACGACCCGCTCAGCCGCCGGATCCTGGCCTCGACCTTGACCAGCCCCGCGATGACGCCCGGGCTGCGCAGCAGTTGCTCCATGCCGCCCAGCCTGCGCCCCGGCCGCTGTGGAGCACCTGAGACACACTGAGGACCCTCTCAGCAGGCGTCCCCGCGGAGGATCCTGGAGGGGAGCGAACCCTGTCGCCTCCCTGGAGAGTGAGTGCACCGCGTGAGCGAGACATCGGACGAAGTCCTCTACCTCGTCGTCTGCGCGGCCGGCGCGGCCCGCGACGTCGGCCGGCTGGTCACCCTGGCCCAGGACGCGGGCTGGATCGTGCAGATCGTGGCCACACCGTCCGCCCTGGACTTCATCGACGTGGCCGCCCTGGAAGAGCAGACCGGCCGCCCCGTACGCAGCCGCTACCGCAAGCCCCACGAACCCAAACCGCCCAGGGCCGACGCCATGATCGTCGCGCCGGCCACGTACAACACGATCAACAAGTTCGCCCAGGGCATCACCGACACCTACGCCCTCGGCGTCCTGGCGGAGGCTCCGGGCCTGGGCATCCCGGTCGTCGTCCTGCCGTTCGTCAACAGCGCCCTCGCCGCACGCACACCGTACCGGCGCAGCCTGGAGGATCTGCGCGCGGACGGCGTACGCATCGTCCCGAACCCCGACCCCACTACCGCCCCCTACGCCTGGGACCGCGCTATGAAGGAACTCGGCCCAAGCCCCTCCAAAAGGCTGTAGATCTGGACAGGTCGATGGCGAAGGAAGGTGTGCCGTGGGAGTGGCTGAGCGGGTTGACGAGGTGGTGCGGGCGGGGCGGGCGCCGCAGCTGCATGGGCTGGTGGTGATGCGCGGCGGGCGGGTCGAGGTCGAGCGGTACGGTGCTGGGCGCGATCATCATCTCGGTGAGGATCTGGGGGAGGTCGTGTTCGAGCGGGACACGCTGCACGATCTGCGGTCCGTGTCCAAGAGTGTGGTGGCGCTGGTGTACGGGATCGCGCTGGGTGAGGGGCTGGTGCCGGGGCCGGAGGAGTCGTTGATGCGGCAATTTCCGGAATATCGGGATTTGGGGGCGGATCCTGGGCGGGCGCGGCTCACGGTCGAGCATGCGTTGACCATGACCCTCGGGCTGGAGTGGGACGAGTCACTGCCCTACACCGATCCGGCCAACGGTGAGATCGCGATGGAGCTGGCGCCCGACCGGTACCGCTACGTGCTGGGGCGGCCGCTCGTGGAGGCGGCGGGCACGCGGTGGAACTACTGCGGCGGGGCGTCGGCGCTGATGGGCGCGATCATCGCGCGGGGGACCGGGCGGCCGATCGAGGAGTACGCGGCGGAACGGCTCTTCAAGCCGCTCGGCATCACCCGGTACGCCTGGGCCAAGGGGAGCGACGGCGTGGCGGCGGCCGCGTCCGGGCTGCGGCTGCGGCCCGTGGACCTGGCCGCCATCGGGCAGCTCGTGCTCGACGGCGGGCGGGACGTCGTGCCCGGCTCCTGGATCCAGGAGATGTTGCGGCCCCGGGTGGTGATCGAGGACGGGTTCGAGTACGGCTACCAGTGGTACCTGAGCACCGGCGAGCGTCGCTGGGTCGAGGGCATCGGGAACGGCGGGCAGCGGTTGCTCGTGGTTCCGGAGGAGGGGCTGGTGGTGGCGGTTACGGCCGGGGAGTATGACCAGGCTCAGACCAGTGCGGGCGCCGTGCTCGATGCCGTTCTCGATCGGTAGGCACTCCGGTGGCGGTCCCCCATCGGTAGCCGTCCTGGTTGTGTCCGCGATCGGTGGTGATTCTGGTGATCGGTCTTGTCGCGGCGACGGCTGTACGGGCCGTGTCCGGTTCCCCAGGTGCGCCGGTGTTCCGGGTCAGAGGGGGAGGTGGGGGAGGGCGGTGTGGAAGGCGGTGATGGCGGCTCTGATGGCCGGGTGCTCGCCGTTGCCTCTCCTGAACGCGGCCAGCGTGCGCCGGCTCAGCGGTAGCCGGGTGAGCCGGACGCCGCGCGGCGGGTCGACGGCCGCCAAGCGGGGGACGAGGGCAACCCCCTGACCTGCGGCGGCGAAGGCGAGGACGGTGTCGAAGTCGTCGATGTGGTGACGGACGAGCGGTTCGAAGCCGGCCGCCTGGCAGGCTCTGATCGCCATGGTGTGGCAGAGCGTGCCGGGCTTGTTCATGATCCAGGCGTCGGCGCGGGCGGCGGCCACGGAGGGGCGGTCGGTGAGGTACATCGGCTCGGTGAACAGGGGCTCGATCTCGGTGGACGCGTCGGTGACGGGCGGGACGAAGTCGTACTCGTGGACGAGGGCCAGGTCCAGCTCGCCCGCCCGCAGTGCCGCAGAGACGTCGGCCGGGTCGATCTCGGACACCATGGGCTCCAGGCCGGGGTGCGCGGCGGTCAGGTCGGCGAGGGCGGGCGGGAGGAGGACGCGGGCGGCCGTGGGGAAGGCGCCGATCCGCAGCGGGCCCGAAGGGCCGCCACGGACGGCGGCGAGGGCGGCCGAAGCACGTTCGAGCTGTTCCAGTACGGCCTGCGCGTGCTCCACGAGCAGGTGCCCGGCGGGCGTCAGCGTCACCGTGCGCCCAGTGCGTTCGAGCAGCCGCACGCCCGCCTCCCGTTCCAGCGCGCTGAGCTGCTGGGAGACGGCCGACGGCGTGAACGTGACCGCCTCGGCCACGGCGGCGATCGTGCCGCGCCGGGCGAGTTCGCGGAGCAGGTGGAGCTTGCGCGGGTCGAGCATAAGGTGAGCTTAATCTCGAACGAAGAAATCCGTGCTGGACCTAACGGGTCGGCAGGGGCGAGGCTCGAAGCATGTTGAGAGGAATCCACGTACCGCTGATCACGCCGTTCGACACGTCGGGCGACGTGGCCGTGGACGCGATTGAGAAGCTCGCCCACCAGGTGCTCGACCAGGGCGCGAAGGGGCTGGTGGCGCTGGGCACCACCGGAGAGGTGGCCACGCTCGACGCCGGGGAGCGGGCGCGGGTGATCGAGGTGTGCGCACGGGTCTGCGCCGAGCGCCAGGCGCTGCTGACGGTGGGGGTGACCGGCAACGACACGCGCTCGACCGCGCGGGCGCTGCGTGAGTTGCCCTCGGGGGTGGGGGCGGCGCTGGTGATCGTGCCGTACTTCCTGCGTCCCGGCGAACGCGGTGTCGTCGCGCATTTCGAGGCGCTGGCGGAGGAGACGCCGGTGCCGCTGGTGATCTACCACATTCCCTACCGGACCGGGCAGAGCGTCAGTGCCGCCACGCTGCGCCGGCTCGGCGAGCACCCGAGGATCGCCGGGGTGAAGTACGCGGCCGGCGGGATCGACCAGGACGCGGTGAGCCTGCTGGGTGACCTGCCCGACGGGTTCGAGGTGCTGGGCGGGGACGACGCGTTCATCTCGCCGCTGCTCGCGCTCGGGGCGGCGGGCGGCATTCTCGCCTCCGCGCACCTGGAGACCAGGAGCTTCGCCGACCTGGTCGACGCGTGGCATGACGGGGACGCCGTACGGGCGCGGCGGCTCGGGCACCGGCTGGCCCGGCTGTCGGCGGCGCTGTTCGCCGAGCCGAACCCGACGGTGATCAAGGGCGTGCTGCACGCCCAGGGCCTGATCCCGACCCCGGACGTGCGCCTGCCGCTCGTGCCGGCCGGCGCGGAGTCGGTGTCACAGGCTCGCCTGGTAGCGGTACATCCAGGCGAATGACTCCTGGCTCGCGCTACGCCTGAGGAAGAACGGCAGCATCAGGTCGCGGAACACCCGGGCGACCGGGCCCGCGGCCTTGCTGTTGCTGATGGTCCTTGAGTAGGCGACGACCCGCTCCACGCGCGGGCGCCGCTCGGCCTCGAAGCGCCGGAACGTCTCCTCGTGCCCGCCACTGTCGCGCAGGCACCGGGCCAGCACGATCGCGTCCTCGATGGCGAGCGAGGCGCCCTGGCCGGAGCTGGGCGAGGTGGCGTGGGCGGCGTAGTGATAACCTTTCGTTCGGCCGAACGAAATATTAGGCAGAGGCAGAGGTGGTGGGCGGTGTCGAGAGGTATTTCGGATCGACGAACTAAATTGCTGGAGGCTCTCACCGTCGCGGGACGCGAGCACAGCAACGCCGCCGTGATGTACCACAGCGCCATGGGCGGGCGGCTCGGCCTGGGGATGACCGAGGAGAAGACGCTCGACCTGCTGCAACGCCTGGGGCCCCTGACGGCGGGGGAGATCGCCCAGCACACGGGCCTGGCGCCGGCCACGGTCAGCGGGCTGATCGACCGGCTGGAGGGCAAGTGGCTGGTGCGGCGCGTCCGCGACACCAAGGACCGGCGGCGGGTCATCGTCGAGATCAACTATGAGCGGGTGGCCGGGTTCTCGGAGCTGTTCGAGCCGTTCGTGGTGGCGTTGTCGCAGTTGTACGAGCGGTACAGCGATGAGGAGCTGGAGCTGATCCTCGACTGGCTCAACCGTTCGGCGGCCCTCCAGCGCGAGGCCACCCAGGGGCTGATGGAGGAGTAGGTACTCCCTTTCGGTCCTGGGTGGCCGTGGTGGTGGCGTCTCAGCCGGCCGAGTCCTTGATGGCGGTGCCGACCTCGCTCACCCGGTCGGCCAGCAGGCCGAGCGCGCCCACCGCGCGCACCATCGGGTCGTCCTCCGCCCCTCCCAGCGCCCGCGCCTTGAGGTAGGCGGCCTTGACCTCCGTCCAGCGTTGCGCCTGGGCCGGGGTCAGCCGGCCGCGCAGCTCGGCCAGCTTGAGCAGGTTCGCCTCCGCGTCGCTGGTGAGCGTCTGCGCCTCGCCGAGGTAGTGGTCGTCGATCACCGCCTCCAGTTCGGCGTCGTTCATGGCGGGGACGATCCGCTCGGCCAGCTTGTTCATGTTCCGGTACGAACCCTGCAGCCGGTACGGCGGCTCCGTACGGGCGGCGTCGGACTGGGCGGCCGAGGCGATGTAGGCCTGGTTGTTGGCCAGGACCACCTCCTGCACCCGGACGAGCTTGGCCAGCACGCTGAGCATCTGGTCCAGCTCCGGCTTCGTGTACGGGTGCTTGAGCTGGTCGGGCCGGACCGTCGGGTCGCCCTTGGCCAGGCGTACCAGCAGCTCCACGTCCGCCCGGTCGCCCCCGGACAGGGGCGCGAGCACGGGGTTGGAGGTGAGGGCGTTGTCCACGTAGCTCAGCGCGAACAGCTCCTCCTTGCCGGAGAGCACGTCGCCCAGGTTCCACACGTCGGCCCGGTTGGCCAGCATGTCGGGGATGCGGAAGCGCCGGCCCGACTCGGTGTACGGGTTGCCCGCCATGCACACCGCGAACCGTTTGCCGCGCAGGTCGTAGGTCCTGGTGCGGCCGTTCCAGACGCCCTCGATGCGGCGCTGGGCGTCACAGAGGGAGATGAACTTCTGCAGCAGCTCCGGCGAGGTGTGCTGGATGTCGTCCAGGTAGAGCAGGGTGTTGTTGCCCGTCTCCAGCGCGAACGAGATCTTCTCCACCTCCTGCCTGGCCGTCGCGTCGGGGGCGTCCGCCGGGTCCAGCGAGGTCACCTCGTGGCCCAGGGCGGGGCCGTTCACCTTGACG
This sequence comes from Nonomuraea sp. NPDC048892, assembly GCF_040649735.1. Taxonomy (NCBI): domain Bacteria; kingdom Bacillati; phylum Actinomycetota; class Actinomycetes; order Streptosporangiales; family Streptosporangiaceae; genus Nonomuraea; species Nonomuraea sp. NPDC048892. The sequence goes on along the minus strand of NZ_JBEZFZ010000001.1, from coordinate 365,896 downwards.
AAGACGAGGCCGAGGCGGCTGGCCACGTACTCCATCAGGGTGGTCTTGCCGTAGCCGGGCGGGGAGATGAGCAGGAGCAGGCCCATCTGGTCGGTACGCTTGCCGGCGCCGGCCGCGCCGAGCTGCTTGGCCAGGTTGTCGCCGATCAGCGGCAGGTACACCTCGTCCAGCAGGCGGTTGCGGACGAACGCGCTCATGACCTTGGGCCGGTACTCGTCCAGGCGCAGGCGGCGGCGTTCGGACTCGATCAGCTCGCTCCTGCGGCGCTGGTAGGCGCGGTAGGCGGGGACGCGTTCCCGGGCGAACGTGCGCGTCCTGGTGAGGATCTCGTCCAGGCGGATCTCCAGCTTGCGGTCCTTGATACGAGGGTGGGCACCGAGCAGGCCGTCCACCGTCGCCGTGGTCGCGGCGCTGGAGTCGTGGCGGGGCAGGTCGCACAGCAGGACGGCGATGGCCTCCGCGACCTCGGGACCCTGGTGGTAGGCGGTCAGCCAGGCGCGGGCGAGCTGGAGGCGTTCCGGCAGGGGCAGGGCCTTGAGGTCGTCCTCGAACTCACGCGTCCTGGCCGGGCCGAGCGTCTGCCGGAAGCCGTCGAGCAGGTCGCGGGCCTGTTTGGCGGTGATGAAGCCGGTCGGCGTGGAGCCCAGCTCCTCGACCAGGTACTCACCGGCGACCCGAGCCACCCCGGCGTCCGCGGGAGAACCCGCGCCGCCGCCCGCACCCGCACCCGAGCCGACGCCCGCGCCCGAGCCGACGCCCGCGCCGCCGCCCGAGTCCGCACCCGAGTCGGCGCCCGGACCCGGGCCGACGCCCGCGCCCCCGTTCTCGGAGAGGAAGGCGGCGATCAGGTCGCCGAGCTCGTGCCCCAGGTCGCTCAGCGCCGGCGACAGCCCGAACACCGTCCGCGCCCGCACCAGCGACACGGCCCGGGTGGTGAATGTTTTACGTGAAACCTCGTCCACCCCGAACGCCCAGAACAGCTGAGCCGCCGCCCGGACCTCGGCCGGATACCGCAGTAGCCCGGCCCCCTCCCGCAACCGCACCAGCGCACCGAGCACGGCCGCCGCGTCGTGGTCGTGCACCCCGCGCTCGTATCCCTCGTCGTACCGCGTCTCGGCCGCCCGCCGCACCAGTTCGCCGAGCTCGTCCGCGGGGGTGGCCGAGTCGAGGAGCGAGGCGGCCAGGTACTCCCCTCGATAGACCTCCGGCGTCTCCGAGACCAGCAACTGGTCCCAGAAGGGCCGCGTGTCGGCGAACGAGGCGGGCACGGGCGCGCGGTAGTCGGTGCCGGTGATCGCGAAGTACATGGACCCGTCGTGCGGCACCAGCGTCAGATCGATCGGCTGGGTGTTGACGGCGAAGCGGTGGCGGCCCAGCCGCAGCGTCTCGCCCCCGTCGGAGAACAGGTCGAGCCGGTCGCGCAGCGCGCGTCCCGCCTCCTGCTGGGCCGACTTGACCCGCCCGTCCAGCTCCTCGGCCCGTACGGCGTCCCCGAGCGCGCGCAGCTCCCCGGCCGCCGAGCGGACCTTGGCCACCATCGGGTCGGTCGCGAAGTAGGTGTTGACCTCGTCAGGCGACGACAGCGAGGCCAGCCGCCTGGTGATGCTGCCGAGGACGCGCTCGGCGGAGGCGAAGAGGCGGTCGGCGCGCCGGGCCAGGTCGTCGAGCTGGGTCTGCTTGCGGGCCGAGAACGCCTCGTAGACGTCCTCCCGCTTGGCGGCCAGTTGCGCGGCGAAGTCGTCGGACTCGCCGAAGCGGGACTCCAGGTTCTCGACCTGGAGCATCAGCCGACCGAGCTGCTCGTCGCACTTGTCCGGCGTGTCCGCCATCGCCAGCGCGCCGGTGATGGCCTGCCCGAGCAGGGCGAACTCGGCGGCGAACGCGGCGCGGCCCTCCGCGCCGAGCAGGTCGCGCCGGCGTCCGTCGAGCACGGCCCTGGCCCGGTTCACGCCGCTGAGCACTTCGGCGATGCGGCCCAGGATCGAGGTGCGCACGGTGGCGTCGGCGATGTCGAGCGACCCGACGACCTCCGTGACCACCTCCAGGCCCTCGCTCTGCTCCTCCAGCCGGTCGGCCACGGGCGCGGCCTCGGCCACCGTGGCGATGGCGGCGGCGTCGGCGGCCAGGGTCTCGACGGCGGCGTGGTAGGCGGTGAAGGCGTCCTGACCCGACAGGAAGTCCACGGCGCGCCGGCCGGCCGAGTCCAGCTCCTCCGCCACGGAGGCCGACAGCCTGTCCATGGCGGCCAGGTCGATGTAGCGGACCTCGCGCAGCGTCACCAGGCGGCCCTGGGCGCGGCGCAGCGTGGCCAGCAGGGTGACCCAGGCGTCGGCGGTGACGGGGGTGTCGGCCCTGGCGCGGCGGACCAGCTGGGTGGTCTCCTCCGTGGCCGTGGCCAGGGTCTGCGCGGCGTGGCGGGTGAGCTGCTCGACGTTCTCGTATTCGTCGAGGACCTGTTCGGCGGTGGCGCGTACGTCGGTGAGCGGGCCGAGCAGGCCGTGCTCGCCGAGCCAGTGGTAGGAGTCGAAGGTACGGGTGCAGGCGGCGATCAGGCCCTCGAACGTGCCGGCCGACGGCGCCATCTCCTCGACCATCCGCGACACGGACAGGCAGTCGGAGATGCCGCGGACGAGCTCGGCGTTGCCGATGCGCTCCAGCGGCCCGGTCCCGGCCGGCTGGGCGGCGGCGTAGGTGTCCGACACGTACGGCGTCTGCCACACCTGCATCGGATGCACCCGGGTGGGCTCCTCGGAGGTGGCGCGGAAGACCACCATCGTGCCGTCGTCGAACAGCGAGTAGCCGTGGCAGACGATGGGGGTGGCCACCTCCTTCCTGATCACGTTGTACGGCAGCAGCAGCGAACGCCCGTCACCCCGCGCGTGGAAGACGTACAGGACGTCCTCGCCGTTGGGCGAGCGCACCACCCGCTCGAACTCCAGGTCGCTGACGTCGGTGTCGAACGTCTTGCTGACCCCCGTGGCCAGGTAGTAGCCGCCGGGGAAGATGAGCCCCTGGTCCTCGGGCAGCCGCTGGCAGGCCTGGCCGATGCCGTCGAGCCGCACCACGGCCTTGGTGCGGGTGTTGAAGACCAGGTGGCGCCAGTCCTCCTCCTTGTACGGCTTGATCCGCATGAGGATGAGCGGCCCGACGCGGGCGTAGTCGATGTCGGCGTCGGCCAGGCTCTGCAGCGGCTCGGCCACCGGCTCGGCGTAGATGCCGGCCCCGGTCTCGGTGTTGTTCTCGACCTTGATGGTCAGGTCGCCGCCGAGGGTCTCGACGAACACCTCGCCCTCGATGGAGACGTGCGGATGGCGGCCGAGCACGTGGTCGTCGCGGGTGGTGACCGTCCATTCGAAGTCGTGAGACGGGGGGAACACGTGATCGCGCTCACCCCTGTTGTCCACATATTTCGGGACTCCGCCGTTGCTGACCGTCCAGCGCAGCACCCGAATGTCGGCGGGCCCCGTACGGAAGACGGCCAGCAGCTTGCCGTCCACCCGCCGCAGCTGCTGCAGCCTGGTCTCCTTGTAGTACCGGTACAGCTCGGCGAAGTCCTTCTTGAACGCCGGGTCGGCCAGCGTCTCCAGCTTGTCCGCGTCGAACCTGAAGGCGTCGCCGTCCCTGGAGAAGCGGTGCACCGCGAACACGTCGGCCACGGTCGTCTCCGGCTTGAGCCCGATGAAGACGTTGTAGCCGAACAGCATCACGTCGCCCAGAGAGACGATGTCCCTGGGGACGCAGTTGTTCTCGGTCCGGATCCGCTCGGTCCCCAGCAGGCGCAGCTCGGCGCCGCCGAAGACGCGCAGCCGCTCCTGGTTGACCCCCTCGGCCGCCGCCGCGAGGGCCTTGGCCTGGGCCTGGAGGCGGTTCCTGAGAACCTCGTACGTCCCCGCCTCCAGCCCCGCTTCGATCGTGCTCATTTGGCCCCGGCCAGCGCCGCCACCGGCGAGTCCGCGACGCCGAGCCTGCGGGCGGTCTCCAGCAGCTCACCGAGGGCCGACGACTGCGGGCCGCCGTCCTGGATGAGCCGCATGAGCAGGGCGGACACGGTCAGGTTCTTCAGGTCGGCGGTGCTCACGCCGCTGATGACGCTCGCCAGGTCGCCGGCCAGGCTGGCGGTGCCGTTGACGTACGGGGCGGCGACGGCGCCCGCGATCTCCGAGTGGCCGATGAAGCCGTCCACCACCTTGCCCGCGGTGATCGAGCCGACGACCCTATCGAAGAACATGGTGTCGCCGCCGACGATGTCGATGTTGGCCTTGGCCAGCCCGGCGGCCAGCACGCTGGCCTGCGACTCGGCCACCTGGCGGCTGACGTCGATGTGCTTGAGCCGGATCTCCTTGTCGGCCTCCAGCCGCAGGCGGTACTCCTCGTGGGCCCTGCTGGCCTCGTCCAGCGCCGCCAGCGCGGCCGCCTTCTCGGTGAGACCCTCGGCCTCGGCCTTGAGCTTCTCGCCCACCGCGGCGGCCCCGGCCAGCGCCATGGCCTGCTCGCCCTCGGCCTGCGCCTTGAGCCGGTCGCCCTCGACCAGTGCCATGGCCCTCGCGCCGTCGGCCTCGGCGGCGAGCTTCTCCTTCAGCGCCACGGCCTCGGCGCGGCCGACCTTCTCGATGGCCTCGGCGTCGCGCTCCCTGACCTGGACCTGCGCCAGCCCGCCGGCGGCCGTCTCGGCCTGGATGCCCTCGGCGAGCCGGATCTTGGCCCTGGCGTCCAGCTCGGCGGCCTGCTGCCTGGCCTCGGCCAGCACCAGCTCCTCGCGGGCCTTGAACTTGGAGGCGGCCTCCGCGGCCTCGGCCGCCTTGATGTCCTTGACCAGGTTCTCCTGGGCCTCGGCCTCGGCGGCGATGATCACCTGCTGGCGGGTGCGCTCGGCCTCCTCGACCACGCGCAGCCGCTTGATGGACTCCTCCTGCTCGGCCACGGTCTTGTCGACCGCGATGCGCTCGCGGATGACCTCGGCGATCGAGCGCTTCTCGGACTCGACCTCCTTGTCCTTGGCGATGCGCGACAGCTCGGTCTCCCGCTCGCGGGAGATGACCTCCAGCAGGCGGTCCTTCTCGATGCGCTCGGACTCGATGGCGATCACGCGCTCGCGGTTCTTCTCGGCGACGGCGATCTCGCGGGCCCGGTTCTCGTTCTGCACGCCGAGCTGCTCGTCGGTCTTCATGTGCGCGGCCTGGGCGCGCAGCCGCTCCTCAGCCTGGACGCGGGCGATCTCGGCCTCCTCGCGGGCCTTGACGGTCTCGATCTCCCGCCGCTGCTTGAGCTCGGCGTCGGCCTGGCGGCGCTCCAGCTCCAGGATCGCCTCGCGGGCGTCCACGTTCTGGCGGGTGATCTCCTTCTCCTCGTTGCGCTGGAACTCGTTCGTCCGCACGTGCTCGATCGCCGTCAGCTCGGTGATCTTGCGGATGCCCTGCGCGTCGAGGATGTTGCTCTTGTCGAGCTGGCTGAGCGCGGTCTGCTCCAGGTAGTCGATGGCGGCGTCCTCAAGGCTGTAGCCGTTGAGGTCGGTGCCGATGATCCGGACGATCTCGTCGCGGAACTCGTCGCGCTTGGTGTAGAGATCGACGAAGTCGAGGTGCTTGCCCGCGGTCTTGAGCGCCTCGGAGAACTTGGCGTTGAACAGCTCCTGCAGCGTCGTCTCGTCGCTGGCGCGGGCGGTGCCGATGGCCTGGGCGACCTTGATGACGTCCTCGGCGGTCTTGTTCACGCGGACGAAGAACGTGATCTTGATGTCGGCCCTGATGTTGTCCCGGCAGATCAGGCCGTCGCGGCCGGTCCGTTCGATCTCGATGGTCTTGACCGAGATGTCCATGATCTCGGCCTTGTGCACCACGGGCAGGACCACGGCGCCGGTGAACGTGACGTCGACCTTGTTGACCTTCGAGACGATCAGCGCCTTGCCCTGCTCGACCTTACGGAACAATCGCCCGACGACGAGGAGGAGACCGATCACGATGATCAGGATGACGGCGAGGAATACGCCGAACCCGGTGGAGATGACGTCCATCAATGCTCACTTTCGTACGGCATGACCCAGAAGAATTCGCCGTCTTTGTCGTAGTCGAAGATGAGTGCGTTCTGGCCGCGGGCGAGGCGGTCCTGACCGGTCGTGCGGACTTGCACGATCGCGGACGAGCCGTCGGCGGCGGTGACCTCGGCCTGGCCGAAGTCCGGGGTGGCCGTGCCCGTGCGGATCACGCACATCTGGCCGACGAAGTCGCCGCGCGAGTGCCGGTCCCCTTCGGGGAACAGCCTGCGTAACGGCACCACGAGGCCGCGGACGGCGAACCAGGCGCCCGCCGCGGCGGCGAAGGGGACGGCGATCAGCAGGCCACCGCTCGCCACCACCACGCTGCCGATCAGGCAGAGCAGCCAGGCGAACGCGATGAGCAGCGACAGCGTGATCCCGGCGGGAACTCCCCCGAGTCCCAGCCACGTGGCGTCGTCCTCCAGCTCGAACAGGCCGGTGATGACGGTCAGCCAGTAAGCGGCGACGACCACGAGAAGAAAACTGAAAATGACAGTCGGAAAGCTCAGTGCGATGGTGAAGAAGTCGGTCATCCCGCCTCGGTATACCTGATCCCCCTGTGTACGTCCTGTCGGACTATATCTAGATAAAGCGCAACTAAAGAAGAAAGTTCCCGAAACGGTTAAGGCACTTGACCTCAACCATGGTTGAGCATGCAGGCTCGCTGGCATGAGCGAACTGATGCGGGCGGCGGCGTTCACCGAGCCGGGCGGCCCCGAGGTGCTGAAGGTGATGGAACTGCCCGCCCCGCAGGCGGGTCCAGGCCAGGTGCGGGTGCGCGTGCGGGCGGCCGGCGTGCAGCCCTTCGACACGGCCGTACGCCAGGGCTGGCTGCCGCCGTACATCGAGGACCCCGGCTATCCGCGCATTCCCGGCAACGAGTTCGCCGGCGTGGTGGACCAGGTCGGCGAGGGCGTGACCGGGGTGGCGGCGGGCGGCGACGTGCTCGGGTTCACCGCACTCAACGCCTACGCCGAGTACGTCGTCGTGCCGGCGGCCAACGTGACGCCCAAGCCGCGGGCCGTGCCGTGGGAGGTGGCCGGCGGGCTGACCGCCGGCGTGCAGACGGCCGAGCTGGCCATTGACGGGCTGGGGCTGGCGGAGGGCGAGACGCTGCTCGTGCACGGCGCGGCCGGCGCCGTGGGCACGGCGGCCGTGCAGATCGCGAGGAGGCGCGGGGCCACCGTCATCAGCACCGCGCGCGAGGTCAACCACGAGTACCTGCGCGCGCTCGGGGCCGTACCCGTCGTGTACGGGGAGGGCCTGGCCGGCCGGGTGCGCGCGCTCGCGCCCGGCGGGATCGACGCGGTACTCGACGGGGCCGGCGGGCACGCGCTGGAGGTCTCGCTCGACCTGGTCGCCGACCGCGGGCGCATCGTGACCCTGGTCGAGCACGACAAGGCGGCCGGGCTGGGCGTCAGGCTCGTCAGGGGCGACCGCACGGCCGAGCGGCTCGGGCGTTACGCCCGGCTGTGCGCGGAGGGGGAGTTCACGTTCCCGGTACGGAGGGCGTACCGGCTGGAGGAGGCCGCGGACGCGCACCGCGAGGTCGAGACCGGCCACGGCCAGGGGAAGATCGTGCTCACCATCTAGCGCGCATGGCCAGCGCCACCTGCTCCTGGACGCCGTCCGGCCCGTGGCCGTCCTCCAGACGCCACAGCAGGTTCTGCAGCACCCTGCCGAGCGTCCATCCGGCGGCCCGCCGCCGGTCGAGGCCGAGCGCGTCCACCATGAAGTCGAAGCGCCGCAGCACCTCGCGCGGCGCGTCGCCGGTCGCGAGCGCCTCGCCCCAGCGGTTGTGCAGGGCGGGCAGCAGCTCGAACGCCGGGTCGCCGGCCAGCGGCTTGGGATCGATGGCCAGCCACGGCTCCCGCTCGCCGGCCAGCACGTTGTCGTAGTGCAGGTCCCAGTGCAGCAGCCGGTCGCCGTCCCCGGTGTCTTCCCGGGCGCCTTCCCCGGGGTCGGAGAGCAGGTCGGTGACCGCCGAGGCGCACAGCCCGACCCAGTAGCGCTCCTCCTCGGGCATCGGCCGCACGGCGGCCTTCTCCGCACGTTCCAGCATCGCCCGCGCGATGTCGTCCAGCCGACGAAGGCCCTCGGGCGCGGGACGGGCCACCAGCCGGCGCAGCAGCCCGGACAGGACGTCCAGGGCCTGCATGACGTCGGGCACGGCGGCCAGGGAACGGCTGCCGTCGAGCCGTTCGAGCAGCATCGTGCCGGTCTCGGGGTCGGCGTCGAGCAGCCGCACCGCGCCGTCGCCCGCCCACGTGCGCAGGGCCAGGCCCTCGTGGACGGTCTCGGGGGTGACGGGCTGCAGCTTGAGCGCGGCCTTCGTGCCGTCGGCGCGCACCACGGGCTGGACCAGCGCCATGATCCCGTGCCGGGGCGCGCCGTCCGGGCTCAGGTCCCATTCGTCGAGATAGCGCCCGGCCAGGGCCGGCAGCGCGGCCGTCCACGCGGCGCCGGCCTCACCGCCGTACTTCAGGTGCGCGGCGGCCAGCGCGCCGGGGACCTCAAGGGGCACGGTCTCAGAAATGCCAGGGGAAGGGCGACCAGTCGGGCTCGCGCTTCTCCAGGAACGAGTCACGGCCTTCGGCCGCCTCGGCCGTCATGTACGCCAGCCGCGTCGCCTCACCGGCGAACACCTGCTGCCCCACCAGCCCGTCGTCCACGGCGTTGAAGGCGAACTTGAGCATCCGCTGCGCGGTCGGCGACTTGCCGTTGATCTTGCGGGCCCACTCCAGGGCCGTCGCCTCCAGCTCCTCGTGCGGCACCACGGCGTTGACCATGCCCATGCGGTGGGCGTCGGCCGCGCTGTAGGTGTCGCCGAGGAAGAAGATCTCGCGGGCGAACTTCTGGCCCACCTGCCGGGCCAGGTAGGCCGAGCCGAACCCGCCGTCGAAGCTGGCCACGTCGGCGTCGGTCTGCTTGAAGCGGGCGTGCTCGGCGCTGGCCAGAGTGAGATCGGCCACCACGTGCAGGCTGTGGCCGCCGCCCGCGGCCCAGCCGGGCACCACGCAGATCACGACCTTCGGCATGAAGCGGATCAGCCGCTGCACCTCCAGGATGTGCAGCCGGCCGGTGGACGGGGTGCCGTCGGCGTACTGGTAGCCGTCTTTACCCCTGATGCGCTGGTCGCCGCCGGAGCAGAAGGCCCACCCGCCGTCCTTGGGCGAGGGGCCATTGCCGGTCAGCAGCACGCAGCCGACGTCGGTGCTCTGCCGGGCATGGTCGAACGCGCGGTAGAGCTCGTCGACCGTCTGCGGCCTGAAGGCGTTGCGGACCTCGGGCCGGTCGAAGGCGATGCGCACGGTGCCCTGGTCGACCGCACGGTGGTAGGTGATGTCGGTGAAGTCGAATCCCTCGACCGCCTGCCACGCCTTGGGATCGAACAGTTCGGAGACCATGGCCGGAAGCCTAACGGATTCGCCCTTCCGCCCACTCGGCCCACTCGCCCTGGCTCTCGGCCAGGCGCCGGCCGTATTCGAGGGCGAGCCGGCCGTACACCGACAGGTTGTCCTCGCCGCTCTCGACGAACGCGCGGATGCTCGCGAGGTGCTCCAGCTGCTTGGCGGCCAGCTCGGCCTGGCGGCGCAGGTAGCTCCTGGCCTGCTCGGGCGAGACCTGGGCCAGGAAGAACACGCGCAGCAGCATGTCGCTGCGCACGACCCGGGTGGGCTCGACGTCGGTGATCCAGTGACGCAGCTCGGCCAGGCCCGCCTCGGTGATCGTGTATTCCTTGCGGCCGCGCGGGCCCTGCGCCGTCACGTCCACGAGCCCCGCCTCGGCCAGCTTGCCGAGCTCGGTGTAGAGCTGGCTCTGCGTGGCGGGCCACACGTTGGCGAGCGAGACGTCGAACAGTTTCAGCAGGTCGTAGCCGCTCGCCGGCCCCTCTGACAGCAGGCCGAGCACGGCATGTCGAAGACTCATATTCCTATGTTGACATGTCTCCTGAGGAAGTTCTACCTTCGACATGTCTGTCTAGGAATGTCGGAGGATGCCTGATGCGCGGCCTGCTCGGTTTTCTGCCCTGGATCGTCTACGGCTTCGTCGCGACCGGCGACGAGTGGCGCTGGGGCGCGATCACGGGCCTCGTCGTCGCCCTGGTGCTCGTGGCCGTGGACCGCAGGTCGGGCAGGTCGTGGGACATGATGGTGATCGAGACCAGCGCGGTGGTGTTCTTCGCCCTGCTCACCGCGCTGTCCCGGCTCGATCCCGGCTCGCCGCTCACGCCGTACGGGCCCGCGCTCGTCGACGTCTGGCTGGCCGGCACGGCCTGGGGCTCGCTGGCCATCCGCAGGCCGTTCACGCTGGGCATCGCCCGCGCCACGACGCCCGAGAAGGTGTGGCGCACCCCCGCCTTCCACCGGGCCAACGTGATCATCAGTGGCGTCTGGGCAGCCGCCTTCACCGTCGCCGCGCTCGCTCTGACGCTCGTCCTGTCCGTCTCGCTCCACGCGACCACGCTGGTGATCACCATCAAGGTGCTCTCGTTCGTCGCACCCGCCGTCTTCACCGCGTGGTACCCCGGGCACCTGAGGCGGCGGGCGCTCGCTAGGTGACCTCGGCGCGCAGCTCCGCGAGCAGTTCCCCTTGGTCGGCCAGCATCTCGGTCAGTATGCGCCGGGCGGCGCCGAGCAGATCGGCCAGCTCGGGCGTGGCCAGGGTGTAGACCACGGTGCTGCCCTCGCGGATCGCGCTGACGATGCCCGCCCGTCGCAAAACGGCGAGCTGCTGGGAGAGACTCGAAGCCTCGATGTCGATCTGGGCCAGCAGGTCCCTGACGGGGAGCGGCCCTTCCTGGAGTAGCTCCAACACTCGGATGCGAGCGGGGTGGCCGAGCGTTCGGAAGAAGTCGGCCTTGGCCTGGTAGACCTCCACGTGCATATGGTTAGCGTAATCCAGTTCAGTTGCATAATTCTTCAAGTCGCTATGTTGTCGGGTAGCATGACAGCGGGGACTAGGGAGTTGCCATGGGCCGAGGAAGAGCCAAGGCGAAGCAGACGAAGGTCGCTCGCCAGCTGAAGTACACCAACCACAACATCGACTACGACCGGCTCCGCGAGGAGTTGGGCACGGACACGCGACGCGAGGATCACTACCCGCCTACGCCGTCCGAGCAGGAGTCCGAGCGCGGGCGGTGACGCGGGTCTGCTTCGCGGGTGCCAAGGTGACGTTCTGCAGCCGCCTGGCCTCCGGTGCCTGATCGGGCGCCGTGAGCTCCAGGCGGTGCAGCACCTCGCGGATGATGACGCGCATCTCCAGGAGCGCCAGTTGCGCTCCTACGCAGAAGCGCCGCCCGCCGCCGAAGGGCATCCAGGCTCTGCTCTGGTGCCCCTCCAGGAACCGCTCAGGACGGAATCGTTCTGGCTCGGAGAAGGCGGCGGGGTCACGGTGCACGAGCGGGATGTACGGTCCGGCGTACCATCCGGCGGGGATCTCGTACCCGCCCAGCCGCAGCGGCGCGTCGAGCAGCCTCGGCGCCTCGTAGACCACCGGCCTGACCCGCAGCACCTCCTTGACCGCCGCGTCGAGATAGGGCTCGTCGTCCGGCAGCCGCTCCAGCACCTCGGGCATGCGCAGGAACCGTTCGAAGGCCCAGGCCAGACCGGTCGCGGTGGTCTCGTGGCCGGCGATGAGCATGGTGATCAGCTCGTCGCGGATCTCCTGGTCGTCCAGCTCGGTCTCCAGCAGCCGCCCGAGCACGTCCGTGCCCCCGGGGGCTTCCCGGCGCCGGCGGATCTCGCCGAACAGGATCGTGTCCACCTCGGCGCGCAGCCGCAGGAACCGGGCGTAGGGCAGGAACCGCACCCGCGCCGCCATCGGGCGCAGCCGCTCCGGCAGCAGGGCGACCTGCATGGAGCCGCCCGTCGCGAGCAGGCCGGGCAGCAACTCCCGTAGCCGGCCGGTGCGCCCGGCGTCCCTGATCCCGAAGATCAGCCGGATGATGATCTCCAGCGTGATGTCCTGCATGCGCTCGCGCAGCGCGAACGGCCGGCCCAGCGGCCACGTCGCGATCTTCTCGGCCGCGATGGCGGCGATGTCGTCGTGGTAGCCGGCGACCTGCTTGGCGCGTAGCGGCGGGTTCAGCGTCTTGCGGTGGTGCCACCACGGCTCGCCGTCCAGCGTCAGCACCGAGTGGGCGCCCACCAGGTGTTCCAGGAAGTCCTTGCGGGCCGCGCCGGCCTGCCCGCCGCCCTGGTCGGTCCGGTAGACCTCGGCGGCCAGTTCGGCGGTGGTCACGTAGACCTCCGGCGGGAAGCCGGCGTAGCGGAGCGTGAAGATCGGCCCGTACCTGCGGTGACAGCTCTCGAACATGCGCTCCGTGTCCGTCGCGAACCGTGCGGTCTGGACGATCGACGGCACTCTCGGCCCTGGAGGGATCATCGTCGCTCTCCTTGTCGTATACGTACGTCTGTCATAGACGCTTGTATTATCTCTGTAGCATGGATCGCGTGGCGAGCAAAGAGGCCGGTGGATACCGCGAACGACTGCTGGCTGGAGCGGTGAGCTGCCTCCAGGACAAGGGCTATGCCCGCACGACCGCACGAGACCTGGTCGCCGCGTCCGGCACCAACCTGGCCTCCATCGGCTACCACTTCGGCGGCAAGGAGGCGCTGCTCAACGAGGCCATCGCGGAGTTCTTCGAGCAGTGGACGGCGCGCGTCGAGCGATCGTTGTTCGGGAGCGAGCTGGGCACGCCGAGAGATCTGCTCCAGCGTGCGCTGGAGCAGTTGGTGGACGTGTTCGGGGAGATGCGGCCGCAGCTCGTGCTCTGCGTCGAGAGCTTCCCGGCGGCGGTGCGCGAGCCCTTGCTGCGGGCGAAGCTGGCCGATGCCTACGCCAGGGCCAGGGTCGCCGGCACCGACATGCTGCGCAGGGCCGCCGAGCGCCTGGAGACGGAGCTGCCGGTCGAGCCGGCGGCGCTGGTGTCGGTCGTGATCGCGATTTCCGACGGCCTGATGTTGCAGTGGCTGCTCGACCCCGAGGCCACGCCGGACGCCCGGCAGGTCGTGGACGTCCTGGCCGCGCTGGGCGCCTTCGTCGCCTGACGGCTGTCGTTCGAGAGCTGCTGTCCGGGGACGGCGTCTGAGGGCCGTCGGTTGCGGGCTATCGGGCGGCAAAAGGTGTCGGTCGGGAGGAATGTCGTCCGTGGGGATGGGCACACCCACGGAGGACGAGGAGATCGAGACATGCGCGTAGGAATCGTGGGGTCCGGAAGGCTGGGCTCGCGGCTCGGCCGCCTGCTCGCCGCGGCGGGCCACGACGTGCTCTTCAGTGACGCCGACCTCGCTCTTGCCGAAGCCGCCGCCGGTGCCGCGGTCAGGGTGCCCGCCGGGAGCGCCGACGGCCGGGCCAGGAGCGGGCCGCCGGCCGAGGCCGCGGCGTTCGGCGAGGTCCTCGTCCTGGCGGTCGGCTGGGAGGCGTTCCCCACGGTGGTGGCGGAGCTCGGCGCCGCGCTCGCGGGCAAGATCGTCATCGATCCGAGCAACCCGATCGGCGAGCGCGACGGCGCGGCCGTGATGGTGGCCGTCCCGTGCGGGCTGACCAGTCCGCAGTACCAGCAGCATGTTCTGGGGGCGGGCGTACGCGTGGTGCGCACGTTCAACACCAAGTACCCGAACGAGCTGCTGGACCTCGGCCTCGCGGGGCAGCGGGGCGGGGCGCGGGCCGACATGCCCTACTGGGGTGACGACGACGAGGCCAAGAAGGCCGTGGTGCCGCTCATCGAGGACGCCGGCTTCACCGCCATCGACGCGGGCGGCCTGTCAGAAGCCCGCTGATCAGGAGGTCGGTGATCGGGGTTCCCGATCGGACGTGGTGATCAGGGCCCCAGTGATCGGCCCCAGTGATCGGCCCCAGTGATCGGGCCCAGTGATCGGGCCCGGCGGTCAGGGTCCGGTGGTCAGGGTCCGGCGGTCAGGTGGCGCAGGTGTCGTGGGTGGCGTCGAAGCCCTTGATGGCCTCGGTGTCGTCCGTACGCAGCGGCTTGAGGCCCTTCCAGTCGTCCCCGAGCACCAGGATCAGCCGGCTGGTGGCGGCGCCGGGCACCTGGCGCAGGGCGGCGCGCTGCAGGTCCTTGGTGAGCGTGGGCACGCGGGTCTCGCCGTTGGGGCCGTAGACGATCGTGGTCTTCGGCTGCGGCTTGCGCTCGGTGTCGCCGATCTTGGCGATGTGGTAGCCGCGCTGCTCCAGGTAGGCCGCGACCTCGGTGGCCAGGCCGGTGCGCCAGGTGCCGTTGCGCAGCTCGATCTGGATCTTCGAGCGGCCCACCTTCGCCTGGCCGCCCTTGACGCCGTCCACGCTCTGGTCCTTCGCCACGATCTGGAACAGCCGGTGGGACTGCGTCCGCTCCCACTCCACCCGGCCCGGCTGGGTGAGGGAGTAGTGCCACGGGGTGGTGATGAAGCGGATCTTGCTGATGTCGAGGCCCTGGAGGCTCGTCGCGAGGTCCTTCATCACGCCGGTGGTCAGGCCGCTGTCGGTGGTGATGGCCTTGGTCCCGGCGTCGAGCAGGGCCAGCAGCTTGGCCGGGTCGGTGAGCGTCTCGCCGCTCATCGCCTTCTTCACCATCGAGGCGATGAACATCTGCTGCCGCTGGATGCGCCCGATGTCGGAGCCGTCGCCGAGGGAGTAGCGGGCGCGCACGTAGCCGAGCGCCTGCTCGCCGTTGAGCGTCTGCCGCCCGGCCGGCAGGTGGAGCAGCGCCTTCTTGTCGTTGACCGGCTCGGGCAGGCAGACCTCGACGCCGCCGACCGCGTTCACGATGCCCTTGAAGCCGGTGAAGTCGACCTTCACGAAGTGGTCGATGCGGATGTGGGTGAGCGACTCGATCGTCTTCCAGGTGCAGGCGATGCCACCCGAGTTGAACGACTCGTTGATCATGCCGACGTGGGCCTGCTGGCCGGGCAGGCCGCGCGTGGCGCGGCAGGCGGGCAACTGGACGACCGAGTCGCGCGGGAAGCTGATCACCATCGCGTTGTCGCGCCTGGACGACACGTGCATCAGCATGATTGTGTCGGTGCGCTCGCCCGCGACCCTGCCGTACTTGGCGTTCTTGCCGTCACGCTGGTCGGAGCCGACGACCAGGATGTTCATCGCCGTGCCGGCCACCTTGGGCGGACGGGTGGCGCCGAGGTCGTCGGCGGTGACGTCCTGCTGCTTGAGGTTTCCCGTCAGCCGCGCGTAGACGCCGACGGCAGCGCCGGCGATCAGGAGGACGACGGTCACCGTGACCGCGATCACCCAGCGCAGCCACGGGCGGCGCCGCCGTGGCGGCGTGTCCGGCCCGGACGGAGGCGCGTCGACAAGCCCGCTGCTCACGTCACTCCCCACAGAGACGGGGCCGAGGGCCGCCGCCCCTGGCCAAGAGCCACGCCGTACTGATCTCGGCCGTTGAACGTGCCTGAGTGTACTCAGTCGGGCGTGCCCGCGTGGCCTCAGTCGGGCAGGTTGACCCGCAGGGACACCGTGCCGCGCAGGTCGAGCCAGGCCGCGCCGGGGCCGCGGACCACCCTCAGCACGACCTCCTCGCAGCCGGGGCAGCGGGCCACGAAGCCGGGCTCCGGGCCGTAGACGAGCAGCGAGGCGACGGGGCCCGCCAGGCCGCAGTGGGCGCAGCGGCCCGTCGCGGAGGTCACGTCCACGGCGAAGATCTCGCCCAGCGGGCCCGCGAGCGCGTTGCCGTCCAGGTGTTCTGCGGTCATCGTCAGCCTCCGGTGGGACCGAAACGTTCGGTTCTGATGCGTTCGGGGGCGTGCCCGAGCGCCAGCAGCAGGTCGGCCGCCGCCTCCACGAAGCCCGTCGGCCCGCACACGTAGCAGTCGGCCTCGAACGAGGCCGGCCAGCCGCCCTCGGCCAGGTCCTCCAGCATGAGGCGGCGGGCCGGGCGGGACACCCCCTCCGGCGCCGAACGGGTGTAGAGGTAGGTGACGTCGAGCCCGGGGTCGGGGCGGCGCAGCTCCTCGGCGTAGTAGCGGCGGCCGGGGTCGCGCAGCGAGTACAGCAGCCGGAACGGCACCCGGCCGCCCGCCAGCCGCCGGGCTCGGATCATCGCCATCAGCGGCACGATGCCGGAACCGCCGCCGACCAGCAGCACCGGCGCCGTGTTCTCCGGCCGCCAGACGAACCAGCCGCCGACGGGTCCGCGCAGCTCCAGCCGGTCGCCGGGCTCCATCACCTCGGTCAGGTAGGGGGAGACCTCGCCGTCGGGCACGCTCTCCACGGTCAGCTCGACCAGGTCGCCGTCCGCCGGATTGGCCACCGAGTAGCTGCGCTGCGCCGTGTAGCCGTCGTCGGCGGTCAGCCGTACGTCCACGTGCTGGCCCGCCAGGTGCCCCGGCCAGCCGGGCACCCGGAAGCGCAGCGTGCGCGCGCTCGCGGTCTCGGCGACGACGGAGATCAGCTCGGCCGGCCGCCAGACCAGGCGGCGCACCCTAGTCGCCCTCGTAACGCTGCTCGCGCCACGGGTCGCCGTAGTTGTTGTAGCCGGCCGTCTCCCAGAAGCCCGGATAGTCCTCGTTCAGCAGGCGGATGCCGCGGACCCACTTGGCCGACTTCCAGAAGTACAGGTGCGGCACGATCAGCCGGGCGGGGCCGCCGTGGCGGGGCTCCAGTTCCTCGCCGTCGAAGCGGTGCACGATCCACGCCTGGCCGTCGAGCAGGTCCTCCAGCGGCAGGTTCGTGGTGTAGCCGCCGTAGGAGTAGATCAGCGCGTACTCGGCGGCGCTCTCCACGTCCTCCATGAGCACGTCCAGGGAGACGCCCTCCCAGGTGGTGTCGAGCTTCGTCCATTTGGTGACGCAGTGGATGTCGGCCGTGGGC
This sequence comes from Nonomuraea sp. NPDC048892, assembly GCF_040649735.1. NCBI lineage: Bacteria > Bacillati > Actinomycetota > Actinomycetes > Streptosporangiales > Streptosporangiaceae > Nonomuraea > Nonomuraea sp. NPDC048892. The sequence goes on along the minus strand of NZ_JBEZFZ010000001.1, from coordinate 349,041 downwards.
GTCTGCTGCGGCAGCGCCAGGAACTCCTCCCACGACCACCGGTGGGTCTCGCCCGCCTCGGTGTCGATGGCGAACTCCCACCGGTCGAGCGGCACCCGGGGCGTCGGCCCCGCCGACAGCACGGGGAAGTCGTCCACCAGGTATTGGCCGGGTGGCAGCCGGTCGCCCGCGTCTCTGCGCCTGCCCTGAAAACCGCGCGAAATGATGCCCACGTCGCCTCCTGAGCCCATTCCACCACGAGGGGTGCGAAAGGGGGCTCAGCGACCCGCCCGGGGAACGACCAGTCCCGACTCGTACGCGAAGACCACGAGCTGGGCCCGGTCACGGGCGTGCAGCTTCGTCATGGCCCTGCTGACGTGGGTCTTGGCGGTGGTCGGGCTGATCACCATGTGCGCCGCGATCTCGTCGTTGGACAGGCCGCGGGCCACCAGGGCGGTCACCTCGCGCTCACGGTTGGTCAGCACGTCCAGGCCCCGGTGGTCCGGCTCGGGGCGGCGGGCGACGAACTCGCCGATCAGGCGGCGGGTGATCGAGGGCGACAGCAGGGCGTCGCCCCTGGCCGCCACCCTGACGCCCTGCAGCAGGTCCACCGGCTCGGTGTCCTTGACCAGGAAGCCGCCCGCGCCCGCCCTGAGCGCGTCGAAGACGTACTCGTCGAGGCCGTAGTTGGTCAGGATCACCACGTGCACACCGCTCAGCCGCTCGTCGCCGGCGATGCGCCGGGTCGCCTCGATGCCGTCCATCACCGGCATCTGCACGTCGACGAGCGCCACGTCGGGCAGGTGCGCGAGGGCGAGCGCGACGGCCTGCTCGCCGTTCGCGGCCTCGGCCACCACCTCGATGTCGTCCTCGGCCTCCAGCAGGGCGCGGAAACCGCCCCGGATGAGCGCCTGATCGTCCGCGAGGAGCACCCGGATCACGACGGGTCCCCCAGAGGCAGCTCCGCCCGTACGGTGAAGCCGCCCTCGGCGCGGGGCTCGGCCCGCAGCCGGCCGCCGAGCGCCGTGACGCGCTCGCGCATGCCGACCAGGCCCACGCCCGGCACGGGCGGCGCGTCGCTCCTGGCCGCGCCGTCGTCCTCCACCTGCACGACCAGCTCCGTCCCTCCGTAGTCGATGCGCACCGAGGCGGCGGCGCCGCCCGCGTGCCTGGAGACGTTGGTGAGCGCCTCCTGGACGATCCGGTACGCGGCCCGGTCGACCTCCACGGGCAGCCGTCTGCGCTCGCCCGAGACGGTCACCGTCGCGGGCAGGCCGGTCGAGCGGGCCCGGTCCACCAGGTCGTCGAGCCGGTCGAGCCCGCTCGGCTCAGGTCTGACCGGCTCCGCCCGCTCACGTGGGCCCCCGTTTAGATGCTCGTCCAGGCGCTCGTGCAGGTGCTCGTGCGGGCCCCCGTCTGGGCTGTCGTGCGGGTCCCGCTCCCGTGCGTCGTCGTCGCGCAGGACCTCCAGGGTGGCGCGCAGTTCGCGCATGGCGTCGCCGCTGGCCTCCTGGATGGCGAGCAGCGCCGCGGGCACCTCGTCGCCGCGCTTGCGCGCCAGGTGCACCGCCACCCCGGCCTGCACCTTGATCACGGAGATGCTGTGGGTGAGCGTGTCGTGCAGCTCCCTGGCGATGCGCAGCCGCTCCTCGCCCGCGCGCCGCCGCGCCACCTCCTCGCGGGTCCGCTCGGCCTCGGCGGCGCGCTGCTCGGCCTGCTCCAGGTACGCCTGCCGGTGCCTGGTCACCGTGCCCCCCACCCCGGCGGCCAGGAACCAGCCCAGCAGCAGCACCGTCCCCTGGACGAGCGTCTGGGGGTCCTGCCCGGACGCCGCGCCGGCCAGGTTGGCCGCCAGCGTGACGCCCAGGAAGAGCGTGCCGGCCAGCGCGGGCAGCACCCGGTGCCCCGCGCGTACCGCGCCGAAGACCGACACCATCACCGGGAAGGCGGCGGGCGGGCCCGGCTGCGCGTGCGCCGCGTAGACGAGCATGCCGAGCGTGCTGACCAGCAGCGGAACCAGGGGCGCCCGCCGCCAGGCGACGAGGGCGGCCGAGGCGGCCAGCACGGCGACGAGGTCGAGGGCGCCCGCGTCGGGGTTGGCCAGCACGGTGACCGACTGCAGGACGGCCACCACGACGGCCAGCGCGCCGTCCACGGCGACCGGCCGCCACGCGTGCACAGAGCTCATCCCTGCAGATTAGAACGAGTTCCGGGCGGGCTCATCGGCGCGGGGAAGTGATTCCGCACTACTACCGGCGAAGTACGCGTTCCGGTTCCCGGCCGCCGGCGGTAGCCACGGAAGTCTCCCCACGGCCGATGACCGGCGGCGGGTCCGCGCAGGACGATTCGGCCATGGACACGATCCGGTGCGGGAGCCGATGATGGCCGGCTCCTTCCGTTACGTCACCCCCATACCGGCCAGGCTCGCCACCGGCCGGACGGCGCAGGTGTACGCCCAGCTCGCCGAGGACTTCGGCATGGCGCGCATGGCGGTGTTCCTGACCCTGTCGCCTGCCGAGGAGGTGCTGGCCGCGACCTGGGTCACGCTGCGCGAGTCGCTGCTGGCCGGGGCGGCGCCCAGGACCGGCAAGGAGGTCGTGGCACTGGGGGTCTCGCTGGCCAACCAGTGCACGTTCTGCGTGGCCGCGCACACGACGCTGCTGCACGCCACCGGTGACCACCGGCTGGGCGAGAGCATCGCCCGTGGCGAGGTGCCCGCGGATCCCGGGCACGCCGCGCTGCTGGCCTGGGCCAGGTCGCCCGGGGCGGCGCGGCCGTACCCTGACGCGCTGGCGCCCGAGTACGTCGGGACCGCGCTGAGCTTCCACTTCATCAACCGGATCGCCTCCGCGCTGCTCACCGAGAACCTCATGCCGGGCAACCTGCAGAGGTTCCGCCTGGTCAGGAGTGTGGGTGGGCGGGCGATGGCGGGCCCGGTGCGCAGGTCGGCGGCTCCCGGGACGGGGCTGCCGCTGATCGCCGGGCTGCCCGCCCGTGCCGAGCCCGGCTGGGCGGACGGGGCTCCGGCCGGGACCGCGTACGCCACGCTCAAGGCCGTCGCGGAAGCCGGTGGCGACCTGCTCAGCGGTCCGGCGCGGGCGGCCGTGACCCGCGCGGTCGCGGGCTGGGACGGCGCGCATCCGCCGATGGGCACCGCCTGGCTGGACGAGCCGCTGGCCGGCCTGCCCGCCGGTGACCGCGCGGGGGCGCGGCTGGTCCTGCTCACCGCGTTGGCGCCGTACCGGGTGACGGACGCCGACGTGGCCGCCTGGCGCGGCGGCGCCCGTACGGACGAGGACCTGGTACGGCTGTGCGCCTTCGGGGCGATCCTGGCCACCGCGCACGTGGAGGTCCGCATCACAGCAGCCGGACGTCCTGGTGCCGGGCACGCCGGCGGCGGGAAGGCCGGTGGCGGCAAGGCCGGCGGCGGGGGAGCTGGTGAAGGGGCCGTTCGGAGCGGGGCGGGCGGCGTACAGGCCGAAACCATTCAAGGAGAGCGATCATGACCGCGCACCACACCCTCGCCACCCCGCCCGCCACCGCCCCCTGGCCGATGCAGGCGCTCAAGGCGGTGGTCGTCCTGCACGTCGTCGCGCTGCTGTTCCAGGCGGTGACGGCGGGCATGCTGCTCTCCTCGCCCGGCGGACGGGCGCTGCACGAGAACTCGGGCATCGCCCTGGGCGTCATCGGGCTCGCCCACCTGGTCGCCGCGATCCTGGTCTGGCGGCCCGGCGGCGGGTCCGCCAGGTTCGTCGGGCCGGCCGCGGCGCTGCTGGTGCTCACGGTCGCGGCGGCGCTCCTGGGGCTGGCGCACATGACGGTCCTTCACCTGCCGCTCGGGGTGGCATTGTTCGGCGGCGGTGTCGCCCAGCTCATCCGGGTGATGGCCCGCGAATGAACGGCGGGACGGTCAGGCGGGCAGGCGGTCGGAGCGGGGCCAGACGTAGTCCAGGTCGTCGGGGTCGTCGTCGCCGAAGACCGGCCGGTAGAAGCCGGGGTCCTTGCGCAGGAGCGCCGAGCGGTGGCTGAGGTGCAACTTCTCATCGCCGAGCCAGGGCGGCAGCTCCCCGGCCGCCGCCAGCTCGGCCTGCGCGCGGACCACGGGCGTGGCGCGCAGCAGGGCGATCTCGGTGGTCATGGTGTCCGCGCAGGTGTCGGCGCGGCCGAGTGAGCACCAGTGGCGGCACATCTCCAGCCCGTAGCGTACGAGCGCCTCCTCGTAACCGGCCCACATCTTCACGACGGGGTGGTGCCGCCAGCCGTACCCGGGGACGGTGAGGGCGCGCAGGACCTGCAACGTCTCGACGCGCTGTTTGCCCAGCCGCAGCGGGTCGAGCACCGCAGCCGAAGCCGCGAAATCCGGATATGGCAGGAAAGTCTGCATCGTTACCCCCGCTGACGTGCTCTTTCCCGCGGATCGTATAGACCGCCGCCCGGGCAGCGCGCACAATCGGCCCATGGGGAACGGGTATGTCGGCGCGCGGACGCCACGCAGGGAAGACGCCAGACTGCTGACGGGAAAGAGCAGATACGTCGCCTCCGTACGCCTGCTGGGCATGGCGTACGCGCACGTCGTGCGCAGCCCCGTCGCGCACGGCCGGCTGCTCGGCTGCGACGTCAAGGCGGCGCGGGCCGTCGAGGGCGTGCTCGACGTCATCCTCCCCGCCGACGCCGCCGATCTCCGCCTGCCCTGCGTGACCGTCATGCCAGGCCAGCCGATGACGTCCTACCCCGTGCTGGACGACGCCGTCAGATACGTGGGCCAGCCGCTCGCCGTCGTCGTCGCCGAGACCCCGGAGGCCGCCAGGGACGCCGGCGACCTCCTCGACCTGGACCTCGACGAGCTGCCCGCCGTGGTCGGCGCCGAGCGGGCGCTGGCCGCCGACGCGCCGCCGCTCCATCCCGAGCTCGGCGGCAACGTGCTCTTCGACTTCACCATGGGCGACGACGACTGCGCCGACGCTGTCGAGGGGGCCGAGCACGTCGTCGAGATGACCTTCAGGATGGGCCGGGTCTCGCCGTACCCGCTGGAGCCGCGCGGCGTGGTGGCCTCTTACGCCGACGACGAGCTGACCGTCCACCTGTCCTCCCAGGCGCCGCACCACGCCCGTGAACACCTGGCCGACGCGCTCGGGCTGTCCCACGACCGGGTCCGCGTCATCAGCCGCGACACCGGCGGCGGGTTCGGCGGCAAGGAGCACGTCTACCCGGACGAGACGCTCGCCTGCCTGGCCGCGATGCGGCTGGGCCGGCCGGTGAGCTGGTCGGAGTCGCCGGGCGACCGGCTGTTCGCCACGCTGCCCGCCCGGCAGGGCGTGCACAGGGGACGGCTCGCGCTCGACGGCGACGGGCGCTTCGTGGCCATGGACGTGGACGTGCTCGGCGACCTCGGCGCCCATCCGTCGAACGTGGGCGGCTCGACGTTCGCGGTCACCGCCACGCTGCTGCCCGGGCCGTACCGGTTCGACCGCTTCGCCGTACGGGTGCGCGGCGTCGTCACCACGACCACGCCGACCGGCTCCTACCGCGGTTTCGGCCAGCCGGAAGCCGCTCTGACCAGGGAGCGGCTGATCGACGAGGCGGCCCGCAGGCTCGGCCTGGACCCGGTCGAGCTGCGGCTGCGCAACATGCTGCGGCCGGAGGAGCTGCCGTACACGACGCGCGTCTTCCAGACGTACGACTCCGGCGACTACCCGCGCGCCCTGCGCACGCTGCGCGACCTGGTCCGGCCGGTCGAGAAAGACGACGGGCGCCGGCGCGGCGTGGGCTTCTCCTGCCACGTGGAGAGCACCGGCATGGGGCCGTCGATGGACATGAAGGCCATCAACGCGGCGGCGGGCGGCTACGAGACGGCGATCCTGCGGATGGAGCAGGACGGGTCCGTGGTGGTGTCGTCCGGGGTGGTCTCCATGGGGCAGGGGATCGAGACGGCGCTGGCCCAGATCGCGGCCGACCGGGTGGGGGTGCCCATCGAGCGGGTGCGGGTGGTGCTGGGGGACACGGCGACGACGCCGTACTCGTCGATCGGGGCGATCGCCAGCCGCTCGCTGGCGGTCGGCGGCGGCGCGCTCGTGCGGGCCGCCGCGCGGCTGCGGGCCAGGCTGCTGGCCCTGGCCGCGCACCGGCTTGAGGCCGACGCCGGCGACCTGGAGATCGCCGACGGGGCGGTACGGGTGCAGGGCGATCCGCGGGCGTCGCTGACGCTGCGCGAGCTGGCCACCTCGGCCTGGCGCGGCTGGGACCTGCCCGAGGGGTTCGCGCCCGGCCTTGAGGAACGGGTCAGCTACGACCCGGAGGGCTACGCGTTCGCGTACGGGGCCCACGCGGCGGCCGTGGCCGTCGATCCCGAGACCGGCGCGGTCGAGGTGGAGCGCTACTGGGTGGTCAACGACGCCGGCGTGCTGGTCAACCCCGCCGTGGTGGAGGGGCAGCTCACGGGCGGCGTGGCCCAGGGCATCGGCCAGGCGCTGACCGAGGAGATCGGCTACACCGACGACGGGCAGCCGATCGCCGAATACCTGCCGCCGACCACGCGGGAGGTGCCCGGCATCGAGGTCGTGCTGCTGGAGACGCCGTCGCCGCTCACCCCTGGCGGGATGAAGGGCGTCGGGGAGGCCGGCACGATCGGGCCGCCGGCCGCTATCGCCAACGCGGTGGCCGCCGCGCTCCCGGAGATCGCCGACCGGGTCACCGACGTCCCTCTGACGCCGGCCGTCGTGTGGTCCCTGCTGCGGAACTGACGCCGGCGGACTGCGGCACCCCCGCCGCGGGGCTCGTGCCGTGCGGCTCTCCGTCCGCGAGGCTCGTGTCGCGCGGCGACCTCGCTGCAGGGTTCGTGTCGTGCGGGGTCATGCCGGGCCGCCGGGGCCGATGAGATCTTCGATGGCCATGCCCGACTCCGACAGCGCCTGCTCCAGGGCCTTGCGGCCGGCGGGCACGGGCTCGGCGGGGCGGTGGCGTTCGCGTTTGCCGTCGATCTTGGACTTGTGCTCGTCAGGACTGCTCATGCGGGAGTCAGTACCCGGCCCGGCGCCGCCGTTTCGAGCGACCGGCAAAACAATGGCGATTTCTCGCCGAAGAATCGACCCAAAACGCCTTCCCGTACGTACATGTTTCGACGGCGATGTACGACAACCCCCGGGCAGGTCCTCTTGTTAAGCGAAACGCGCATCCGTTGCCCATCGGCACAGGAGACAGATGCCATGACCAGGCTGCGATCGACTCGGCGGAGCCGGATGCAGTACGCGTGGCCGCTGCACGACGACGTCAGGACAGTGGGGCGGGCACGAGCTGTCATTCGCACGGAATTGTCACAACTCTCCCTTTCTTCCGAGGTCATGGACGACGCCGTTCTCATGGTGAGCGAATTGATCACTAATGCCCTCATGTACGGCGCCGAACCGTACGAACTCGGGCTGCACGTGGACGCCAGAGAGATCATGTGCGTGGTCGTGGACAGCAGCCCGCTGCTGCCCGCCCAGGCCCCCCACGACCTCGCGGCCGAGCACGGACGCGGCCTGCGCATCATCGCCAGGCTCTCCGACGGCTTCTACGGCTGCCACCCCCAGCGTTACGTCACCCGCCCCGACCTCGTCGGCAAGGCCACCTGGTTCGCGCTCCCGCGCCAGGGCACGGCGGGCAACGTCGTGCCGATCAGAGCCGGGGTCTGAGGACCGCGCAGGCCCGGCTCAAGCGCGGCGCGTGGCCGCTCCCGTGACGGTGACCAGGACCAGCAGGCCCGCCAGCACACCCGTGAGCGCGCTGACCCGGTAGACGTCGTTGAGCATGGCGTACGCCGGTCCGCCGCCCTGGTACACGATGCCGAGCACCGCGATGCCGAGCGCGTACCCGAGCTGCCTGACCGTGTTCACCGTGCCGGCCGCCATGCCGGCGCGTCCGGCCGGGGCGTGGGCCATGGCGGCGGAGCTGAGCGCGGGCACGGCCAGCCCGACGCCGACGCCGACGACGATCAGGCCGGGCGCCAGCGCCGGCCAGTCCGACTCCGCGCCGAGCAGGCCCTGGAGGAACGAACCCGCGCCGATCAGCAGCAGCCCACCGCCGAGCGCGGCGCGCGGCGTCAGCGTCGGCAGCAGCCGGGAGGCGGCCACGGAGGTCACCAGCGAGGAGAGGGCCATCGGCGACAGCGCCAGCCCCGCCGTCACGGGGCCGAGCCGCAGGTCCTGCTGCAGCCAGAGCGAGGTGAAGGCCAGGCAGGCGAACGCGGCCGGCATGAGCAGCCCGGCGCCCGCCATGATCCCGCTGAACGACCGGTCGGCGAACAGGCGCAGGTCCAGCATGGGGTTCGCGCCGCGCGTCTCGGCGACGAGGAAGGCCGCGAGCGCCACCGCCGCCGCGCCGAGCGGCACCAGCGTCCGCGCCGCCGTCCAGCCGTGCTCGCCGCCCTCGATCAGCCCGTACGTGAGCCCGCCGGCCGCCAGCGTGAACGTGGCCATGCCGATCCAGTCGAGCCTGGCCCCGCCGGGCAGGCGCGACTCCTCCACGCCGCGCACGGTCAGCCAGCCGGCGATCAGCGTGATGGGCAGGTTCACCAGGAAGATGGCCCGCCAGTGCAGGTGCTCGGTGAGCAGGCCGCCGAGCACGGGCGCGACGGCCGCGGCGGCCCCGTTCACGCCGCCCCACACGCCGAACGCGATGCCGCGCCGCCGGCCGTGGTAGGTGGCGCTGATGAGGGCGAGGGTGGTGGCCATCATGGCCGCGGCCGCCGCCCCCTGCACCACGCGGGCCGCCAGCAGCACGCCGCCGGAGGGGGCCAGCCCGCAGGCCAGCGAGGCCAGCGCGAACACGGCCAGCGCCGCCAGGTACACCTTGCGCCGCCCCGTGTGGTCGGCGAACGATCCTGCGGCCAGTAGCAGGGCGGCCAGCGCCAGCGCGTAGCCGTCGAGCAGCCATTGCCCGCCGGTGAAGGACATGCCGAGATCGGCGGTGATGTCGGGGAGGGCGACCATGACGATGGTGACGTCCACGAGGAGCATGAAGGCTCCCAGGCAGGCGGCCACCAGAGGCGACCACGAGGTGGTCGCGGTCTCGGGGATCCGGGTTTGGGTCATGGCGACCACAGTGCGGCCCGGGTGCGGGTTCCCACCAGCAACAGCGGCTGTTCTGCAGGTTTTCCGTGTGAGCTAGCCTGTGGTGGTGGAAATCGTTGAGCTGGACGAGGTGGACCGGGGCCTGATGCACGCGCTCCAGGTCGACGGGCGGGCCTCGTTCAACCGCATCGCCGAGGTGCTCGGGGTGTCCGACCAGCGGGTGGCGCGCCGCTACCGCCGGTTGCGCTCCAGCGGCATGTTGCGGGTGGTCGGCGTCGTGGACGGGCGGCGGCTCGGCTACGAGTCGTGGGCGATCAGGCTGCGCTGCACCCCCGACGCGGCGGTGTCGATCGCCGAGGCGCTCGCGCGGCGCTCCGACACGTTCTGGGTACACCTGCTGTCCGGCGGCACGGAGATCTCCAGCGGCACGCTGCACCGCACCGCCAAGGAGCGCGAGTCGCTGCTGCTCGACAAGCTCGCGCGGACCAACCGGGTGCTGTCGGTGTCGGCGCACCGGACCCTGCACACGTTCGTGGGCGGGCGGGTCGGCTGGTCGGGGCTGGCCGTGCTCTCGCCCGACCAGGTGGCGCACCTGGCGGCGGAGCGCGTCCGCGGGCCGCGCGGCGACGGCGAACGGCTCACGCTCGGGCCCGGCGACCAGGCGATGGTGGACGCGCTGTCGCGCGACGGGCGTACCGGCTACGCGGACCTGGCGGCGGTGACGGGCTGGTCGGAGTCGACGGTCAAGCGCCGGATGGAACAGCTCTGCGCGGCGGGCGCCCTCTTCTTCGACATGGACGTGCTGCCCACGCTGCTCGGCTATCAGGTGGAGGCCCAGCTGTGGATGTCGGTGCCGCCGGCCGAGCTCGACGCGACGGGGCGGGCGCTGGCGGAGCATCCCGAGGTGGCGTTCGCGGGCGCGACGACGGGGCCGACCAACCTGACGGCCAGCATCGTCTGCCGTGACGACGCCGCGCTCTACCGCTACCTGACCGACAGTGTGGGCGCGCTGCCCGCCATCCGGCACATCGAGACGGGGCCGATCATCAGGACCATGAAACGGGCGGGGGCGGTCCTGCCGGTGTAAGGGGGGCGGGCACCACCATGAGCTGGGCGGAGCGCGGGATGAGGCTCGGACGCCGCGATCCCTAGCGTTTCGTGCCATGAAGACCTCCATGAAGACCCGGCTGCTCGCCCTCGCCTGCGCCGGGCTCGTCCTGGCCACCGCGACCGCTCCGGCCGCGCTGGCCGCGACCGGGACGTCCTCCGCCTCGCGATCGGGGACGTCCGACCTGACCCGATCCGAGATGTCCTCCACCACATCGTCCAGGAGCGTGACCGTCGATGGCAGAGGCTCGGTGGTCTCCGCCGAGTTGCTGGCGCGGCTGTCGGCCGAGCAGGTCGAGGCCACGCTCACCGAGGGCGGCTTCCCCGTGCCGCACCGGCCGCAGGGCGCCGACCTGTACGCGGTCGTCTACCGCACCGTCGCCGTGGACGGCACGCCCACCACGTCGCACCGATCGCGGGGCCGTTCCACGTGTGCAGGGCCGAGATGCCCGCGCTGCTCAAGGGCCGGCTCGACCCCCACAGCGCCACGTTCTACCTGGCGTACTGGACGGTCTCGATGAACCGGCTGCACCACCTGTATGACTCCCCGTCCGAGGTGTTCCAGGACCCGGCCGTGGAGCGGCTCTTCGACGGGCACCACAGCTTCGAGGAGATCGCGGCCGGGCTGCCCGCCTCGCCCCGCGACCTGGTCACCGCCGCCTACCTCAAGCGCATGGCCGAGCCGTCGGGCTCGCTGCTGCACGCGATGCTGGTCAACGACGTCACCTGCGCCGGATGGCGGCCCGGCGTGCCCGTCCGGCTCTACGCCGGGCGCGGCGACAAGGACGTGGCCGTCGCCAACTCCCGCCTCTGCCTGAAGGAGCTGAAGGCGAGCGGGGTCAAGGCGACGTTCACCGACGTCGGGAACGTGGACCACATGACCTCTCCGTTCCGCGCCCTGCCGCGCATCCTCGACTGGTTCACCGGCCTGCGCGGCGCGTGATAATCGAGGCGTGCCGCTGCCATCCAGGCGATCGTTCCTCCGGCTCGGCGGCGTGGGCGCGGCGGGGACGCTGGGGGCGCTGACGCCCGCACGGGCCGCGCACACGCCGGACGACACGTTCACGCTGCTGCGCCACCGCTGGCGGGAGGTGGCGACGGGGCCGCCGGGCGATCCGAGGGCGCGGCCGTACCGTGAGCTGGCGCGGGCCGCCGCCCGTTACCGCGACACGATGGCGCCGGGGCCGTCCTGGCTCTGGCCGGACGAGCGGTTCCCCTCGTTCACGGCCACGCCGCGGCGGCTGCGGGTCATGGCGCTGGCGTACGCGCTGGACGAGCGTCCTGAGCTGGCGAGGGCGGTCGCCGAGGGCATGAGTCACTATGTCCGGCATGTCTACGCGGCCGGCGCCGAGCCCGCAGGCAACTGGTGGCACTGGCAGATCGGCGTGCCGAAGGCATTGCTCGACGCGGCCGTGTTGACGGGGCAGGCGAGTGCTGAGCTGAGGGACGCGGTCGACCACTTCGTGCCACTGAGCCGGCTCGCCTCCTACGGCGGCACCAGCACCGCCGCCAACCGGGTGGACCTGTGCCTGGTGACGCTGCTGCGGGCCATGCTCGACGACGACCACGAGCGGGCGCGGGCGGCCGTCGCCGCGCTGGCGCCGGTGTTCCGGCTGGTCTCCGACGGCGACGGGTTCTACCGCGACGGGTCGTACATCCAGCACTCCTACGTGCCCTACCAGGGCACCTACGGGGTGACGCTGCTGTCGGGGCTGGCCACGCTGTACGCGGTGCTGCGCGGATCACCCTGGGAGCTCACCGACACGAACGTGTTCGACACGGTCGAGCGGTCATTCGCCCCCTTCGTCCGCGACGGCGCCTGCATGGACCTCGTCCGCGGCCGGTCGGTCGGCAGGAGGGCGTTCGGCGACCACGAGAGCGGGCGGGCCATCGCGGCCGCGGTGCTGCTGCTGGGGGAGAGCGCGCCGACCGAGGTGCGGGCGCGCTGGCAGGCGATGGTGAAGGGCTGGGCGGTACGCGGCACGTACCGGCCGGTGTTGCGGCACGCCGACCCCGCGCTGCACGCCCGCCTGACGGTGATCATGGACGACGACGCCGTGCCCGCGGCGCCCGAGCCGCTCGGGCACCGGCTGCTGCCCATGAGCGCCAGGGCCGTGCACCGGGCGCCGGGCTGGTGCGCGGCGCTCAGCATGGCCTCGCACCGGATCGGCCACTACGAGCACGGCAACGGCGAGAACCTGCGCGGCTGGCACACCGGCTCGGGGATGCTCTACTGGTGGGCCGAGGGCTCGGGCGATCAATACTCCGACGCGTTCTGGCCGACCGTGGACCCCTACCGGCTGCCGGGCACGACCGTCTCCACCCGGCGGCTGCCCGACGGGGCCGGGGCGGGATGGGGCGACACCCGTACGCCGTGGCGGTGGGTGGGCGGGGCGAGCGACGGCACGTACGCGGCCGTCGGCCAGCACCTCAGCGGGCTGGAGAGCACGATGGAGGCGTTCAAGTCGTGGTTCTTCCTCGACGACGCCGTCGTCTGCCTGGGCGCGGGCATCACGGCCGGCGACGGCGTGGCCGTCGAGACGATCGTGGACAACCGCAGGACGAGTGCCGCGCTCACCACGGGGGAGGGATGGGCGCACGTCGAGGGGCACGGCGGTTACCTCGTGCCGGGCCCGCAGGTCCTGCGCACGCTGCGGGATCGCCGCGCGGGCGGCGGGGTGAGCAGGGACTACACGACGCTCTGGCTGGATCACGGCGTCGATCCGCGCGACGCCGGCTACGCCTACACGCTGCTGCCCGGCGCGACGCCGTGGGAGACCCGGTTACGCGCCGCGGATCCCGGACGGGTGCGCGTGCCGGCCAACACCGCCCGGGTGCAGGCCGTGCAGGTGCCCGCGCTGGGGCTGACGGCGGCCTGCTTCTGGAACGCGGGCACCGCCGGCGGCCTGACCGTCTCGGCCCCGTGCGCGGTGCTGGTGCGCGAGCGGCCCGGCGGGAGTGCCACCGTGACCGTCGCCGATCCCCGCCGCGACCTGGGCGAACTGTCCGTCACGCTGCCCCGGCCTGTCGCCGGCGTGCTGGAAGGGGACGCGGTCGCGGCCCGGGGCGGGCTCAGGTTCGGGCGCCTGGCCGACCGGGAGGGCGCCTCTGCGACGGTTCGCGTGCGCCTCGCATGAGGAACAGGTCCCGGCCCGTCCTCGCGCCCGGCCCACCCCGTGCCCGGCCCACCCCGTGCCCGGCCCGCCCCCGTGCCCGGCTCGGCTCGGTGGGCGGCCGGTCCTTTCGGGTCCGATGGGGGATGGCATCGCGGGTGGCCGGTGTTGCGATGAGCGGGTAGATGCCGGATGAGCAGCCACGTGTGGAGGACCGATGAGTGAGATCAGGCGGGCACTGGTGCTGGGCGGCGGGGGACTCGCCGGGATCGCGTGGGAGACCGGCGTGCTGGCCGGGCTCGCGGACGGCGGGGCAGACGTCACCGACGCCGACCGGATCATCGGCACCTCGGCCGGCTCCACGGTGGCCGCCCAGGTCACCAGCGGCCTGACGCTGACCGAGCTGCTCGCCCGCCAGACCGACCCCGGCCTGCAGAACGCCGAGCTCCGGTCCGGCGTGCCGATGGAGGAGCTGTGGGCCATGTTCGAGCGCATCTCCGAGAGCTCGCTCGACGCCGGGGAGCAGCGGCGTGCGATCGGCGCGATGGCGCTGGCCGCCGCCACGGTCCCCGAGGCCGCGCGGCGTGAGGTGATCGAGGCGCGGTTGCCCGTGCACAAGTGGCCCGAGCGGGACCTGGTGATCGTGGCCGTGGACGCCGCCACCGGAGAGCCGCGGCTGTTCGACCCGGGCTCCGGGGTCGAGCTGGTGGACGCGGTGGCGGCCAGCTGCGCCGTTCCCGGTGTGTGGCCGTGCGTCACCATCGACGGGGCCCGGTACATGGACGGCGGCATACGCACGATGGTCAACGCCGACCTGGCGGCCGGGTTCGATCGCGTCGTGGTGCTCGCTCCCATGCCCGAGCCGGAGGAGCCGTCGTGGGGGCGGCTCCCGGGCACGGTCGAGGTGATCGAGCCGGACGAGGCCGCGCTGGCCGCGTTCGGCGCCGACGCGCTGGACCCGTCGTCCCGCACGCCGAGCGCCGAAGCCGGCTACGCCCAGGGCCGCGCCGCCGCGACTCGCGTCGCGGAGATCTGGCGCTGACCCCAGGCGCGCACCCCAGACGCTGACCCCAGACGCTGACCCCAGACGCTGTCACGCTTCCAGGGCGAAGAGGTGCCACGTCTCGCCCGGGGCCAGCCCCGCCAGCTCGCGCCCGCACTCGCGCAGCGCCTGCGGGCCCGAGGTGATGTGCTGGGTGCCCGCGTGGACGTCCCTGAACAGCCGCTGGATCAGCCCGTCGCGCAGCGCCGAGGTGCCGCCCGAGGCGTAGACGAAGTCGGCCACCTCGGCCAGCGTCCAGGTGAGGTGGTTGAGCGCGAGCCGCACCATCGTCTCCTGCCGCACGTCGAGCCGCCCGCCCGCGGCCAGCGTGCGCTCGGCGTCGTCCCACGTCTCGTGCACCAGCGCCTTCGCCGCCCGGAACCCCGCCTCCGCGCGGGCGAAGTCGGTGTGGAAGGCGTCACTGCTCGCGATCTGGCCCGGCCGCCCCGCGCGGGTCCCCACGTGCCTGGCGAGCTCGTCGAGCAGCCTCCGTCCGACGCCGAGCGCCCAGGAGGAGTGGCAGATCAGCGCCTGGTCGAGCAGCCCCAGCCGGTAGATCGCGCCGCCGCGCAGGGGCTCGTTCAGGTCGAAGACGTGGCTGCGCGACTCCGGTACGAAGACGCCGTCGATGGCGTAGTCGATGCTGCCCGTCGCGCGCAGGCCGAGGACGTCCCAGTTGCCTAGCTGCTTGACCTCGTCGATGGGGGTGATGAAGATCCGTCCCTCGTCGGTGCCCTCGATGATGCCCAGGCTGTGGGAGTACTGGGCGTGCAGCATGCCGGAGGCGAAGCCCCACTGCCCGCTGAGACGGAACCCTCCGTCTTCCCGGACGGCGACGCCCGGCCGGGTGCCCTGGCCCGCGATGAGCGGCATCCGCGGGCCCGCGTACATCCGTTCGACGGCGTCGTCGCCCAGGTACGCGCCGCCCGTGCCGTTCGCCAGGCTGGCCGCCATGACCACCCAGCCGGTCGAGGGGTCGGCGTAGGAGAGCTCCGCGAGCACGTCCAGCAGTTCCCTGGGCGAGAGCTCGGCGCCGCCCAGCGGGGCCGGCACCCACATGCCGAACATCCCGGCCTCGTGCAGGGCGTCCACGACGGGGTCGGTGAGCCTGCCCTGGGCCTCTGCCTGCCCGGCCTCCCGGTCGATCAGCGCGCGCAGGTCGCGGGCCCGCTCCAGCAGCGCGGTACCGGCGGTGTTCAGTTGTGGTGTGTCACTCATTTCCGGTACTCCTGTTCGCGATCGTCGGTGCTTTTACCTCTTCCGTCAGATCACGTAAACGCCGGGTTGTCCAGTGCTGGGCGGGGGTTCGATGCGGACCCGGTGCCCCCAGGGGCGGGTCAGGGACGTTCTCAGGGACCTCCCCGACGCCCGCGCCGCCCGCGTGCCGCAGAATCGGGGGACATGAGGATGAAGCGTGTGGCCACGATCGCGGGTCTGCTGGGCGTGGCGGTGGCGCTGACGGGGTGCGGGATCGGCGGTCCGGCGGAGCAGGACACCGTCGCGTACGACGTCGCCGACAAGGTGGCGGCCCTCCAGGTGGAGACCGACTCCGGCTCGATCGAGGTGGTGGAGTCGCAGCGGCAGGGCATCCACGTGACCGAGGTGCTGAGCTGGCGCAAGAACAAGCCGGAGACCAGCCACCAGGTGCGGGGTGACACGCTCGCCCTGAGCTTCGACTGCCCCTCCACCTGGGGATGGGGGGCCGCGGGCACGTCCTGCGACGTGAGCTACAAGGTCGAGGTGCCCAAGGGGCTGCGGGTCAAGGTCACCTCCGACTCCGGCGCCCTGACGCTGACCGGCCTGTCCGGCGAGCTGGACGCGCGATCCGACTCTGGGGCGATCGAGGCCGAAGGGCTGTCCGGCAGGCAGGTCGCCGCGAAGACCGATTCCGGTCAGGTCGGGCTCACGTTCACCGGGGCGCCCGACAAGGTCACCACCACCACCGACTCGGGCCGGATCTCGGTCCACGTGCCGGAGGGGCCGTACAAGGTGGTCGCCACGACCGACTCGGGCGGCAAGAACATCAAGGCCTCCGTCGACGACTCGGCGCCCCGCCTGATCGAGCTGACCAGCGACTCGGGTGACCTGGAAGTCGTCTCTCCCTGACCGTCCGGACGAGCGCGGCGGGTGCGGGACCGATCTCGGTCCCGCACCCGCTCGCGTTCAGCTCTGATGCGCCGGCTCCGCGGGCGGGCGGTAGCCGAGGCGGCCTCGGGTCGCGGCGAGCACCAGGATCGCCGCCGCGGTGCCGGCCAGCAGGGTGACGCGGGACGCCTGCTCGGCCGTGGCGAGCGTCGGGAACACCTCCGAGTAGGCGATCGACATGAAGTTGTTGACGCTGACGTGCAGCAGCATGATCAGGGGCAGGCTCTGGCCGGTCCGGTTGAACACCCAGGTGACGACCACGCTGAAGACGCAGGCGAAGGCGACGAACTCGGCGACCCGCAGCCAGGTGACGTCCGGCCACCCGCCCCACTCGCTCAGGAACAGCGGCAGGTGCCACACACCCCACAGCGGGCCGAGGATGACGGTGGCGCCCAGCGGGCCGAACTTGCGCTGCATGCGGGCCAGGGCGAAGTCACGCCAGCCCGGCTCCTCCGCCAGACCCGTGGTGACCATCTGGAGCAGCAGACCCGGCACGTACGCCACCAGCACGGCGACGGACGGCATGCTGATCTTCTCGTCGGAGAGCGCGAGACCGGTGACGACGATGGCGGCGGGGACACCGAGCGCGGTCACCAGGTACCAGACCCAGCTGACCCGCCACTTGGTCATCCGCCCGATCCATCGGCGCACGCCCTCCTTGCCCTCCGCGACCCTGGTCACCAGGTAGGCGGAGAAGATGGGGCCGAGGTAGGCGCCGGGGAGCACGCCGAGCAGTTGCGAGGTGCCGAGGAACTCGGGGAAGCTGAAGTTCAGGACGCCGAGGCCGTTCGTGGACAGGACGTACGGCACCCAGGCGACCCAGCTCAGCAGGTTGGCCAGGACGAAGAAGCTGACCAGCGGACGCCGGCGGATGAAACCCCCGAGACCGGCCTGTCCCGGATGCTGCTCGGCCACCGGCCGGCTGTCGACTGTCATTTCTCTCTCTCCTTGGGGAGCGCTTGACTGACAGTGATCAGCACATCAGCGGAGGGCCCTTCGAGTCGTTCCCGCGTACGGGCCAATGGGGGTATAGCCAGGGGTACCGTCCGGCGCCTCTGCGACGGCCAGGAATGCCTTCTGGGCAGGTCAACACTCGGAAAGACGGCACCGTTCGTCAGGGTGTGCGGGCGGATGTCTCCATAACGTCGGTGACATGAAGATCGACGTGGTGCTGCCCTGCCTCAACGAGGCGGCCGCCCTGCCGTGGGTGCTCGGGCGGATGCCGGACGGCTTCCATCCGATCGTCGTGGACAACGGCTCGACCGACGGCTCCGCGCGGATCGCGGCCGAGCTCGGCGCGACGGTGGTGCGCGAGCCCCGGCCCGGGTTCGGCGCCGCCTGCCACGCGGGCCTCGCGGCCGCGGTGTCGGACGTCGTGTGCTTCATGGACGCCGACGCGTCGCTCGATCCCGAGCAGTTGTCCAGGGTGTGCGATCCCGTGGTGGCGGGGGAGGCCGATCTGATCCTGGGCCGGCGGGTCCTGAAGCCGGGGGCGTCGTGGCCGGTGCACGCGCGGCTCGGCAACGCCGTACTGGCCAGGGGGCTGCACCGCCGTACCGGGGTCCGGCTGCGCGACCTGGGGCCGATGCGGGCCTGCGAACGCCTGCCACTGCTCGCGCTCGGGCTGGTGGACCGGCGCTTCGGCTACCCGCTGGAGATGGTGCTGCGGGCGGGCGCGGCGGGCTGGCGCATCGGCGAGACCGACGTCGACTACCTGCCCCGCCAGGGCAGATCCAAGGTCACCGGTACGGTACGCGGCACGCTGCGGGCGGTCGGCGACATGCGCCGCGTCATGCTCCGCCAGAACGGGACCGCGTGAACGCGGCGTACGGCCGGGCGAACGGCGCCGGCGCGACGCACGGTGGCGCGATGGGCGGCGGCGCGTGAACGCGGATCGCGAAGACGGTGTTCTTCGCGGGCAGATCATCGTGATCGCCAAGGAGCCCGTGCCGGGGTGGGTGAAGACGCGGCTCGTGCCGCCGCTCACCCCCGAAGAGGCCGCCGGGCTGGCCCGCGCCGCGCTGGAGGACACGCTGCGTACCGTCGCCCGGGTGCCGGCCGCCGGCCGGGTGCTCGCGCTCGACGGCGCCCCCGGCCCCTGGCTTCCTCCAGGCTTCACCGTGCTGCCGCAGCGGGGCGGTGGTCTGGACGAACGGCTGGCCGCGGCCTTCGAGGACACTCACCGGCTGCGGCCGGCACCCACGGTGCTCATCGGCATGGACACCCCGCAGGTCACCGCCTCCCTGCTGGCCGACGCCCTGGGGTTGCTCGGCGGCCACGACGCGGTGTTCGGCCCCGCGACCGACGGCGGTTTCTGGCTGCTCGGGCTCCGCGACCCCGACCCGGCACTGCTGGTGGGAGTACCGATGTCGACGCCGTCCACCGGAGAGATCCTGTTGCGCGGACTGAAGGAGGCCGGGATGAGCGTGGCCACGCTGCCCTCCCTGACCGACGTGGACACCATGGCGGACGCGGTCGAGGTGGCGGCGCTCGTCCCCGGGTCCCGCTACGCCGCCGCGCTGGCCGGGCTGGGGGTGCCGCGATGAGGGTGCTGGTGACGGGTGCGGCCGGGTTCATCGGAAGTCACGTGGTCGAGGCGCTGGAGGCGCGGGGCCACGAGGTGACCGCCTTCGACCTGCGGTGCGGCGACGACGTACGCGACGCAGCCGCGCTCGCCCGGCCGTTGGCGGACGCCGACGCGGTCGTGCACCAGGCGGCCAAGGTCGGGCTCGGCGTCGACGTGGCCGATCTGCCCGACTACGCCGCGGCCAACGTGTACGGCACGGCGGTGCTGCTGGCCGCGATGGCCCGCCACGGGGTGGGGCGGCTCGTGCTGGCCTCCTCCATGGTGGTCTACGGCGAAGGCGCCTACGACTGCGCCGGGCACGGCCGGGTCCGCCCCGGCCCCCGTACCGCCGAGGACCTGTCGAAGGGCTCCTTCGAGCCGCGCTGTCCCCGCTGCGGCGCGGACGTGCTCCCGGCCGCCATCGACGAGGACGCGCGGACGGACCCGCGCAACGCCTACGCCACCACCAAGCTCGCGCAGGAGCATCTGGCCGCCAACTGGGCGCGTGAGACCGGCGGCACCGCCGTCGCCCTGCGCTACCACAACGTGTACGGGCCCAGGATGCCGCGGGACACCCCGTACTCGGGCGTGGCGGCGATCTTCCGGTCGGCGCTGGAGGCGGGGCGGGCGCCGCGCGTGTTCGAGGACGGGGGCCAGCGACGCGACTTCGTCCACGTCCGTGACGTCGCCGACGCGAACGTGGCCGCCCTGGCCGGTGGCGCGCCGGGAACGCTGGCCGCCTACAACATCGCCAGCGGGCACCCGCACACCGTGGGCGAGCTGGCCGCGGCCCTGTCGGCGCAGCACGGGGGCCCGGATCCGGTCGTCACCGGGGAGTACCGGCTGGGCGACGTCCGCCACATCGTGGCCGCGCCGGACCGGGCGGGGGCTGAGCTCGGCTTCCACGCACGCATCGGCTTCAGCGAGGGAATGAAGGAGTTCGCCACCGCCCCCTTGGCCTGACGGGCCGCGCCACCGGAGAGGGGTTTCCACGAGACGCGGTGAGAGAAGATGACGCTCGACGGCGCGGCCCGCCGCCGGGTCGCCGGGACGGTCGTGCTGCTGTTCGCCCTGGTCGGCGCGCTCGTGCTGACGATGAGCGCCGGTCACCCCGCTGAGCGCGCGAGCCTGATCCGCTGGTACGCGGTGTCCTGGGTGCTGTTCGCGGCGGCGGTGTGGACGCTGCGCAGGGTGCCGGCCCGTCAGGCGGCGTTCCTGGTGATCGCCGGAGCGGCTGCGGTGACCGCCACGGGCCTGCTCGCGCCGCCGACGACCAGCACCGATTCCTACCGGTACGTCTGGGACGGCCGGGTGCAGGCGGCGGGTGTCTCCCCTTACGCCCACGCGCCCGCCGATCCCGCGCTCATCCCGCTGCGGGAGCGCTGGCTCTTCCCCGAGGGCGTGGACTGCGACTTTCCCTACCGCTACGCCGTCCACTCGGGGCCGGCCGCCCGCACGTGCACGCTGATCAACCGGCCCGACGTGCACACGATCTACCCGCCGCTGGCCGAGCTGTACTTCCTGGTCGTGTATCGGCTCTCGCCGGAAGGCGCACGGTACGAACCATTCCAGATCGGCGGGGCGCTGCTGGCGTTCGGGACGTCGCTGGTCCTGCTGGCGGCGGTCAAGCGAAGGGCCGCGTGCTGGGCGTGGTGTCCCGCCGTTCCGCTGGAGGCGGTGAACAACGCCCACGTCGACATCCTCGGCGTCCTGCTCACCGTCGCCGCCATGACCGTGCTGAGCCGGCACAGGATCTGGGGCGGCCTGCTGCTCGGTGGGGCGATCGCGGTCAAGTTCCTGCCCGCGCTGGCCCTGCCAGGAGCGCTCTCCGCGCGGCGGCGGGTGCTCGGGGCACCGGCGGTCGTCGGGCCCGCCGTCCTCGTCGTGGCGCTCGCCTATCTGCCGTACGTGCTCGCGTCCCGCGCCTCGGTCCTCGGCTACCTCTTCGGCTACCTGGACGAGGAGGGGTACGACGACACGGACACCGGCGGCGGCGCCAGGTACGCGCTGCTGCGGCTGGTCCTGCCCGGCGCGGCGGCGCTGCCCGCGGCCCTCGTCCTGCTCGCGGTGGCTGCCGTGCTTGTGCTGCGCCGGGGTGACCCCGACCGGCCGTGGCACGGGGCCCTGGTGGTGACCGGGGTCGCGTTCCTGCTGTTCACGCCCGGCTACTCCTGGTACGGCCTGCTGATCGTCGCGCTCGCCGCCTTCGACGGGCGGTGGGAGTGGCTCGGCATCCCGCTGGCGGGCGCCGCCGCGTACCTGGGTGTCCACGAGCACGTCGGCACGGTCGCCTACGCGGTCGCCGCCCTGGCAGTGGTCACGGGCTCCGTCGTACGGGCGAGGCGGGTTTGGCCCGCGCTCTCGCTGCCGGAACGGTCATGAGAGGACGGCGAACCAGCGCCTGGCTGCGTTCCAGCGTTCGGTGGTGGGGAACCCGCAGCGGGCGGCGAGGGGGCCGATGTCGTCGGCGGAGACGGTCGCCCAGGCGAACCAGTCGCCGGTACGGCCGTCGTGGCGCAGCCGTACCCGGTCCACCGTGCTCTTCGAGCCGGGCGGGCGTACCTCGGCGATGACCGTTCCGCCCGGTCTGAGCAGTTGCCGCAGGCGCGTGAGCAGCGCCACCGGATCGCCGCCGATGCCGATGTTGCCGTCCGTCAGGAGGGCCTCCGCCCACCGTCCCGTGCCGGGAAGGGGGTCGAAGACGCAGCGCAGCAGGGCCGGGCCGCCCGCGCGGCGGGTCAGTTCGACGGCGAGGGGCGTGACGTCGATGCCGAGGGCGGGGACGCCCCTGCGGGTGAGCGCCACGGTCAGCCTGCCGGGGCCCGAGCCGACGTCCAGCGTGGGTCCGCCGCACCGGGCCAGGACGTCCTCGTCGCCCTCGATCGGGCGCAGCCAGCGCTCGGCGGCCAGTGGCCGGACGCGGCCGTCGGCGTACTCGACCTCCACGTGCCCGCCGCGCAGGCCGTGCTCGTAGACCGCGCTGCAGGACCGCCAGTCCGACAGCGTCGCGGGATCGCCGATCGCGCCGCCGCTCAACGATCCGGCCGTCCTGCGGCCCAGCGTCGTACCGCGTAGAGCAGGGCCGAGACGACGAAGAGCGCCACGGTGATCCACAACCACCGCGCCAGGTAGGGGGAGGTGCTCAGCCCGACCGCGCCCACGTAGTTGCGCTCGGCGCCGCGCAGGACGAGCGGGAACCACACCAGCAGCAACAGGCAGGACAGCGCGGCCGGCACCCGCACGTGGTTGATCAACGGGGGCCGCCCGTCCGGCCGCGCCCGGAGTTTGGAAGGGGATCGGAGCACGGCGTCGGCCGCCGAGTACAGCGGCCACAGCACCAGATCGTGGAAGACGGCGGCGCCGACGAACCACACGGCGAACCCCAGCCAGATGCCGGCCCCCACCACCCGGGTGACGGCGTAACCGGCGACCACGAAGCAGGCCACCAGCCCCAGCAGATGCCAGGGCCCGGCCCCGTAGACCCTCGCCCACGCGCCCGCCCCTTGGCCCGCCCCTTGGCCCGCCGCTCGGTCCGCCCGCCGGCGAGCCCGCCGGCGTGTCCAGCGGCCCGTCCGCCGACCGGCGTCGCGGTTCACCGGGGCTCCCGGCGGAACTCCAGCTCCCGCACCCACTTGGTGTTGTGCACGCCCGGGGCGTTCGGCACGATGATCCGCGCGGGGAACCCGTGGTCGAGGGACAAATCGGCGCCGTTCACCCGCAGTGCCAGCAGCGAACGAGGGTCGGACACCTGGCCGGCGCTGAGCGAGGCCTGGCCGAAGTAGCCCACGCGCTGCACCGACCTGGCCGTGACCTCCGCCGCCCCGGGCGGGATGCCGGCCAGCCGGGCCAGGTCCGCCAGCCGTACGCCGGTCCAGACCTGCTCGGTCGACCAGCCCTCCACGCAGGCGATCGGCAGCGCGTACGTGTGCAGCGGCAGCGCCAGCAGATCCGCCCTGGTCAGCAGCGCCCGCCCGGCGCCTACGAGCATCAGCCGCCACGCGTCACCGGTGTCCGCCTCGGTGACGCCGAGGCTCGCCGCCGTCTTGTTGACCTGGAAGTCGTTGGGCCCCGTCCCGTACTCGCGCCCGTGCGGCGCCAGCAACGCCGTGCGCCGCAGCGGCCCGTCGAGCGTCTGCCCCGCCGACAGGCCGAACATCAGCGCCGAGCCGCCGCCGACGAACGCCAGCAGGCCGCGCCGCGACATGGTGGGCGGCGCCGGGTCCACCGGCACCAGGCCGTCGGGGTCGGGCGGCTCGGGCCGCGTGCCGGCCAGGCCCGTACGCAGTTCGCGGCGCAGGTCCCTGGACCGCACCGCGCGGATCGCGGCCGGCAGCCGTACGCCCACGTGCACGGCCAGCGCCGCCAGGAAGATCCATGCCCCGTACAGGTGCGCCGGGTAGAAGGAGAAGGGGAAGACGTAGAAGAGCTGGATGTTGAGAATGCCGGTGGCGAACTGGAACCCGGCGCCGCCCACCAGGAGCAGCAGGCTGACGCGCTCGACGGCCTGGGCGAGCGAGCGCGTCGGCGGCCAGTCGAACAGCTTGGGGATCACCGACCACAGCTTGGCCAGCAGCACCGGCACCAGCGTCAGCCCCAGGATGACGTGGGCGCCCTGGGTGACCCGGTACAGCCAGGCCGGGCTTGTCGGCCAGTCGAACAGGTAGAAGCCCAGCAGGCCCTTGCCCGGGGTCGTGTCGTTGCCGGGCAGCCGGGGGTCGTACGCGGCGTACGACAGCAGACCGGTGAGCGCGACGACGGTCAAACCGGCGAGCAGGACCAGGCCGAGCACCGACGTGAGCCAGGGACCGCGCAGCGGGCTGCGCCAGAAGCCCGGACGAAAGGGTCCGGGAGGGTTGCGCCAGAATCCTGGACGAAACGGTCCGGGTGGCCCGCCTCCCGCCCGGCTCCGCGCGGCGGACGCGTGCCGCTCATGAGCGCGCCCGGATGGCGTATCCGGCACAGATCCCCCCGAAGCCGTTGTCGAATGCTGGATGTCTTTACCGCAAACGGCGCGCTCAAAGTAGGGCGAGGGTAAGCATTCCGCCACGCTCTGGCGTACGGCCCTTCACAGCGTGGGAGCGAGGTACGGCGCCTTTGTCCCCCGTGCGAGCTATCCCCGAATGTCCACCGTGCGGGGACGACCCGTGGTGCCCCGGTTCCCTAGCGTTGTCGACGTGACGACAGCGGTTCGAGCCGCTTCCCGCCACCGCCGGTGCGAATCCGCCCGGCGCCGATGAGCTACCTGGGAGAACGCCATGCTCCGCACGTTCAAGGCATCAGCTGCGGCCGTACTGTGCTGCACCGTCGTCGGCGTGGGGATCGCTGGCGCACCGGCTGCCTCGGCTGACGAGTGGGACCCCTTCGCGAAGACCAACGCCGAGAGCTGGGACCCCTTCGCCGGGCGCAAGGCCGACCCGTTCGTCGGCACCAAGAAGATCAAGGTCGAGGGCAAGCAGGTGAACGTGTCCTGCTCGGGCCGCCAGGGGCGGGGCAAGCCGGTCGTGGTGCTGCTGCACGGCGCGGGTGACGGGGTGGAGAAGCTGGCCGCGCTGCAGAAGACGCTGAGCAGCAGGAACCGGGTGTGCTCCTACGACCGGCTCGGCGCCGGGGCGAGCGACCAGCCCGACGGCCCGCAGAGCTTCACGAGCACCGGGAAGATCCTGTCCGGGGTGCTCGACCGGATCGCCGGTGACGCGCCGGTCGTGCTGGCGGGGCACTCGCTGGGCGGGCTGATCGCCGCCAGGTACGCCCCCGAGCACCGCGACCGGGTCAAGGGCCTGGTGCTGATGGACGCGACCCCGGCCACCATGATCGCCGACCTCAAGAAGGCCATCCCGGCCTCCGCCACGGGCCCGGCCGCCGAACTGCGCGCCCAGAACCTCGCCATCTTCTCGGGGCAGAACCCGGAGAAGCTGGTCATCCCCGACGGCAGGGTCCGTTCGGCCGGCCGGATCCCGGTCGAGGTGCTCAAGCACGGCAAGCAGTACCTCGCCGCCATTCCCACGTACGGGCCGAAGCTGGAGCGGGCCTGGTCCGCGGGCCAGCGCGCCTGGCTCAAGCTGTCCACCCGCAGCAGGCTGACCACGGCCGAGAACAGCGAGCACTACATCTACGTCGACCAGCCCGAGGTCGCCGTCAAGGCCATCCAGCGCGTCGCCGCCCAGGCCACCCGCCACCGCTGACCGGCCACGGGCCGCATCCCCAGACCGCCGCCGCAGGGCCGCCCCCTGCGGCGGCTTTCGCCGTCACCTGTGGTGACGACGACGGCGATCACGTACGGCGTCACGTACTCCCAGAAACCGGCAGGAACAGGCCGGCGAGGTCGTCGAAGGCGATCAGGAGGACGGCGCCGACCAGCCCGGCCGGCACCGCCAGAGCGAGACCGGCCCCGGTCACGGTCCCGCCGGTGAACGCCAGCGCCACCGCACCCACCCCGACCACGAGCAGCAGCAGCCCGTTCCGAACCAGATGCACCGGGCCGAGCGGCGTCACCGACGCGCCGAAGCACCGGCACGGCTCGCGCCGCCCCCCGCGCAGGGAGAAGGCGATCCACGCGGAGAACGCGACCAGCAGCCCCCCGCCGGCGGCCAGCCCCGCCCACGGAAGCACGACCAGGCCGGCCGCGGCGACGACCTCCACGACCGCCGTCGCCAGCGCGGCGGGGAACCGGATCGGGCCGGGCAGCGCCCCCAGCGTGGCGGCGAAGGACCGCAGCGCGGCACGGCTGCGCAGCTTCGTGTACGCGGAGACGACGAAGACCGTGGCGAGCAGGGCCTGACTCGCCACCAGCACGTGAACCATGACCTCAGATGCTCGCCCGGCCCGCTAGCGCGCCACTAGCGCGGCCCGGGTCATACGTTGGGCGTTCCAACCCTGAGTCCCTCGGCGGAGTTGTTCACGTACATGGACCGATACGAGGGGTTCCATGAGTTCGTGCACGCCCGGCAGCAGTCGCTGATGCGGACCGCGTACCTGCTCACCGGAGACCCCCACCTCGCCGAGGACCTGTTGCAGACGGTCTTCACCCGGGTCGCCTCCCACTGGGCGAAACTCGCCAAGGGCGGCAACCCCGAGGCCTACGCCCGCAAGGCCCTGGTGAACCAGACGATCTCGTGGCGCAGGCACAAGCGGGCCGAGTTGCCGGGAGCCGAACTCCCCGAGCCGGCCACGCCGGGACAGCCGCACGACGAGGCGACCGTACGCCGGCTGGCCCTCCGCGACGCGCTGGCCAAGCTCACGCCGAAGCAGCGCGCGGTGATCGTGCTGCGCTTCTACGAGGACCGCTCGGAGCGGGAGACCGCCCGGCTCATGGGCGTCTCGATCGGCACCGTCAAGAGCCAGACCAACTACGCGCTGGCCAAGCTGCGCGGGCTCACCCCCGAGGAGGTGTACCGATGAACGACATGTTGCGCGAGGACCTGCACGCGCTGGCCGAGCAGGCACCCACCGTCGATCTGGCGGCGCGGGCGGTGCGGGGCGCGCGCAGGAGGCGCACGACCCGGCTGGCCGTGCTGACCGGCGCCGTGCTGACCTGCCTGGCCGTGGTGGGAGGCGGAGTCGTGTCGGCGTGGCTTCGTCCGGCGCCCCCGATCGTGATGGCGCCGCCGGAGACGAAGGTGCTGCCGCTGCCCGCCGACGGGGTCGAGCCGGTGCAGTACGCCTACCGGGCGGCATGCTCCAGCGACCCCTGTGGGAAGACCCCCTGGCGGATCGTGACGAACCAGGGCGACACCTACCGGCTCGGGGACGACCTGGCCGGGCCGTTGCAGGTCACGGCGGACGGTCGCAGGATCGCGTACTACAGCACGAAGCACGGCAGGATCGTCGTGCGCGACCTGGCGAGCGGCAAGACGTGGCGGTCGCCGCTGAAGCAGCCCGAGGAGGACTTCGAGGTCGAGTACGCGCTGCGCCTGTCGCCCGACGGGCTGCGGTTCATCGTGTCAGGATGGGGCGGCCGGCGAGCGCCGAACAAGCTGGTGGACGTGCGGCGCGGCACGGTGACCGACCTGGCCCGCGGATGGTGGCCGGTGAGCGTGGCGGACGGTTCCGGCCCCGTGGTGCTGGCCAAGCCGTACGACGACACCAGCCAGGTGTGGGTGCTCGGCCACGACCCGATCACCATCCCCGACTTCACCTACCACTACAGCGCCCTGGCGCCCGACGGACGCACCCTGGCCAGGGTGGGGCAGACCTACGACCGGGACCGGCGGCCGATGGTGCGGCCGGACGGATCCATCGTGACCATCGACGCCACGCGGGGCGGCGAGGAGCGCCGTATCCCGGTCTCCGGGCTGCCGGAAGGGCAGTATCCCGCGCGGCTGGGCGGCTGGCTGAGCGCCACGGAGGTGACCCTGATGGCCGTCGCCGAGCCCGCGAACGTCACCCCGGGCGGAGCCAGGCGCCCGAGCCGGGGTGCCGCGGTGGTCTACGCGGTGGACGTGCGGACGGGCGCGAGCCGGGGTCTGTTCGCGCTGCCCCAGGACGTCGCCTTCGTGGTGCCGGGGCTGGTGTAGCCACCCCCCGCCAGTGGACTGACAGGCCTGCGATCCCCCGTACGAGCTACCGTACGAAGCCCGTCACAGGGGGATGGCAGGTCAAACCCCGATCTCTAGTGTTTTTCTCACCGCGGAAAACGCCGCGGAGACCTGACCGAGAGGAACACGATCGTGGCGTCCACGGAGCACCAGGAGATCCATCCGCAGGCCGGCCTGTCCACAACCCGGCGCCGGCTGCGTACCTTCCGCCTTCCCGTCCTGCTGGTCGCGCTGTTCGCCGTGATGACGGTGATCGCCGGGATCAACCAGCTCGTCGCGCCCGTCCCGGTGCTGGCCCTGCCGGTGGGCGTCGGCCTGGCCGTCGCGGCGGTCGTCGCCTACCGCCGCCTCTCCGGCGCCGTCGAGCTCCGCCAGGACATCCCCGAACTGGACAAGGCGGACCGGCGGGCTCGGCTGCGGCAGGGGACGCTGCTCGGGTTCGGGCTGTTCACCGGGCTGATGGCGCTGATCGCGGTGTTCGGCGGCTGGCAGGCCGTCTCCTGGGGCTCCTTCGGCGGCCTCCTCGGCGCCGTGGGCATGATGGCGAGCGTCGCCGTCGCCGAGGAACTGCTGTTCCGCGGGGTCCTGTTCCGGATCATGGAGGAACGGCTCGGCACCGTGATCTCGCTGGTCGTGTCCATGCTGCTGTTCGGCGCGACCCACCTGGTGAACGTCAACGCCACGCTGTGGGGTGTGCTGTCCATCGCCCTGACCGGCGGAGCCATGACGACCGCCGCGTACGTCGCCACCCGCTCGCTGTGGCTGCCCATCAGCCTGCACTTCGCCTGGAACTTCACCCATGTCGGGATCTTCGGGGTCACGCTCTCCGGTTCGGACGCCCCGGTCCACGGCCTGCTGAACGTCACGCTGACCGGCCCGTCCGCGCTGACCGGCGGTATCTTCGGCCCCGAGGCCAGCCTGCTCGCCCTGGTGGTCTGCCTGGTCCCCACGATCGTGCTGTTGCGGCGGGCCAAGCGCACCGGCCAGATCCGGCCCCGCCGCCGTACCAGCTCCTCGTGAAGCGCGGCCGATGCCGTTCGTGAGACACCGTTGGCGAAGCAGATCAAGAAGCAGCGGCCCCGTGATCACATTCGTGATCACGGGGCCGCTGGTGTTCAAGGAGCTGACTTTCGTAGGGGGTGCCGGGTGACGATCGGCAGATGAGTCACCCGGCTCGCCCCTGACAGGCTCACCGCCGTGACCACTCACTTTCCCGGACGGTGGATCGGTGGTGCGACGCTCGTCCTGGGCCCGGTCGTCCTGTGCGCCGGATACCTGCTGCGCCACCTGAGCACGATCACCGCTCTCACCCCTCAGCAGCGGGCCTGGGCCGAGGCGCGGCCGTTCGCCGCCTACGGTCAGCTCCTCGCCTACGCCTCGGATCCCGCCCTGCTCACTCTCGCCTACGCGATCTTCGCACTGGGGGCGCTGGCGCTCTTCCCCGCTTTCGTCGCCCTGGCTCAGCGGGTCGGCGGCGGCCTCGCCTTCTGGGGCGCCACGCTGCTGGTCGCCGGACTCTTCGCCCGCCTGTACTTCGCCGGTGCCGACCAGACCGCCTTCCAGCTCACCGAGGTCCTCGGGCCGGGCCAGGCGACGAACGCGATCATGCGGGAATACGTCGACATCTCCTACGGACCGTGGCGAGTGCCCGTCTGGGCCTCGGCCGGCCAGTACGCGGGCTCGCTCCTCCTGGCCGTCGCCGCCTGGCGCTCAGGCGTCTTCGGCACCGCCCGCGCCGTGATGGTGCTGCTGGCAGGAGGCACGTGGATGGGCGTGCTGAAGGGCGCCTCCATCCCCGACGTGCTGGTCACCGGCCTGCTCTGCGTGGCCTTGGTCCCGCTGGGCGTGCGGATGCTGCAGGACCGGCTGACGATTCCTGCCGGACGTCCGAAGGTGCTGAGCTGGTGAAAGGCGTCCAGGGGACGTCAGCCGGGCGCGACGGCGCGCCGTACGGACTCCCTGAGCAGGTCACGGCGGCGCTCGTGCACCTCGGCGGGCTCATCGTCGGACGCGGCGTAGACGTTGCTCACCGGCGACCAGGCCATGGACATCGCGATGACCAGCGCCATCAGATCGAACGGATCCCCCTGACGCACCCGCCCCGCCGCCTGGGCCTCGGCGATGGCCCGCAGCTTGTGGTCGTCGAGGCGGTCGTGCTCCGCCACGAGGAGGCCGGTCGGCCGGCGCTCCAGCCGGGCCCAGGTGGCCAGCCGGATGAGATCGGGGCGGCGGAGGTATTCGTCGTAGAGGCGCACGGCCCAGTCGGCGAGGTCGGCGGCGTCGATGGGGACGACGTTGACGATCCGCTCCAGCGAAGCGAAGAAGATCGCGTCGAAGAGCCGTTCCTTGTTGCCGAAGTAGCCGTAGAGCTGGGCCTTGTTGGTGCGCGCCGCGGCCACGATCCGCTCGATGCGGGCCCCGGCGATGCCGTACCGGGCG
This sequence comes from Nonomuraea sp. NPDC048892, assembly GCF_040649735.1. Lineage (NCBI taxonomy): Bacteria > Bacillati > Actinomycetota > Actinomycetes > Streptosporangiales > Streptosporangiaceae > Nonomuraea > Nonomuraea sp. NPDC048892. The sequence continues at coordinate 319,069 of NZ_JBEZFZ010000001.1, read as the reverse complement.
AACTCCTGGGTGGCCACGTCGAGGATGCGCTGGTACGTCGCGGCGCCGCGTGTGGTCAGGGGCTGGTCCGCCATGGTCGTTCACGCTACCAGACAGAACAGTTGGTTTGCTTTCGGCGGCCGAGCGTGCCTACGATCGAATAAACCGAACAGTCTGTTTAGGGAGAACCGTTGTGCGTACGACGACCGGATGGCAGCTGAACGGCCCGGCGACGCTGCGGCGCACCGAGCTGAAACGGCGCGACCTGCGCCCCGACGACCTCGCGGTCCGGATCGACTACTGCGGCGTCTGCCACAGCGACCTGCACGCGATCCGCCACCACGACGGCTCCGCCGGCGAGCCCCTGGTGCCGGGCCACGAGTTCACCGGCGTGGTGACCGAGACCGGGCCCGCCGTCACCCGTTTCGCCCCCGGCGACCCCGTCGCGGTCGGCAACATCGTCGATTCGTGCGGCGAGTGCGCCATGTGCCGGGCGGGCCAGGAGAACTTCTGCCGCGCCTTCCCGACCCTCACCTACGGCGGCACCGACCGGCAGGACAGATCCACCACGCTGGGCGGCTTCTCCCGCGAGTACGTCGTCCGCGAAGGCTTCGCGTACCCGCTTCCGCCCGGCCTCGACCCGGCCGCCGCGGCTCCGCTCCTCTGCGCCGGCGTCACCGTCTGGGAGCCCCTGCGCGCCCTGGGCGTGGGCCCCGGCAGCCGGGTCGCCGTGGCGGGGCTGGGCGGCCTCGGGCATCTCGCGGTCAGGATGGCCGTGGCACTCGGCGCCACGACCTCGGTCATCAGCCGCTCGGCCGGCAAGGCCGGCGACGCCCGCAGGCTCGGCGCTCAGGGGTTCGTCGTGTCCACCGATCCCGATCAACTGGCCGCCGCGCGCGACACGTTCGACGTCGTCATCGACACCGTCTCCGCTCCGCACGACCTCGGCCCGTACCTGCGGTTGGTCGCCATGGACGGCACGCTCAGCCACCTCGGCCACCTCGGGCCGGTCACCGTGGACACCATGGACCTGCTCGTCGGGCGCAAGAAGCTCAGCTCCGCCGGCAGCGGCGGCCGTCCCGCGACCGCCGCCATGCTGGAGTTCTGCGCCGAGCACGGCATCACGGCCGAGATCGAGCTGCTGCCCTCGGCGCGGGTGAACGAGGCGCTCGACCGGCTCGGCCGCAACGACGTCCGCTACCGCTTCGTCCTCGACCTGTCCGACTTGGACTGAGGGGACGGTTCGCCTGGCCCCGACCTGTCCGACCTTGGATGATCATCGTCCGGTCCGGTCACGAGGACGACGCGGCGAGGTCGAGGGCGATGTCGGCGATCAGGTCCTCCTGACCTCCGACCATGCCGCGCCGGCCCGCCTCGACGAGGATCGAGCGGGTGTCCAGGCCGTAACGCGCCGCCGCTGCCTCGGCGTGGCGCAGGAAGCTCGAATAGACGCCGGCATAACCGAGGGTCAGCGTCTCGCGGTCGACGCGCACCTCGCGGTCCTGCAGCGGCCTGACGAGGTCGTCGGCGGCGTCCATCAGCGGGAACAGGTCGCAGCCGTGATCGAGACCGAGCAGGTCGGCCACCGCGACGAACGCCTCGATGGGGCAGTTGCCGGCCCCGGCGCCCTGCCCGGCCAGGGAGGCGTCCACGCGGCAGGCGCCGTTCTCCACCGCGACCACGCTGTTGGCCACGCCCAGCCCCAGGTTGTGGTGGGCGTGGATGCCGATCTGGGTCTCTGGCCGAAGAACGTCCCGGTACGCGCGGACCCGGTCCCGTACGCCGTCCATGGTGAGCCGCCCGCCCGAGTCGGTCACGTAGACGCAGTGCGCGCCGTAGGACTCCATGAGCCTGGCCTGCGCGGCGAGCTGGGCCGGCTCGGCCATGTGGGACATCATCAGGAAGCCGGCCACGTCCATGCCCAGCTCGCGGGCGGCAGCGATGTGCTGCGCGGAGATGTCGGCCTCGGTGCAGTGCGTGGCGATCCGGACCGAGCGGATGCCGAGCCGGTGCGCCTGGCGCAGGTCGTGCAGGGTGCCGATGCCGGGCAGGAGCAGGGTGGTCGGCACGGCCCGCCGGGTGACGTCGCAGACCGCCTCGATCCACTCCCAGTCGGTGTGCGCGCCGACCCCGTAGTTGATGCTCGAACCGGACAGTCCATCGCCGTGCGCGATCTCGATGGCGGCCACGCCCGCCGCGTCCAGCGCGGCGGCGATCGAGCGCGCCTGCTCGACGGTGTAGCGGTGCCGGATGGCGTGCATGCCGTCCCGCAGGGTCACGTCCTGGACGTAAAGGCTCGTGATCGGCTGGCCGGTTGAAGGCCGGCTCGTTGTCCGGCTCGTCGGCTGGTCCGTCATGAGCTGCTCTCCTTGCGGTGGGCGGCGATCCGCTCGGCGGCCCGCAGGGCGGCCGAGGTCATGATGTCGAGGTTGCCCGCGTAGGCGGGCAGATAGTGCGCGGCGCCCTCGACCTCCAGGAACACCGACACCTTGATCCCGCCGCCGGGCGCGCCGGGCGGGATCAGCCGGTGCAGCGGGTCGTCGGCGGCGACGGTCTCGAACTGCACCTTCTGCTTGAGCCGGTAGCCGGGCACGTACGCCTGCACCCGCCCGACCATCGCCTCGACCGATGCGGTGATCGCTTCGGTGTCGGCGTCGGAGACGAGGCAGTGGACGGTGTCACGCATGATCAGCGGTGGCTCGGCCGGGTTGAGCACGATGATGGCCTTGCCCCGCGCCGCGCCCCCGACCCGCTCGATCGCCGACGCGGTGGTCTCGGTGAACTCGTCGATGTTGGCCCGCGTGCCCGGTCCCGCAGAACGGGAGGAGATCGAGGCGACGATCTCGCCGTAGTGCACCGGGGTGACCGCACCGACCGCCGCCACGATCGGGATCGTGGCCTGGCCGCCGCAGGTGACCATGTTGACGTTCGGGGCGTCGAGGTGCTCGTCCAGGTTGACCGGCGGCACGACGTAGGGCCCGAGCGCCGCCGGGGTGAGGTCGATGACGGTGCGGCCCAGGGGGCGCAGGACCTCGTCGTGGCGCCGGTGCGCGCCGGCCGAGGTCGCGTCGAAGACGTACTCGACCTCGGCGAACTCGTCCAGCCGGACGAGTCCGTCCACACCCTCGTGGGTCGTGGCGACCTTGAGGCGGCGCGCCCTGGCCAGCCCGTCGGACTGGGGGTCGATGCCGGCCATGGCGGCCAGGCCGAGCCGGTCCGACAGCCGCAGCACCTTGATCATGAGGTCGGTGCCGATGTTGCCCGAGCCGATGATCGCCACCTTGGCGAGCGCGCTCACGCCGCTTCCCCGAAGCCGACGGTGACGGAGCCCAGGCCGGAGATCCGCGCGGTGAAGACGTCGCCGGGCACGGCGGGGACCATGGGGCCCAGGGCCCCGGTGAGGACGACGTCGCCGGCGCGCAGGGGTTCGCCGCGGCGGGCCAGCGTCGAGGCCAGCCAGGCCGCGGCGTTGAGCGGGTCGCCCAGGCAGTCGCGGCCGGTGCCCTCCGAGACCAGCTCATCGCCCCGGTACATCCGCATCGAGACGTCCGCCGGTTCGACCTCCTCGATGGACAGGTGATCGTCGCCGAGGACGAACAGCCCGGAGGAGGCGTTGTCGGCCACCGTGTCGACGATCGTGATGTCCCAGCCGGCGATCCGGCTGTCCACGATCTCCAGCGCGGGCCGGACCGAGGCCGTCGCCGCGCGTACGTCGGCCGGCGTGCAGCCGGGACCGGTCAGGTCGGCGCCGAGGACCAGCGCGATCTCCGCCTCGATCTTGGGCTGGAGCAGCCGCCCGGCCGGTACGGAGCCGCCGTCGGCCAGCGCCATGGAGGCGAACAGCGCCCCGAAGTCGGGCTGGTCCACCCCGAGCTGGCGCTGCACGGCCGGCGAGGTCAGGCCGATCTTGCGCCCGGTGAGGCGATGGCCGGCCGCGATCAGGCGCTCGTTGTTGCGCCGCTGGACGTCGTAGGCGGCGTCGATGTCGCCGTCGGCGAACAGGTCGCGGATCGGCGGGCACGGCGTGCCGGTGGCGGTCGCGGTGGCGAGCAGGTCCGCGGCCTTCTGGACGGTGGCGCTCATCGTGGCTCCCGGTGCGAGCGGGTCGAGGGCATCGGCGGACCTCCGAAGGGATGGCTGTGAACGTCCCAGGTATAGGCGGCGGAGCGGGCGTGTGCCAAAGTTCGTTCCGTGCACCGGAACAGCCCACCTGTGAACATGCTGGACAAGGCCATGTCCATCCTGGACGTCTACCGCCCTGACGGTGGCTCGTTCCGTCTGACGGAACTCGCGGCCAGGGCGGGGCTGGCCAAGACCACGGCTTTCCGCCTGATCGGCGACCTCGTCCGGCTCGGCCTGCTGGAGCGCGACGGGGAGCGCTACCGGCTCGGCGGCACGCTGTTCGAGCTGGGCTCGCTCGTCCCGCGCCGGCACGACCTGCGCGAGAGCGCGCTGCCGTTCCTCCAGGACCTGTTCGAGAGCACCCGCCAGACCGTGCACTTCGGGATCCGCGACGATCGTGACGTCGTCTACCTCGAACGCATCCACGGTCATGACGCCGTCCCCCTGCCGTCCCGGATCGGCGGCCGGCTGCCGCTCACGTGCACCGCGATCGGCAAGGCGCTGCTCGCGTTCTCCGGGCCCGAGCTGGCGGACGCGATCCTGGCCGCGCCGCTGCCGCGGCTGACCCCGTACTCGGTCACCGATCCGTTCCGGCTGCGTACGGCGCTGGAGCAGACCCAGGTGTCGGGGCTCGCGTACGAGGAGCAGGAGGCGGCGCTCGGGATCAGCTGCATCGCCGCCCCGGTGTTCGCCGGTGTGGGCGAGCCCGTCGCGGCGCTGTCGGTGGCGGTGCCGCGCGAGCACTTCCGGCCTGCCCACCTCGCCCCGGCGGTGCGCACGGCCGCGCTCGGGCTCTCCCGCACACTGCGCCGGAGTTGATTTCAAAAAAGGTAGAACGTTCGGTCTTGACGTTCGAGCGGTAGGCCGTCATGATGTGTTGAGGGAGAACGTTCGGTCTTCTAAGGAAGGAACCGCGACCATGAGCCAACCCCTTTACACCGGCATCGCCACCTCTACCGGGGACGGCAGGGCGGGAGGAAACGCGCGGACCGACGACGGCCTGCTCGACGTCACCCTGGCCATCCCGAAGGAGATGGGTGGCCCCGGCGGCGCGACCAACCCGGAGCAGCTGTTCGCGGCCGGCTGGGCCTCCTGCTTCCACTCGGCGCTCAAGGCCGTGGCCGCGCAGCGGAAGACGCCGATCACCGACTCGGCGGTCATCGCCGAGGTGCAGGTGCTCCCGACTCCGGAGGGCGGGTTCACGCTCAGCGCCGCTCTGCACATCGAGCTGTCCGGCGTGGACCAGGCGACGGCGGACGCGCTCGTCGACGGCGCCCACGCGATGTGCCCCTACTCCAACGCGACGCGCGGCAACATCCCGGTCACCCTGGACGCGACCGTCGCCTGAACCCCGGTGGCCGGGCCGTTGCGGACCCCTTCGGCCCGGCCACCGGCTCCACCCCGCGCTCTGTGATCATCGTTTGGGTGCCGCCGTCCGAGCGGATCTATCATGGCCGCATGGTCAGGGAATCCGGCTCCGCGCCGGCCGCTGCCGGTCTGAGCAGCCGCGAGGTCATCTTGAACGCGGCGCGCACCCTCATCGGCGAAAAGGGCTACGACGGCATGGCCATCTCCGACCTGTGCGCACAGTCGGGGCTGCCGCCCAGCTCGATCTACTACCACTTCGGCAACAAGCTCGGCGTCCTCGCGGCGCTCCTTGAGCGCACCTTCGACGAGCTGCACGCGCTGTTTCCCAATCCGTCCTCGTTCGACGACCTCGCGCCGCTGGAGCGGCTCGAAGCGTGGTTCTCGGCCGCGTGCCGCTCGCTCGACCGGCGGCCCGACTACCTCCGGCTGCTCGTCGCGATCAGCGTCGGGCCGCAGAAGGACGCCGAGGTGGTGCGCAAGACCGTGCGCCGCATCCGCGACTACGCCCACGCGTCCTGGGTCGACGCGCTCACGCCCATCTTCGCGCCCGAGGGCGGCGAGGCCGCCGAGGCCCTCGTCCAGCGGCTGGCCATCCTCGGCCGCGCCCTGACCGACGGTCTGTCGGTGACCAACAGCTTCGACGAGATGTCCTACAGCTCGCAGGTCACGCCGTTCGTCGCCCTGGTCCGCGGCCTCGCGGAGCACCGCGACGGCGCGCAGCGGCTCTTCGACGACAGCGAGGCCTGACCTCAGGAAATCCGCACCGAAGTCACTCTTGATAACACTGCCGAAATTTGTATAGTGAACGCTACATACACCAGCTGAGAGGCGGCGGAGTGACGAACACGTTGGATGTCGGTGACCTGCGCCTGGCCTACACCGAGGCCGGCGCCGGCGCCCCGGTCGTGTGGCTGCACGGCTCAGGACCGGGCGCCACCGGTCTGAGCAACTTCGGCGGCAACCTGCCCGCCTTCGACGACTACCGCAACATCGTGATCGACCTGCCGGGATGGGGAGACACCCCGCGACCCGAGCTGGACGAGCCGCTGATCTTCCACGCCGCAGAACGGGTGTGCCGGGCGATGACGGCGCTGGGGATCGAGCGGGCCCACCTGGTCGGCAACTCCTACGGCGGCGCCGTGGCGATGCGGATCGCGATGCTCCACCCGGAGCGCGTGGACCGGCTCGTTCTCATGGCGCCGGGCGGAGTCCTCCCGGCGGACGCGCCGCCCTGGCCCGTCGGCCTGGACCGCCTCTTCGCCTACATGGCCGCCGCCAAGCCGTCGCGCGAGGCCATGGCCGAGTTCGTCCGGCTCATGGTCTACGACGAGAGCCTCGCGACCGAGGAACTCATCGACGAGCGCTACGAGGCGAGCCTGCGCGCCCACCCCGAGCTGCCGATTCCCCCGAACTTCGGCGACCTGACCCACGACCTGGGCCTCATCGCCGCCCCCACGCTGCTCGTGTGGGGCAGGGAGGACCAGACCGTCCCCCTGACCTGGGCGCCCAAGATCCTCGACGGGATCCCGGACGCGGAACTGCGCGTGCTGCCGCACTGCCGGCACTGGGTCCAGTACGAGCGCGCGCCCGAGTTCAACCACATCGTCCGCGAGTTTCTGCAGGGCGGAGCAGCCGCCGCATCGGAGGGATGACACACCGTGGGTATCAGGAAGCTGGGCTACGTCGGCCTCAACGTCACCGACGTCGAGGCGTGGACCGACCTGCTCGGCCGTACTCTGGGGATCGGCGTCACCCTCGCCAAGTCCGGCACCGACGAGGTCGCCCTGGCCGAGCTCGACGAGTTCAAATACCGCGTGGCCCTCTATCCGTCCACCGAGGACAGCCCGCGCGAGCTGGGCTGGATCGTCGACACGCCGGGCGAGCTCGACCGGCTCACCCGGCGGCTCACGGACGCAGGCTTCACCGTCGCGGAGGGCACCGCGGAGGAGAGGGAGCTGCGCGGCGCCACCCACCTGCGCTGGTTCACCGACCCGGTCGGCTACCGCGTGGAACTCGCGGTCGGTGAGGCCAAGGTACGCATCGCCGCCGCCCGCCCGCCCGGCGGTCCCGGCACGACCGGTCTAGGGCACTTCGTCCTGGCCAGCCCCAAGCTCCAGGAGCTGCGCGAGCTGTACGAGTCGGTGCTGGAGTTCAAGCTGACCGACTACCGCGCCCCCGGCCTGTTCTTCTTCCGCTGCAACCGCACCCACCACAGCATCGCCCTGGCCAGTGCGGAGAATGCGTCCATCCATCACCTGGAGTTCGAGCACGGCTCGATCGACGACGTCGGCCGGGCCTACGACCGGGCCAAGGAGAACGACGTACCGATCTCCATCAGCCTCGGCCGGCACATGAACGACAAGGCGATCTCCTTCTACGTACGCAACCCCAGCGGCTTCCACCTGGAGATCGGCTGCGCGGGCATCGAGGTGGGCGAGGACTGGGTCCCGCACGACTTCGGCCGCCCTGACGTCTGGGGACACCACCACGCCAACGCCAACCCCTTCGCCGCACCGAAGTCGTGACCCGGCCGGCCCCGCTCACCGAGCGAGCCGTCCACACCGCTGACCGTGACGCGGCCTGACGCTCATCCCCGCCGGTGGGCACGGGCGCCCCTGACGTCCTCGGCACCGCCGGCGCACCCCCACTGTTGTAGAGCGAACGCTACATACACGGCCTGCGGCGCCCTCATGGGCGCCGGTCCAGGCTTCCTCGGGGGCTTTTCGACCATCGCGCAACCAAGCGAGGTTTCCCTTGAACGTTCTCGAGCAGGTCAAGAACTCACCGATGAGTCCCGCCCAGATCAGGGCGGTCGCGCTGTGCCTCGTGATCAACCTGGTGGACGGGTTCGATCTCCTGGTGACCTCCTACGTCGGGCCGACGATCACCCGCGAGTGGGGCCTGTCCGCCTCCGGCGTGGGCGTCCTGCTGAGCGGCGGACTGGCCGGCATGGCCATCGGCGCGCTCTTCCTGGCGCCGCTCGCCGACCGCATCGGCCGCCGCCGGCTCACCCTCCTCTGTCTCGCCCTGGCCTCGGTGGGCATGCTCGCCGCGGCCCTCACGCAGGACTTCAACCAGCTTCTCGCCAGCCGCCTGGTGACCGGCGCGGCGGTCGGGGCGATGGCCGCCAGCCTGCCGGTGCTCACCTCCGAATTCGCCAGCAACCGGCGCAGAGGGCTGGTCGTCGCGCTGATCACCACCGGGTACGGCATCGGCTCGGTCATCGCCGGCATCGCGGCCAGCCTGCTGATCGGCTCGTACGGCTGGCGCTCGGTCTTCGTCTTCGGCAGCGTCGTCACCGCCGTCCTCCTCCTGGTCGGCCTGCGTTACCTGCCCGAGTCGATGGACTACCTCGTCGCCCGCCGCCCCGCCAACGCGCTGGAGCGCTTCAACCGGCTCATGGTGTCGATGGGACGCGCCCCCGTCGAGACCCTGCCGGCCCCATCGGGGTCGGGGGCGGGCAAGGTGGCGCTGGAGTCGTTGTTCCGCGGCAGTAACGCGGTCAGGACCGTGCTGGTCTGGGTGGCGTTCACCATCGCGCAGCTGGTCTTCTACTTCGGCAGCTCGTGGACGCCCAGCCTGTTGCTGAAGGCGGGCATGTCCAACCAGCAGGGCATCAGCGGCGGCGTGCTGTTCAGCCTCGGCGGCGTCACGGGCGCGATCCTGCTGGGCGTGCTGGCCTCCCGGTTCGAACCGCGCCGGCTGACGGCGGCGTACTTCGTGGCCGGCGCGCTCATGCTCATCCTCTTCTCGTTCTCGCTCGGCACGCTGGCCACCGCGCTGGTCGTGGCGGTGCTGGTCGGGCTGTTCCTGAACGGCTCGGTGTCCGGGATCAACGTCATCGTGCCGAGCCTCTACCCGGCCGAGTCCCGGGCGACGGCGCTCGGCCTGGCCGTCGCGGTGAGCCGGCTCGGCGCCGTGCTGGCGCCGCTGATCGCCGGATTCCTGCTGGAGGCCGGCTGGACCCCGGGATCGATGTTCCAGGTCTTCGCGATCCCGGGCCTGATCGGGGCCGCCGCCGTGTTCCTGCTCACCCGGTTCCGGCGTACGACCGAGGACGCTTCGCCCGAGCCCAGGGCGGCGGTGGCCGAAGCATGATGACGGAGCAGGCGGGCGCGCGACCCGTTCTCGTGCTGCTGCACGGCGGCGGGCCGGGGGTGGACGCCGCGAGCAACTGGACGGGGGTGCGGACCAGGCTCGCGGCCCGGTTCCACTGCCTCGCGCCCGACCTGCTCGGCTTCGGCACGCGGATCAGCGGCGACGGGACGGCCGGCCTCCGGGGGCCGCGGGCGTGGGCGCGGTCCCGCGCCTGGCAGGTCCTCACCCTGCTCGACCAGCACGGCCTTGACCGCGTGCACGTCGTCGGCAACTCGGCCGCCGGCGGCGCCGCGGCACTCGCCCTCCTCGCCGCGGCGCCCGACCGGGTCGGGCGCGCGGTGCTCATGGGCGGCGCGGGCACGGGGCCTTTGCCGCGTACCGTCCCCTTCTACGATGAGCCGACGAAGGCGTCCATGCGCGCCACCCTCGCCCGCCTGGTCGCCGACGAGAGCGTGCACCGCGACCTCCTCGACGACCTGGCCGGCCTACGGCTGGAGCAGGCCCTGCGCCCCGGCGCCGAAGCGGCCTTCCGATCGATGTTCGCCGAGGTCGCGGGCGGGCCGCCGCCCGTCGATCCCGGTACTATCGCCACCCCGGTCCTCGCCCTGCACGGGGAGCGGGACCGGGTCCAACCGGTGGAGGTCTCCGAGCGGCTCGCCGCAGCCCTGCCCCACGGCCGCCTTGAGGTGGTGGCGGGGGCGGGGCACTGGATCCACGTCGACCGGCCGGATGAGTTCTGCACCCTGGTAGGGGAGTTCCTGAGCGCATGACACCGCAACCCACCACCCCCGATGAGCCGGCCGTCCTCGTCGTCGGCGCCGGCCCCACCGGTCTGACCCTCGCGATCGACCTCGCCAGGCGCGGCGTGCCGTGCCACGTCGTGGAGGCCACGGAGGAGCGGAGCGTCAACCCCCGGTGCAACACCACCTCCGCCCGCTCGATGGAGATCTTCCGGCGGCTCGGGCTGGCCGACGACATCCGCCGGGCCGGCCTGCCGGAGGACTACCCGACCTCGATCCAGTACCGGACGAGCCTGCGCGGCGAGCAGATCTTCCGCATCGACCTGCCGTCGGCCGGCGACGTGCTGGCCGGCGCCGGCCGGGACGACTGGCCCACGCCGGAGCCGCAGCACCGCATCTCGCAGCTGTTCCTCGAACCCATCCTGGAACGGCACGCGAGCCGGCACCCGCTGATCACCCTCGACCGGGGCACCCGGCTGGTGGAGCTGCGGCAGGACGACGACCACGTCGAGGCGGTGGTGGAGTCCGGCGGCACCCGCCGCACCCTCCGCCACGCGTACGTGATCGGCTGCGACGGGGCCCACAGCGCCGTCCGGCGCGCGCTCGGCATCCGGTACGAGGGCATCGACGCCATCCAGCGGTTCGTCTCCACCTTCGTCCGCTCACCCGAACTGGGCCGGCTGGCGGCCAAGGACCGGGCGTGGACGTACTGGACCTACGGTCGCCGGCCCGCCGCGCTGATCGCCATCGACGGCGGCGAGCACTGGCTCAACCACGCCGCCTTCCCTCCCGATCACGACACCGAGGCCGAGGACTCCCAGCGGTTGCTGGAGGAGGCCGCAGGCGGCCCGGTCGAGCACGAGGTGCTCGGCGTCGTGCGCTGGACCGGACGCAAGCTGGTCGCCCAGCGCTACCAGGACGGCCGGGTGTTCCTGGCCGGGGACGCCGCCCACATCTGGATCCCCGTCGGCGGGTTCGGCATGAACGCCGGCATCCAGGACGCGGCCACCCTGGGCTGGATGCTCGCCGCCGTGCATCACGGGTGGGCGCCGCCCGGGCTGCTGAGCGCGTACGAGCTGGAGCGCAAGCCCGTGGGGGAGCAGTTCGCCGGCGCCGTGGGGGCGGCGGCGCGCAAGTCGTTCGCGGACGTCTCGCCGGACATCCACCTGCCGGGCCCCGAAGGTGAGAAGGCCCGCGCCGAGCTGGCCGAGCGGCTCGCGATCACCGAGCCGCACCGGTACTCACCCGACGGCTTCAGCTTCGGCTATCACTACGCCGGCTCCCCCCTCGTGGCCGGCGGGGAGGAGCAGGCGGCCATCACCATGGGCGACTACCAGGAACGGGCCAGGCCCGGCTTCCGGCTGCCGCACGTCTGGCTCGCCGACGGCCGCTCGGCGCTCGACGTGCTCGGGCCCGACTTCACCCTGCTGCGCACCGACCCCGCGATCGACGTCACCCCCTGGACCGAGGCCGCTGGGGACCTCGGGATCCCCCTCACCGTGGCCGACCTGCCCGGCGACCACCGCGAGCGCTATCCCACCGCGCTGCTGCTCGTACGCCCTGACCAGCACGTCGCCTGGATGGGCGGCGCGGACGCCCGCCCCCGCGAGCTCCTGCACACGGTCACCGGGCGCGTCATCGCCCACCAGCGGTAAAGATCACCAGGAGAAACGCACATGCCATACGCACTGGGCATCGACGTGGGCGGCACGTTCACCGACGCCGTCGCCTCCGACGGGGCCGGCCGCATCGTGTCGGCCAAGACGCCGACGACCCCGCCGAACCGCGAGGTCGGCGTCATGCGCGCGATCGAGGACCTCGCCGGCGAGCTGGGCATCGGCGTCGGCGAGCTGCTGGCGCAGACCGACTACATCGCCCACGGCACCACGGCGTCGATCAACGCCCTGGTCCAGGGGCAGGTGGCCGACGTCGGGCTCATCGCCACCAAGGGGCACAGGGACGCGATCTACATCATGAACGCCGAGGGCCGCACGCTCGGCCGCTCGGCCCACGAGATCCAGGACACGCTGCGGCAGCGCAAGCCCGCACCGCTGATCCCGAAGTACCGGGCGCTCGAAGTGACCGAGCGGATCGACTACGCGGGAACGGTCCTGGTGCCGCTGGACGAGGACGAGGTCCGCCAGGTTACCCGCACCCTGGTGGCGCAGGGGGTCGAGGCCATCGCCGTCTGCCTGCTGTGGTCGTTCAAGAACGGGGCCCACGAGCAGCGGGTCCGCGAGCTGATCCACGAGATCGCCCCCGACATGTACGTCACGCTCTCCTCCGAGGTCAGCCCGCGCATCCGCGAGTTCGCCAGAACCTCGACGACGATCATGAACGCCCAGGTGGGGCCGCGGCTGCGCACGTACCTGCTGCCGCTGCAGAAGCAGCTGGAGGAGCGCGGGCTCAAGGGGCCGCTGCTGGTCATGCAGAGCGAGGGCGGCACCATCACCGCCGACCGGGCTCCCGAGCACGCCATCACCACGGTCGGCTCCGTCCTGTCCGGCGGCGTCGTCGGCGGCATGCGCCTGGCCGAGCAGCTCGGGCACCGCAACGTCATCACCACCGACGTCGGCGGCACGACGTTCCTGGCCGGGCTGATCGTGGACGGGGAGCCGGTCATGGCGCCCGGCTCGATCGTGAACCAGTTCCCGATCAACGCGGCGACGATCCGGGTGCACACCATCGGCTCGGGCGGCGGCGCGCTCGCGTCCGTGGACGAGGGCGGCAACCTGCGGCTCGGCCCGCAGAGCGCGGAGGCCGTCCCCGGCCCCGCCTGCTACGGCAACGGCGGCACCCGGCCCACGAACACCGACGCCAACCTGGTGCTCGGCATCCTGAGCGAGCGCGGGCTGCTCGGCGGGCGCAAGCCGCTGCGGCTGGACCTGGCGCGCGAGGCGATCCGCGAGCACGTGGCCGAGCCGCTCGGCCTCACCGTCGAGGAGGCGGCCATCGCCATCCACGAGGTGCAGAACGCGCAGGCCGGAGACCTGCTGCGCCGGGCCGTCGTGCAGGCCGGACACGACCCCCGCGACTTCGTCGTCTACGCCTTCGGCGGAGCGGGACCGGCCCACTGCGCCGGCTACTGCCAGGACCTGGGCGTCAGCGAGGTCGTCGTGCCGCTCGGCCCGGTCGCCTCCGCCTTCTCCGCGTACGGGCTGGCCGCCTCGGACGTCGTGCTGAGCGCCGAGCTGTCCGACCCGTCGTCGTTCCCCGTGCATCACGCGGTGCTGGAGTCGCACTTCGCCCGGCTGGAGGCCGACCTGCAGCGCGGCCTCGACCAGCAGAAGGTGAAATTTCATGACGTGACGCTGCAGCGCGAGGTCGATCTGCGTTACTCGATGCAGGTCACCGAACTCGCCACGGCCGTCCCCGACGCGTTATTCACCGAGCGCACCGGCGAGGAGATCCTCGAACGCTTCGAGAGGCAGTACGAGCGCATCAACGGCAGCGGCGCCGGTTACCGCGAGGCCGGCGTGCAGGCGATCACCTACCGCGTTCGCGCCAAGGCCGGGCTCGGCTTCCCCGTCGGGCTGCCGGAGATCCCCGCGGCCGACGGCCCCGACCCCTCCGCCGCGCTCGTCGAGAAACGTTCCGTCTGCCTCGATTCGCAGCTCGGCTACGTGCCCACCCCCGTCTACGACTACGCCCGGCTGCGCGCGGGCCACGAGCTCGTCGGCCCGGCCGTCGTCGACGTGCCGACCACCGTGGTCGTCGTCCCCGCCGGCGTCACCGGCCGCGTCGACCGCCTCGGCAACCTCGTGCTGAGCTACCAGTGAGGATACGTTCCATGGCATCAAGGATCCCCGGGGCGGACGAGTTCACCAGCAGGCCCCTTCCCCGCGCCGAGCTGCTGCGGCAGATCTCGCCGGCGCTGTCGCTGCACCAGGTGGACGATGCTGGGGAGGTCGACGCCCTCACCTACGAGGTCGTCCGGCACCGGCTCTGGGCCATCACGCAGGAGATGGGCGAGACCCTGCGGCGGATGTCGGGCTCGCACGTCGTCACCGAGTCCAACGACTTCAACTTCTCCATCTGCGACGAGCTCGGCGAGCAGGTGCAGGTGGGCACGTACAACATCGGCCTGATCGGCTCGATGGACCTGGCCATCGTCTGGACGCTGCGCAACCGCAGCGACAATCCCGGCATCGCCGAGGGCGACATGTTCCTCTGCAACGACCCGTGGATCGGCGGCGGGCTGCACCAGAACGACGCCGCGATCCTGGCGCCGATCTTCCACGAGGGCAAGCTGTTCGGCTGGACCACCGCCATCGCGCACCAGGTGGACCTGGGCGGGCCCCGGCCCGGCTCGTTCAGCCCGTCCGCGCAGGACGTGTTCGGCGAGGCCGTGCCGACGCCGCCGCTGAAGGTCGTGCGCGGCGGGGTGCTGCAACGGGACGTCGCCGACGCCTGGGTCCGGCGCTCGCGGCTGCCGCACCTGGTGGGTCTCGACCTCCGGGCCAAGATCGCCGCCAACAAGAACGCGGCCGAGCAGATCCTGCGGCTCATCGCCAAGTACGGCGCCGACACCGTCAAGATCGTCATGCGCCGGATGATGGACGACGCCGAACGCCGGCTGCGGGCCAAGCTGGAAACCCTGCCCGACGGCACCTGGACCGCGGTCGGCTACCAGGAACAGTCGCAGACCGGCGACCGCGGCCTGCACGCGATCAAGGTCGCGATGACCAAGGAAGCCGATCGGCTCGTCTTCGACTTCCGCGGCACCGCCGGGCAGACCGGCATCATCAACTGCCCGTACCCGGGATTACGAGCCGGGATCGTCTTCACCATGCTGCCTCTGCTGGCCGGGGACATCCCGTGGGCGGCCGGTGGGCTGATGCGCTGCTTCGAGATCATCACCGACGAGGACACCATCACCAACGCGTCCTTCCCCGCCGCGGTCGGGAAGGGGCCGTTCGGGCCGGCGTGGGGAGCGGGCAACCTGGTCGCCGAGGTGCTGGCCAGGATGCTGGACGCCGAACCCGACCATCGCGGCGACGTCCAGTCGATCTGCAACGGCACCACGGACCTGTGCGTCGTCTCCGGCGTGGACGAACGCGGCGGCGGCGCCAAGGGCTTCGTCTCGCCCGTCTTCGACGTCATGGCCGGCGGCTACGGAGCCCAGGTGCACTACGACGGCGTCGACACCGGCGGCAGGCTCATCATCCCCTCCGCCCGGGCCCCTGACGTCGAGATGACCGAGTACCTCTACCCCCTCGTCGCCCTGTGGCGCCGCGAGCAGACCGACTCCGGCGGGCCGGGCCGGCAGCGGGGCGGGATGAGCGGCTCGGTCTGTTACGTCCAGCATCCTGCCCAGACGGGGACGATGTCGCTGGTCGTCTCCGGCACCGGCAAGGTCGCGAACCAGAACGTCGGCCTGGCCGGCGGCTACCCGGGCAACTCCCAGCTCGACCTGGTCGTACGCGGCATCGACACGCCCCAGCTCGCCCGGACGGCCACCATCCCCGCCGGCCTGGACGAGCTCGGCGGCGAGACCGAGGTGCTGCCCTGCGAAGGGGAGTCGACGCTCGGCGTCGGAGACGCCCTCTACCTGCACTGGCAGGCGGGCGGCGGCTACGGCGACCCGCTGCTGCGGCCGGCCGGGCAGGTGGGGGAGGACGTGCGCCAGGCCCGCGTCTCGGTGCGGGCGGCTCGGGACGTCTACGGCGTCGTGCTCGACGAGGACGGCGAGGTGGACCCGGCCGCGACCGACGAGACCCGCGAGAAGCTGCGGCACCGCCGCGCGTCCGACGCCGGCCTGTCCGGCACGCGGCTCACCCCGATCGGCGCGCCCGACCTGACCACGGCCCGCCGACTCGACGACAACCTCGCCGTCGTGGAGTCCCCGTCCCCGTCACCATCGTCGTCGTCACCGGACGGCGGAACCGTGGTCTGCGTGCACTGCGGCACCTGGATCGGGCCGATGGCGGGCGGCGCGTTCGTCACGGGCCTGGCCCGCCGCGACTCGCCGCCGGCGGAGGCGGGTCCGCACATCTGGCCCGACCCGGGGGAGTACGTGGACGCGGAGATCGTCTTCCGGCAACTGTTCTGCCCCGGCTGCCTGACGGCGGTGCACTCGCGCGTCGTCCCGGTCGATCATCCTCTGCCCGCCGACGAGTATCGGAGCTGGACGTGAGCCCGGCTGCGTATGGTTCGCCGGCCCGCCACCACTGATCAGGTCTGAGCGGCCCAGCTGTTCGCGCATCACCATGCCGCGGCTCGGGCCGCTCAGCCCGGTTGCTCACTCCGCCGTCGCAGCCAGACCACCCTTCCTCCTGCCGCTGCCCGTCCGGACGTGGCCTCAAGCCCCTCGCGCTCACTCTCCCGCGGCACCCAGTCCACATAGGGAAAGAACACCGCCCGCCAGCACAGCTTGATGAGCAGGATCTCGCCATAGACCGGAATGAGACCCAGCAACGAATCGCGCAGCCGGTAGGACGTGAACCGGGACAACAACCCGATCCCCACGACCATGAACAGTCGCATGCCCGCCAACTGCACCGTGTCGGCAAGATACGGGACCTCTCCCGGGGGCGTCCGCGCATACAGGAAGTCCACATATTCACGTTCGAGTATTCCGGCGAGCGAGTATCCGCCTACGAAGACGACCGCAACCAGCAGCACCGCTCCAGGCCGGCGCATCGTGTGCCTTCTCCGCAGCGCCTGTCCGCCATTCCCCACAACCGTTTCCTCCGCTCACGACGACAACGCGGGCAAAGCCATTGGGCGGGTGGAGCGCATAAGCCCGAGTGATCGTCCCATACGGGGGCCGCGGGGTCACCTATCGCGGTCGGTCCAACACGTCCAGATCTCCCTCCATGGTGACGACCACGATCCACGATCGGTCCTCGGCGAGGAAATAGTGGTGCTCCGGTATTTCGAGCAGCGCGGCCACGACCGCGAGGGCGTTCTCATCGGTGAAGCGCACGCCATAAGGCGAGAGCGAGTCGCCGACGTGTTCGACCACGGAGCCCGGGCCCAAGCGCCGCCGCACCTCTTCCGCCGCCTTGGCGGCCGGCCGCTGGTCGTCGGCGATTCTCCAGTGCGCATGCCTGCCTTCGACGCGCTCCCAGGCAATCTTGGTCCCGTCGGCCGGAAAGTGACGGCTGATCCATCCGAAAACGGCTGACTCGTCGCGACGCTCCAGTTCGTCGAGCGGCGGCACGGCATAAACGGCCTCCCAGTAATCGTCGCTCAGCGGGATCGCACCTCGACTTCCATGGGCGAGGTGCTCGACCGGTCGTAAACCCAGACCTCCACCGTCCGCCCGGCATGTGCCTTGCTGACGCCCGCGACACAGTAGGAACAATCGCCGGTAGGCGCGTCCCGCACCTCCCACTCGTCCTCGCGGAACGGCTCCAGCAACTGGTACCCCGACACGGCGCGACCTGCTTCGAAGAGAAGGTAAGCATCGCTGGAGCCCGCATCGCAGCCATTGTTCTCGGTCATGGTCTGGGCCACCTCGGGCGGCAGCAATCCTTCCACAGCGCTTCTGAGTTTCGCGGTTTCTTTCGCTGCCGTGTCCATACATACAGCCGTTGAAACGCCGCCGCCGCCGCTCAGGCCGCACCCGGCGGACGCGATCGCGACGCTCAGCAGAACAGCGAGGAGCATTCGCGGCCGTGCGTGCATGCATTTCCTCCTGAAGCGCGACTCGTACGCGCGAGATTCCCCGGGATCTTCCGCGAATGTACACGTACGGCACCGCCTGAAACAGCGCTCTTCGAAACAGCAGGTCGTCAGGCCCTTCGGAACTGCAGGTGTCAGCGCCCGCGCCGCAGGGCCCGGCCGGAGAGCTGCCCGGTGGGTACGCCGTCCGCGAGCGCGGGACGCCCGTTGACCACCACGTGCCGGACCCCGGTCGCGTACCGGTGCGGTTCCTCGTACGTCGCGTGATCGCCCACCGTCTCCGGGTCGAACACCACGATGTCGGCGTACTTGCCCGGGGCGAGCAGGCCGCGATCCCGCAGGCCGAGGTTGCCCGCCGGCAGGCTGGTCATCCGGCGCACCGCCTCGCCGAGGGTGAGCAGGGACTGCTCGCGTACGTACCGGCCGAGAATGCGGGCGAACGTCCCGTACGCCCGAGGATGGGTGGGCACGTCGGCGTACGGTGCCTCGGTGGCGAAGGTCGGCGCGTCGGAACCGACGGAGACCCACGGGTTGCGCAGCGCGGTGCGCAGCGTCTCCTCGCTCATCATGAAGTACATGGCGTGCAGCGTCGGCTCCAGCTCGACCAGCCGCAGCAGCATCTCCACCGGGTCCGTGCCGTGCTGGTCGGCCGCCTGCCGCAGACTGAGCCCGCGATACTCGACCGCCGGCCCGCTCGGGTCGGGGAGCAGCATGACGCCGTCCGCGCCGCCCGCAGCCAGGTAGAGGTTCTCCCAACGCTCTGACGGGGTCGTCACGGCTGCGCGGATGCGGGCTCGTTCGGCCGGATCGGCCAGTCGGGACGCGAGAGCTTCGTGGCCGCCTTCGTGGAAGTCCGGCGGGATCGAGGAGCCGAGCTGGGTCTGCCCGGCGAGATAGGGATAGACGTCGGCGGTCACCGGCTGCCCCGCCGCCCGGGCGGCCTCGACGCGCTCGACGGCCCGCGCCATCTTCGGCCAGTTGTGCTGCCCTGCGGCCTTGAGGTGATAGATCTCCGCGTGCACCCCGGCCCGGCGGCCGATCGTGATCAGCTCGTCCACGGCGTCCAGGAAGTGATCGCCCTCGCTGCGCAGATGAGAGACGTACGTGCCGCCGTACCGGGCGACGACCTCGCAGAGCGCGACCAGCTCGTCCGTGGAGGCGAAGCAGCCCGGCGGGTAGATGAGCGCCGACCCGATCCCGAGGGCACCGTCGGCCAGCTCCTCGTCCAGCACCCCGCGGACGCGGGAGAGCTCGGCCGCGGTCATCGGCCGGTCGTCCGAACCCGCCCCGATCATGCGCAGGTTGTGCGCGCCGACGAAGCTCACCACGTTCTGCGCGACCCCCTTGCCTTCGAGATGGGCGAGGAACTCCGACAGCCGGTCCCACACCAGCGGCGGATCGTCCGGCGCGTTGCCCGATTCGAGCTCCGCCCGCAGCTCAGGGGTGTGGGGCCCGATCGAGGTGCCCTCGCCGAAGACCTGCGTGGTGACGCCCTGGTAGAGGTCGGACAGGCCGCGGCCGTCCTTCTCCAGGGTGAAGTACGCGTGACTGAGCACGTTCACGAAGCCAGGCGCGACCACCAGCCCGGTCGCGTCGAGCACCGGCACGCCGTCGAGTTCGCCCACGCCGGGGCGCACGGCGGTGATCCGGTCACCCTCGACCAGAACGTCGGCCACCCGGCCGGGGCCGCCACTGCCGTCGTGAACCGTGCCACCGCTGATCACCAAGGTCGTCGTCATACCAGCATCCTGCGACGACGACACCGTCCAGCAGTTCATCGGATCCGCTGAACCCGGCACCGACCTTTGGTGGCCACCGACAAAGCACCCGGCCCGGCATTCGGCTGGACGAAGCCGCTATATCGGTCCTCCACCCCGAATACTCCTTTTACCGGCGACCGGGGGAGCAGCCATATTGAGAAAGGCCACGGGCGTGGGGAGGTCAGGCGATGGCTCAGCTCCGCAGATGTTTCTTGGCAGCCCTGCCCCTCTTGATCCAGACAGGCTGCACGGTCGACGGCGACGAAGGTCAAGGATCCCAAACGGGGGAAGCGTACGTACGCGGCCGCACTGTCGTACGAACTGGGTGCGGGCCGGCGTTTCACCTCCGCGTTCGCCCCCTGGATCGACGGCGGCAGCTGGATCAACGAGATCGGCCCCGGCCTCGAAGGCTCGATCGCCGCGAACGCGGCGGCGACGTTCGTGTACGAGCGGCCGAACGCGAGCTCGGCCCGCGAGGTCCTCAGCCATGTCGTGCCTCCGGACGGCTGGAACCGCGCGGCGATCGGCCTGAGCGCCAGAGCGGCCGGGTCGGCGTCCCTGGGCGCGGGGCCGATGGCGGGCGTGGAGGTGGACGCCGAGGCCGAGACCGCCGCCGAAGTGGTCCTCTACCCGGACAAGGGCTTCGCGGTGACGCGGGCCTGGCGGGGCGAGGTCGGGGCGGGATCGTCGGGAAACGGGCCGACGCTGCTCGGCCTGCGCGCGGGCTGGAACGGCAGCCTGGCCGTCTCCTACAGCCTCTTCTTCGACCGCGATCGGCGCGCCCGCCAGCTCACCGTGACGACCGAGACCGTCACGGGCAGCACCATGCAGCGCACCACCCGGCTGCTCAGCACTCGGCGCCGTCGACGAGCTGCCCGCCGCTGCCGTCGAACGGGTCGGCGAGGTCGCGGGCGATCTCCGGGTCGCTCCAGACCAGAGCGGTGGACCTCCACGAACGGCGGGTGCGGGCATAGGGCAGGAACTCCCCGGTGTCCGCTCTGGCCCGTAGGTGGGCGAGGAGCTCGCGGACACACTGCAGCCGCTCGTGCTCAGGAAGCCAGGTGAGCCACGGAAGGTCCTCGGCCAGGGCTTCTTCGGCCGGGACTCGGTTGGAGCGGGCCACGATGGTCATCGCTCGTATGGCGATTCGACGCCATCAGTCGAGGTAGGCGGCGGGCATCGGGTCGTCGGTGGCGAGGGGTGGGCCGAGGATGGTCTGGCCGTGGGTTCTGGCTGCGGCGGCCAGGTCGGCGGGGGTGATCGTCCAGCCCTCCGGCTTGGGCTGGGAGAGGGCGCGGCCGGCGGTGCGGAAGAAGCCTTCCATGCCTGCGGGCGTGCTGACGGCCAGCATGTCCGCCGTCGGTGAGGTGATCCGGTACGTGTGCGGGACCCGGCGCGGCAGGAAGGCGACGCCGCCTTCGGAGAGTTCGTAACGCTGGTCGCCGGCCCAGACGATGCCGCTGCCGGACAGGAGCACGATGATCTCGTCCTCGTCGGCGTGAACGTGGACCGGTGCGGCGGAGCCCTCGGGGGCCGCCGAGCGGAACATCGTCAGCCGGCCCTCCGTGTGCCGGGCGTCCAGCAGGATCTGCATGATGCCGCCGCCGAGCCATTCCAACTGCTCGTGGTCGGCGGCCTGGGCCAGGTAGGGGAGGGTCACGAGGGTCCTTTCTTCAGAACAGGTACGAATCGATCGCCACGGTAAGGGGCCCGACCTTGGTTTCGGCATCCCAGATTTCTGGGATCTCGCTCAAGGCACGGTCGGTAGGCTGTCAGCACATGGGGCTTTCTGTCGCACAGCGTGAAGCCGTACGCGACATTGTGGCGATCTGTTCCCTCGACCTGGATTCGCGGACGTTGCGAGCCAGGATCGCCGAGCGGCTGCGTCGCGTGATTCCCCAGGACGCGTTCTGCTTCGGCACGATCGACCCGTGGACGCTGCTGATCACCGACGAGGTCTCCGACGGCATCCCCTCGGCCGCCGCCATCGCGGCGCCCAACGAATACCTGGTCGCGGACGTGGACAAGTTCGCGGACCTGGCCCGGTCCGGCCGTACCGTGGCGATCCTCGGACAGAGCACCGGTGGGGATCCTGAGGTCAGCCACCGGTACCGGTCGGTGTTGCCCGTCATCGGCGCGCGGCATGAGCTGCGGGCCGTCTTCGTGGCCGACGGCAGGTGCTGGGGCGGGGTGGCCCTGTTCCGGAACGGTGGACGGCCCGATTTCACGCACGGTGACGCTGAGCTGGTGCGGGCCGTCTCCGCTTCCGTCGCGGTGGCGCTGCGGCGGGCCGCGTGCCGGCCTGGTGCTGGGGTGGGGGTGAGCGCCGATTCGGGCGGTCCTGGGGTGCTGATCGTGGATCGGGGTGGAGTGGTGCTGGCGGCGAACGAGGCCGGGCGGGGAAAGCTGGACGAACTGTCGCCGTACCGGATGGCTGTGCACGAGGTGGCGGCGGCCGCTCGTGCCGGTCACGGCGCCGAAGCCCATGCGCGGGTACGGTCGCGTACCGGGCGGTGGTTGTCGCTTTGGGGGTCTCCGTTGGAGGGTGGCCGCGAAGGGGACGTCTCGGTAGTCATCCAGGCGGCTCCGACCTCGGAGATCTCGCAAATGCTGATGCTCGCGTACGCCCTCAGCCCGCGCGAGCGGGAGGTGCTGCAGCGGGTGATCGCGGGGGTGCCGTCCGCCGGGATCGCCGCCGAGCTGCACATCTCCGCCAGTACTGTGCAGGACCACCTCAAGTCGCTATTCGCCAAGGTTGGTGTACGCAGTCGGGGCCGGCTCGTGTCGCACATCCTCGGCGAGCACTATCTGCCTCACGCCGCCCTCTGAGGGGCATCTCGGATGGCTGGCCCGGCACCCGCACTGGTGAAGATCGTGCCGATTCCGCCGCCGCGTGTCAGTCCCGGGGTACGCCGCCCGCGTCCACCACGTCGCGTAGCTGGGCGCGGGTGGTGACGCCCAGTTTGGGGAACACGCGGTAAAGGTGCGAGCCGACAGTCCGCGGCGAGAGGTAGAGCCGCTCCCCGATCTCGCGATTGGTCAGCCCGCGGGCGGCGAGCCGGACGATCTGCCGCTGCTGCGGGGAGAGCTCGGCCAGGCCCAGCGCGTCCGGCACGGTGACGTCCGTACCGGCGGCCCGCAGTTCGGCCCGTGCGCGTTCGGCCCACGGGCGCGCGTCCAGCCGGGCGAAGACCTCGTGTGCGGCGGCGAGGTGCGGTCGCGCCTCGGCGATGCGGCGCCGCCGCCGCAGCCATTCGGCGTACTCCAACCGCGTCTGGGCCTGCTCGAAGGGCCGGTGTTCCAGCG
Source organism: Nonomuraea sp. NPDC048892 (assembly GCF_040649735.1). Classification (NCBI taxonomy): domain Bacteria; kingdom Bacillati; phylum Actinomycetota; class Actinomycetes; order Streptosporangiales; family Streptosporangiaceae; genus Nonomuraea; species Nonomuraea sp. NPDC048892. The sequence continues at coordinate 296,067 of NZ_JBEZFZ010000001.1, read as the reverse complement.
CCGGCTCCGCCAGCGCGGCCAGGAAAGCCCGTTCGGCCTGCTCCGGGCCGGCCAGCAGCGCACGGCTGCGTTCGACGAGGGCACGCAGGCGGTCGGATCCGCCCTCGGTCAGGGCGCGGGCCGAACGTTCGACGATCTCGGCCGCCTCGGCGGAGTGGCCGGTACGCGCCGCCGCCGCGGCGAGCTCCGGCAGCGCCGGGTACGAGGCGTGGTAGTGGACGGGATCTCCGTCGCGGTCGAAGAGCGTCCGGTACTGCTCGTACGCGCTCTCGTAGTCACCCTCGGCCGCGGCGGCGGCAGCAGTGGCGCGGCGGGCGTGCACGGCCACCGATCGGCTCTCCAGCGGATCGACCAGGCGCAACGCCCGCTCGGCGAGGGCGCGGGCCTCGCCCGTGTCGCCCTGGGCGGCCAGCACCATGGCGTCGGTGGCGAGCACGCATGCCGCCGCGTGGTCGAGCTTCCCGGCGGCCAGCGCGCCGATGTCGGCGCACACCTCGCGCGCCTGCGCCCAGCGGCCGTACTCGAAATAGGCGAGCGCCGCCACGCCGCCCATCCCGTCGGGGATCGGTCCCCTGACCCGCCATGACCGCATCGCCTCGTCGAACGTCCGTACGGCCAGCGCGGTCTCGTCCATGATCCAGGCGGCGACGGCGAGCGCGGTCAGTCGTTCCGGATGGTCCCTGGCCGTGGTGATCATGCCCGGCAGCCGGGGGACGAGCCGGCGCCCGGCGCCGAACGGGTCCGCCACCATCCGTACCCAGTCACGCAGCGGGCCGTCGGGCAGGCGCGGCAGGATCCGGTCGATCTCGCGCCGCTGCGATTCGTCGCCGGAGTAGAAGCGCAGCACGGCTGCGGCGGCCAGCGCGTCCAGCGCGGTCGCCGGGTGCGTGGCCGCCGGATCGTCGGCGATCCCGATCAGCTCGGCGAAGACGGCGTTGTGCTGCCGGCTCAGCGCCGTCAGCCGTCCGACGCGCAGGGTCGCGGCAGCCAGTACGGCGGGGTCGTCGGTACGGGCGCGCACGCGTTCGGCCAGCTCCTCCACCCAGGCCAGGCGGCCGGTGAGCACGGCCAGGCCGGCCGCCTCGACCAGCAGCCGCGTGCCGTCGCCGGGCACGGGGCTCAGCTCCGCGGCGCGGGCCAGCGCCTTCGCCGCCGCCGCGTAGCCGCCCCTGCGACGGGCCCGGTCCGCCGTACGCTCCAGGGCGGCCGACACCTCCGCGTCCGGGTACGGCGTGGCCGCCGCGAGATGCCAGGCGCGGCGGTCCGGTTCGTCGCCGAGGACGTCGGCGAGCGCGCGATGGGCCTGCGCGCGGGCGTCGAAGGGTGCGGACTGGTAGAGCGCGGAACGGATCAGCGGATGGCGGAACCGCACCCGCCGGCCGGCCTGGGTGATCAGCCCCGCCTGTTCGAGGGTGATCCACGTCTTGTCGCCGGTGTCGGGCAGCAGCGCGAGGACGGCGTCGGGGGGATCCTCCACGTCGGCGGCCGCGAGCAGCAGCAGCGTACGGCGGCAGGCTTCGGGCAGTTCCGCCACCTGGGCGGCGTAGCCGGCCGCCAGCCGCTCGCCGACCGGCAACGGGCCAGGATCGAGGTCGCCGGGGTCGCGGGAACGGGCGGCCTTCGCCAGCTCCAGCAGCGCCAGCGGGTTGCCGGCGGCCTCGGCGAGCACCCGTTCGCGGACCCCGGCCGGCAGTTCCGGCGCGCGCAGGCCGAGCAGTCGGCGGGACGTCGCGTCGTCGAGCGGCGCCAGCGTGATCGCCGGGAACGCGTGCTCGAACCCGGAGAGCGGCTCGTCGTCGCGTACGGCGACGAGCAGGGCGACCGGGTCGTCGTCCAGCCGCCAGGCTACGAAGGACAGCACGCCGGCGGAGGCGGCGTCGATCCAGTGGGCGTCGTCGACCACGAGCAGCACGGGCGCATGGTCGGCCAGCCGGGACAGCAGGGTCAGGACCGCGAGTCCTGTCAGCAGGGGCTCGGGTTCGTTCGGTACGTCGTGTACGTCGTGTACGTCGTGTACGTCGTGTACGTCGGGAGCGTCGGGCGCGTCGTGTAGGTCGGGAGCATCGTGTACGTCGCGAGCGTCGCGTACGTCAGGATCGTCGGGTGCGCCGGGAGCGTCCTCGAAACCGAACGCCCCCAGCAGAGCCCGGCGCTGCCGCTCGGGCAGCGCGTCCGCCTGGTCCAGTACGGGCCGCAGAAGCTGGTGGAGCCCCGCGAAGGCGAGATCTCGCTCCGACTCGCGGCCGGTCGCGCGCAGCACACGGTGACCCGCATGAGCGGCGCGGCGGGCGGCGTCCTCCAGCAGGGTGCTCTTGCCCGCCCCCGGCTCACCGGCGACGATCAGAACACCGCCACGCGGCACGTCGGCTTCGCGCAGGTCGCCGTCGTGCGGCATACCGGCCCCGACCCGGATGAGCCGGGCGAGCCGTTCGACCTCGGCGTCCCGCCCGACGATCGACGGCTCCGCCCCGAGGCCCGATGGCTCAGGCCCGAGACTCGACGGCTCCCGTTCGACACTCATCGGCTCCCGTGCGACGATCGCCGGCTCATCCGCGGCAGGGAGACCCGCCGCACGTCCGTGCGCACGTTCACCCCTCATCACCCACCTCCTCGTCCGAGCCCGCCCCCACCACCGACCCGCCGCCACCATGCCGCGAGCGAGTGCCGGCAGCGACGGGGCGGCCACATCCAGCGCGCTCGGTCACATCGGGTGCAGTCATCTGACGGATACCGATGATCCGCCGCCGCCACGCACGATGGTCGGGCGGAGGCGTTCCCCGGCACCCCACCCATCCAACGGAGGATTCCCCATGGTCAGAGAAACGGTCGACCAGATCACCCTGGGCGAGGTGACGATCACCCGCGTCTGGGAGCACCACGGCCCGGTCGGGATGACGCCCGAGCAGTTCTTCCCCGAGACCTCGCCGCGGACCTGGGAGGACAACTCCTCCTGGCTGGCGCCGCAGTTCCTCGACCCGGAAACGGGCATCGTCAACAGCGCGATCCAGACCTGGCTCCTGCGCAGCGAAGGCAGGACCATTCTCGTCGACACCGGCGTCGGCAACCACAGATACCGACCCTACGCGCCGGTCTGGAGCTACCTCGACACCGGCTACCTGGGCAACCTGGCCCGCGCCGGCGTCCGGCCCGAGGACGTCGATCTCGTCGTCAACACCCACCTGCACATCGATCACGTCGGCTGGAACACGTTTCAGGACGACCGCGCCTGGGTGCCCACCTTCCCCAACGCCACGTACCTGATGCCGAAGCCCGACTTCGACTTCTGGAACCCGGCCAACGACCACAAGTCGGTCTTCGGGCGGGGCAATCAGAACGTGTTCGAGGACAGCGTCCTGCCCGTCCACGAGGCGGGTCTGACCCTGCTGTGGGATGACTCGTACCAGATCGACGCGAACCTGCGCCTGGACCTCGCGCCCGGGCACACGCCGGGATCGTCCGTGCTCACCCTGCTGTCGGGCGCGGACCGGGCGGTGTTCGTCGGCGACATGATGCACAGCCCCGTGCAGTTCATTGAGCCGGACGTCAACAGCTGCTTCTGCGAGGACCCCGCGGCCGCCCGCGCCTCCCGCGCCAAGGTCTTCGGCTGGGCCGCCGACAACAACGCCCTGGTCATCCCCGCGCACCTGGGCGGGCACGGCGCCGCCGAGGTGATCAGGGAGGGCAGCGGGTTCGCCGTCAAGGGCTGGGCCCCGTTCTCACCGTACTTCGAGGAAATCTGATGAAGCAGCACGTGGACGTCGTCACCGCGCAGGGCACCGTCCGGGGACGGCGCGGCGACGACTCCGTCGTCTTCCTGAACATCCCGTACGCCGCGCCCCCGGTGGGCGCCGGCCGCTTCCAGGCGCCGCGCCCGCACGCCCCATGGACGGGCACAAGGGACGCCACCGAGCCGGGATCGAACGCGCCGCAGTCCGAACGCAAACTCGGTCGCCTAGATATGTCCCCATATTTCGGACCCGGCTGGATCACCGGCGACGACTACCTGACCCTCAACGTGTGGACACCCGAGACCGCCGCCGCCGACGCGCGCCTGCCCGTGCTGGTCTTCGTGCACGGAGGCGGCTTCGTGGCCGGATCCACCCGGTCGCCCCTGTACGACGGCGCCGCCTTCGCCCGAGACGGAGTCGTCCTCGTCACCCTCAACTACCGGCTCGGCATCCCGGGCTTTCTCCACCTGCCCGGCGCACCCGACAATCGGGGCCTGCTCGACGTCATCGCCGCCCTGCGCTGGGTACGCGAGAACATCGCGGCGTTCGGCGGCGACCCTGGGACCGTCACGCTGTCCGGCCAGTCCGCCGGCGCCACGATCGTGGGCGCTGTGCTGGCGACGCCCGAGGCGGAGGGCCTGTTCCGCCGCGCGATCGTCCAGAGTGGCAGCGGCCTCGGAGCCTTCACCACCGAGCAGGCCGCCCGTGTGACCCGCGCCGCCGCCGCGGCACTGGGCGTCGAGCCCCGCGCCGAGTCCTTCGCCGACGTCCCCGACCGGCGCCTCGTCGAGGTCATTCCCGAACTGTCGGGCATCGACCTGCGCACCGCCACCCACTACGACCCGCTCATCGGGCTCAGCCCGTTCAGCGTCGTGCTCGACCAGCAGCCCGCCGAGGCTGTCGCCGCCGGCCGCGGAGCCGCCGTGGACCTGCTGGCGGGCACCACCACCGAGGAGGGCAACCTCTACCTGGCGCCGTTCGGGACCCTGTCCTCCTCGACCGACGCCGACGTCACGGCCGCCGCGACCCGCTCCCACCCCGAGCCCGGCCACCTCGTCGAGACCTACCGCAAGGCGCGGCCACTCGCGTCCAGCGGCGAGCTGCGCTCGGCGATCATGGGCGACGCCCTCTTCCGCGTGGGCAACCGGCGACTGGCCGACGCGCACGCCGCGCATCGCTCATCCGCCACCTACGTCTACAGCTTCGCCTGGCGCTCGCCGGCACTGGGAGGCGAACTCGGCGCGGCCCACACCGTGGAGCTGCCGTTCGTCTTCGACGCCACCGCCCTGCCCGGACTGCGCGGGCCCGACGCCCTGCTCGGCCCGGACGAGCCACCCGCCGACCTCGCCGCCCGTACGCACGCGTCCTGGATCGCCTTCGCCGGAACCGGCGACCCCGGCTGGAACCGCTACGACGTGACCCACCGCACCACGAAGATCATCGACAGGGAAGAGACCGTGGCGAACGACCCACGCGGCGCGGAACTGCGGGCATGGCCATGACCCCCTCGTCCGAGGTCATCACCCTGGCTCTGGCTCTGGCCCGCAGTGGTGCGACGGACGGTTGTTCGGGAATTACTGTGGCTCCTCTGGCTCACCGTCGTTGCTGAGCCAGTCGCTCGACTATCGGGATTGTCGGCTCCTCAGCGGTGGGGCAACTGCGGGTATACCACGAGGAAGAAGACAGCGAGCGCCACAATGGCGAGGATGACTTGTGTCCCGAAGCTCAAGTCGTCCTCGTCGCTGTTACGGCGGGCACGCCAATCTTCGCGATTGCGTCTACGTGCCGACTCTTCGTTGGAGCGACGGACCATTTCGCATTGCTGGTCTATCCGCCGTGAGCTCTCCCGCTGGTAGTCATCGAAAGGCATTTGTTCGGTCCTCCTGGGTTGCATCGTTGGCAGCCAGCTGAAACGGAAGGCCGTCACTGCAGGTAGCGATAGGTCCGCGGTCACCGAGGTGTAGTCCGTCGACTCGACGACGTCACCCTTCGAGACCTTCTCCCACGTCGTTGCCGTCAACGACCGGCCGCTCCAACGTTTAAGACGTGCTCTAGTCGCGGCCGTAGATCCGGAGACGGAAGCGCCACTGTCCGGAGTTGTCGGACAGATCGGGGTCGTTTACGCCGAACAGCAGCCGGACGGGCTGGGCATCAGCCCACAGCATGCATCCTCCGAGGGCCGTCGCCTGCACGGGATCTCCCACCCAGCCGGCTGGATTGTTGTTGAAGCGCAGGATGGGCGACAACTCGAACAGGTCCTGGTACGGCCAGCCGGAGGTGACAGCCGGCCTGTTGGTGCCGTTGGGACCGTGGTCGGCGAAGAAGTAGTCCATGCGGGCTCTGCTGGCGTAATCGGGTTCGAGGCGCAGGACGTCCCCTTGCCGCAGGACGTTGCCCGGTGTGGCTCCCGAGGGGAAACTGCCGAAACTGCCGTTCCCGGCGACTCCCATGGAGGTGTCGGCCCGGTCGCGTGGTCCGGTCGCCGGCAGGTTCCGGCTGCACCGGTCCATGGGGCCGGTGGCCGGGGCGGACGCCTTCCAGATCAGTACGCGGAAGGTCCAGGCGCCGTCGTTGTCGCCCGGCCCGGGGTCGTTCACGCCGAACGAGAATCTGGCTGGGGCGTTGTCACGGAAGACTGTGCACCTGTTGAACGCAGTCGCCTGCCGCGCGTCGCTCGTCCAGCCTGCGGGGTTGTTGTTGAAGCGCAGCACCGCGGAGTACTGGGCCAGCCCGGGGAAGGGCCATCCCTGCGGCGCGACCTGCCCGTTGCCGGCGGGGCCGACGCTACCGCCCTCCCAGTCATCGGGATCCACTCGCGAGTTCATGTCCGGGATGATCTGGAACACGTCGCCCGGCTCGATGATGTTGTTCGGGTTGCGGCCGACGGGAACGCCGCCGCCGCCGTTGCCCCAGACGAGCAGGTGCGGGATGTCGTGGTTCGCGACCTGGCCCTCAGCGCAACGGCGCATCGCGTCGAGGGTGCCGGCGTGGGCGGGCGCCTCCGTCACCGCCGTCAGCGTGGTGGCGACGAGCAGTGCGGCCCCCGCCAGACGTGATCCGAGACGGGCAGTTCTTCGCTTCATGCGGGCTCCTCTCGTGCATGTCACCCACACTGTCCCGCCGGTCGGCCGTGCCGATGAATACGAAGAAGTGCGTACTTCCCATTTGCTGTGTCAGCTGGTAGCCGTTCATGCACAATGCGCTCATGGCGTCTTTGTTCAAGGCGGATGCGAGACGTATCCACGACCTGGCAATGGACATCCTCACGACGAGAGCGCCCGTACGCGTATGGCCTCTGCTGATGGAGCGGCTGACAAAGGATCTGCCGGGAGATCTGGCGGTGCTCATCGACCTGGACTGGGCGGCGGGCACCGGGCACGCGCTGACCGGATCGCCCGACTGGCTGCACCAAGCACCGCTGGACGCCCTGATCCGCTCCCACATGCGTGCGCACCCGCTGCTCCGCCACTACGCACGGACGGGTGACCGGACGCCTCTGACCATGGACGACGTCGCCGGCGGCGACTGGTGGGGGAGCGAAGCCTACCGCGCCGGCAGAGAAGCGATCGGCATCGATCGCCAGATCGCCCTGCCCTTGAATTCCCTGCCCGGTCAGATCCGCGGCGTCATCATGAGCCGCGACGGCACTGGCTACAGCGGCCGGGATCTCGAGTACGCCGGTCTCGCGCGCTCACTCCTTGACACGGTTGAAGCGCACGAGAAGGTGCTCTTCAGCCTGCCCGCGCTTGCTGACCCGGCCGAGTTCAGGATCACCCTGCGCGAGATGGCGGTCCTGAAGCTCCTGAGCGAAGGGCTGACCGCCTACGCCATCGGCCGCCGCCTCAACATCAAGGAGGCGACGGTGAACAAGCACAAGGAGAACCTCTACCGCAAGCTCGGCGTGCACGACCGGGTGATGGCACTGCGGAGGGCCCGGTCTCTCGATCTTCTCCCAGCCGACCGCGCCGACCCGTCGGACGCCTGAACTATCCCGTTCCGTACCGACGAGCCCAGGCCCTCCGGACGCAGCCAGGTGTCGAGCTCCAGGTCAGCCCTCGCCGAACACCGCCCGGCCGAGGGGCGGGACGGCTCCGCAGGTGCGGAAGAACCATCGGATGGCCGTCCGTCGCAGCGGGTTGCGGTCGATCGCGGCGTCGGTGTTGCGCACGACCTCGCGCACGGTGTCGAAACCGTGGTGCAGCATGTCCGTCTCGTAGTCGTGCAACGCCCGCGACAACGGCTGCTCGCCACGATCGGCGGCGATGAGGGCGGTGCGGAGCCGGTGGGCGTCACGCAGGGCGGTGTTGCCGCCGAGCCCACCGACCGGCGGCATCTGGTGGACGGCGTCCCCGAGCCCGGTGACGTTGCCCGTCTCCGCCGGCCGGAGCGGCTGGGCGGCTCTGAACTCGGTCTGGTAGAGGGTGTCCGGGGTCGAGTCGGCGAGCAGCCGGCGCAGGTCGGGGTGCCATCCGGTGGTCCGCCGGGCCAGCATCTCCCGTACCGCGACCGCGACCGGATCGACCTGGTCCTTCGCCGTGAAGCCCGGCAGCGCGTCGCGGTGGGCGATGAAGGCCCACAGGATGTAGTCGTCGTCGTGGGAGTCCTCCAGCAGGCGCTCCGGCTCCAGCCCGAGCGCGCGTAGGCGGTCGCCGAGCCTGGCGTTGATCGCCGCCGGGTTCTCGCGCCTGCGGAAGACCGCGGTGAACAGGAAGTCCTGGCGGGGCCAGAACGCGTTCATGCCGGCGAGCAACGGCTCCGGCAGCCAGCGGCGGTTCTCCTCGGTGAGGAAGAGCTTGCCGGCCACGGCCGTCGCCGGCAGCGTGGTGCGGCCGGCCTCGGGGCGGAGCTGTCCCCACACGCGGGAGCCGGCGCCGTCGGCCGCGACGAGCACGTCCGCGGTCGCGGTGGTCCCGTCGGCGAACGCCGCTGTCACCGTCCCGTCGTCCGCCCGGACGAAACCGGTGCACTCCTTGCCGAAGCGGACGACGTCGTCCAAGCCGGCCAGCAGGATCTTGCGCAGGGTGACGCGGCTGACGGCATGCCGGCCGGCCGTGGGGTCCAGCGGATCCGGCTTCCTGCCGTCGTCCCGGCCGATGCGTACGAGCGGCCGCATGCGTTCATCGCGGAAGCTGATCCCGGGGCCGGGGTCGCCCGAGGTGGCCACCAGCACCTCCCACAGGGCGGGCGGCAGGCAGGCGCGCAAGGCGGTGCTTCCGGTGGGTTCGATGTTCAGCCGGAAGCCCTGGAGCCGTGAGTCGGCCGATCGGTCGCGTTCGTACACGGTGACGGGGATGCCGGCTCGCCGTAGTCCTTGAGCGAGGCAGAGCCCGCCGATCCCGCCGCCGATCACGGCGACGTGCTTGAGCCGAGCGGACATGCAAACTCTCCTTCCGATGTTCCGATGTTCCGATGGGGACGCACCCGCGCTGGTGGAGGCGGATTCGGGCTTATAGGGCGGATCCGGGCGGTCACTCCTGGGGCGTGAGTTCGGCGAGCAAGCGCTCGTGCCAGGCCAGCTCCGTCTCCAGCCGCATCAGCGTGTAGTCGAAGGCGACGGCCTCCAGCCTGCTCAGATGCGGCTCGGCCTCGCCGCGCAGATTGCGCCAGAAGCCGAGCTGTGTGGCGAAGGAGTCGCGCCGCCGCTCAACGGCCGTGCGCAGCTCGTCCTGGCCGATCTCGCCGCTGTGCAGGAGCACCAACTGGATCGCGTCCGGCCGGAGCCTGGTGTCGGCGAGGACCGACCTGATCAGCGAGACGAGCTCGGTACGGCCCTTGCCGGTGATGCCGTACACCGTGCGGGCGGGCAGGTTGCCCTCCTGCTCCGTGCGAACCACCTCGACGACGCCCTCGTCCGCCATCCGGCGCAGCGCCCCGTACAACGATCCGGGTTTGACGTCCGCCCACAGCTCGACCCGATCCATCTGGGCGGCGGCCCGGATCTTGTGCCCGTGCATGGGACCGCCGTCCGCCAGGGCGCCGAGGATGAAGAGACGAGTTGCTCGCATATGACTACTCAAACACGAGTACTCGCGCCGCGCAAGGCTTCGCCGCGCATTGAGTACGGGAGGCCCGGGTGCCGCGCTCAACAAGAAAGAGCCCGCCCCTCAGGACGAACTCTTCATGGGTGATCCGGTGCCCGAGACGACGGCCCGGGAAGATCTTGGATCAAGTCAAACGTGGAACCTTATCAAGCACTTTCATGTTGTGGGTACTTTGCGGCATAAGTCATCTTAGGATCGGCCATTGTGACGTCCAATGGACTGCATCCCCCTCTCGCCCTGGAAACGTCCGATCCCGTGCAGATCGGTCCGTACCGGATCGCCAGCAGGCTGGGGCAGGGCGGCATGGGCACGGTCTACCTTGCCGAGGGGCCGGCGGGGCCGGTGGCGATCAAGGTGATCAACCGCCTGCTCGCCGTCGACCCCGAGTTCCGCGCGCGGTTCCGGCGCGAGGTGTCGGCGGCGCGCCGGGTGCGGCGGTTCTGCACCGCGCCCGTGCTCGACGCGCAGTTAGACGCCGAGCCGCTCTGGGTCGTCACCGAATACGTCGCCGGGCCCGATCTGGGTCGTGTGCTGCGCGAGAACGGGCCGCTGGAAGGCTCGAACGTGGAGGCGCTCGCGGTGGGCGTGGCGACCGCGCTCACCGCCATTCACGACGCCGGGTTGGTGCACCGCGACCTCAAGCCCGCGAACGTGCTGCTGTCGCCGCTCGGCCCGCGCGTGATCGACTTCGGCATCGCCCGCGCCCTGGACGCCGGTGACCGGCAGACCGCCACCGACATGGTCTTCGGCACCCCCGACTACATGGCGCCGGAGCAGGTCCAAGGGGAACAGGTGGGCCCGCCGGGGGACATCTTCGCCTGGGGCTGCGTGGTCGTCGCGGCCACCGTGGGCGCCTCGCCGTTCGCCTCCACCAACCTGCCGCACGCGATGTACCGGGTCGTCCATGACGAACCCGATCTGCGGCGCCTCGACCCCGGCCTGCGGCCGATCGTCGCGGCGGCGCTGAGCAAGGACCCTGCGCGCCGTCCCACCGCGCAGGAACTGCTGGGCGCGCTGGTGCAGCGGCCGGATGTCGACTCCGCCCAGGTCGCCAGCAGCGTACGGCTCGACCTGAGCCCGCTGCGTAAGAAGGAGGGCCGGGAGAGCCGGAGCCGAGGCCGGTCGGCGCGGCACCGTTTACCGGAGGAGACCAGACGGCGCAGGCTGCGGGACGTGCTGATCGGAGCGGGGGCGGCCCTGGTCGTGAGCGCGCTGGTCGCCGCGGCCGTGATGGTGTGGGTGGTGAACTCGGCGCCGGAGACGCCTCCCCGCGGCGAGATGGTGTACCGCGAGACGTTCGCCACCGACACTTCGGGCTGGAACAACGAGGGCACCGGGGTGGACACCGGTCAGGGCTACACGGGCGACGGCCGCTACACGATCAGGCTGAAGCGCGGCGCAGGGCACCGCTGGAGCCCGGCGCCGGCGAAGAAGGGACTCCCCGACCACGCGCTGGCGTCGGTGAAGATGAACTTCTCGGACGCCGGCGCGGAGACCTGGAACGGGGTCTACTGCGAGTACTCCAAGGACGACCAGGTCGCCAACGACATCCTGTACGTCATGGAGATCCGCGGCGACGGGCACGGGAAGATCGCCAAGGTCGTCGGCGGCGTCCCGCGGAACATGACCGGCGACATCCCGTTGCCGGAGGGCGTCGCCAGGGGGAACGCGCTGCTCCGCGCCGAGTGCGTACGCGGTGACGGCCGGGTCGATCTGGCGTTGTGGGCCGACGACCAGCTCGTCATCCGGCTGGCCGACACCGAGGCGAGCAAGGCCGTCGGCCCGCCCCGCTTCGGGCTCTTCGTCGAGAGCGTCGCCGAGACCCGCACCTATTTCGACGACTTCGTCGTCGCCCGGCTCCCCTGACATCCAGGCGGCCGGCCGGTGAGCCGGGCCTGGCGCAGAACTCACGTCATCGCAGGCCACTCAGCCTGCCGCGCCTGCTCGGCAAGACATTTCGTCGATCTCTTCAGAAGTGGGAAGCGCTTCGAGTATATCCTTCGTCAAAGGCAGGCGTTCGCTGAAGCGTTCCCGCCAGTCCTGGCTGCTGACGTATTTTTGCAAGGCGACTCGGAGGCGTTCGCAAGTATCATTATTACCCTTGGCTATCGCGAATCCCGTGGATTCGAGATGGCCGAACCTGATACCCGGGACAAGTTTAGTTCGGTCTTGCATCGCCAACTGCATGCCGGCGAGTGTCAACCGGTCTCCGACGATCGCGTCCACCTTGCCCGACCATAGGCTGGCGAGACAGTCATCAAGACTCGCTGCCACGGAGATCTGTGCCCTTCTTTCGGCCTTCATCATAGAGTCGACCGTTGTCGATCCGGCTATCGCGCATACACGCTTCCAGGAGAGGTCGCCAATTTTTTCGATGCCTTTATTGCCGCGAGGTACTAATACGCCCAGTCGCGAGGATGCGAGCGGACCGACGAAATCGACTTCTCTTTCTCTGGACGGGGTGATGCCCAGCGTGCCGGCGATGTTGACGTCTTTCCTCGCCACCGTTCTTATCGCGTCTTCTCGCGCAACCTCCCTGAAGGTTATTTCTCCCTTGAAGCCGGCAAGTCGAAGCAATTCTGTGATGACGTCGTGGTTGTAGCTGGACTCTGGTCCGTTGGTGCGATTGCCTTCGTCTCGCCAGACTCCCACCACCACGCGCGGGGCATCGAGGAATGGTTCCGGCACCAGGGGTGCGTAGGTGCTGCCCTGGAGCAAGGCGAGCGGCAACATCGCGAGCAGGGCACGGCCGGTCTTCGCCGCGGCGCTCGGCGGCTTCCTGCCGGAGCGGGAAGTGGCCGGACGGGAAGCAGGTGGAGGTTTGATCGGCCCCCGCGTCACGGCGAGATTTCCGGCGCTGCCGACGGAGCGGCGTTGCGGACGGGGGAAGCCGCGGCCGACCAGTTCCCGGTCGATGTGGCGGTGAATCTCATCCAAGGTGAGCGGGCCGGGTTCGCGTAGCGCGTTCAGCAACGCTCCGGTGAATGCGGTGTTCCGGGCACCGAGTGGAGCGTGCGAGAGGGAATTGGCAGGCGTGGACGTCAGGGTATAGGTGCCCGTCAGATCGAGCTGCCCCAGGGCGAGGCTCCGCCGGTTGCTCATGACGGTGACGGCCTGGCCGGAGAAACAGCAGTCCAGGAGAAGCACGCGGGCTTTGGCACGAGCGCTGCCGACCATGCGTTTGACCAGGTCCACGTGAATGGCGGAAAAGCCGACGTGTTCGGCGTTGGTGCCGGTCAAAGCAAAATGCAGTGCTCCGGTGTCGTCGAGAACCCCGTGCCCGCAGTAATAGACCAGCAGCAGATCCTCCGCCTCGCGGACGGCGGCGGTCAGGGCCACGCCGACAGCGGCCTGATCCGCCGGATCGGCCAATGTCTGACAATGATCGGCTTCGAGGAGGCCATGGACGGGATGCGTCAGCACCTTACGCAGGTCTTCGAGATTCGTGCGCACGGCGGGGATGTCAGGCAACTCCGGGTCGTGGAAGGTACCCGCCCCGATGAGCACCGCCCGGCTGCCCCTGCCATCCGGAAACGGCTTACGACTCACCATGCCGCTCGACAGCCGCCGGGAACTGCTCCGCCACCTCCCGCAGCACCGCCGCCGGGTCCGCGGCACGACGGACATCCACCTCGACCCGCCGCCCGTCGGCAGCGGTGACGGTGATCTTGACATCGGCGCCGCGGGAGGTGAGCCAGGTGCACACCGACTGGATCAGCACCACCACCGCGCCACCGGAGCCCACCGCCACCGTCAGCAACTCCACCGCCGAGCCCATCTCTCCCGGCTCCGGCGCCCGCCGTTGAGGCCGTACCCGTCCGCGCAGTTCGTCCTCGGAACCGAGCCAGTTGAACAACCCCAGCGCGTGGGTCTCGGCCTCCGCACCCTCGACAACCACCTGCAGGTCCACAGCATCGGACATCTCAAGCACGAGGTAACGTCCTTTGAATTACGGCTTTTGGTATCCATCATGCTAGCGGCCTGGATGTGCGCAGCCTTATCCTGCCGCTCCTAAATCGGCCCGCGCCTCAAGTCGACTGCGCCGAATCGGCAGCTCCCCGCCCTCTCAACGGATTCTTAACACCGCCCCGCGCACGATATGGATAGCCAGTTGGGCAACAGGACAAAGGAGGCGCCATGCGATTCGCGGCCAAGGCAGTAGGAATGCTGGTCACAACCGGCGCGATCTGGGTCTTCGGCCGGGTGAAGGGGACGAGGACGTACGGATGGATGTCGGTCGACAACTTCCGCACCATCCGTCACACGAACTACGAGAAGTGCCGGGCGAACGCCGACCGCGATCACCTGTAGAAGCACTCCTCGTGCGAAGTGGCGTTGAATCGGACAGGCGACAGACGGGAGCGGGCGGCGGATCGCAGGCCCGCGCTAGGGACGCATCAGAAGAAGAGGGCAGTCCTCGCATCCACGCGTCGCCGGAACGTCCGCCACATCCACACCTGCGCGCCCGCCAGCAGGGGCAGCAGGATCAGCGCGAACCCGCCGAGCACCCGCAGAGTCTCCGCTCCCGCCGCGGCCTGGATGAGCTCCGGTCCGAGCCGCACGCCGACGAGCACGGTGACGCTGGTGATCGCAGCCGACGTCAGCGCCACCGCACGGCCGAAGGATTCCGCGCGGACAGCCGTCCGAGCTGTCCACAAGGCCGCAGCGCCGGCTCCGCCGACCGCGACAGGGACGGTGAGCGGGAGGCTCTCGCCGGGGAGGCCGCTGATCAGGAATCCGGTGAGCGGGACGAGCGCCAGGAGGAGCGCCGCCGGCCCCAGCAAGCCGGACGCCAGGGTCTTCGCGGCCTCGGCGAGCTCGGCCGGTGATCTCAGGGCCGCGAACACGGCACCATGCGCGGCGAGCAGCACGACCGCCACCACGGCCCACATCAGCACAAAAGGCCCCATCCCGTGCAGCGCCGCACCCACGGCCGCTCCCCAGAAGGCGGCGAAGGCGAGGCTGGCCACGTTCAGGACGCGATCCCAGCCGACCCGCCAGCGCGCGGACGGAAGCCTGCTGCGGAACCAGACCGACGCGTCCCGCACCGCCCAGATCAGCAGGCCCGCCACCACCACCGGATAGAGCCACTCCGCCAGCCGGGCTTCGGCGCGGGGGAACGCCCCGGCCAGCACGCCGCCGGCCACGACCAGCCAGACCTCGTTGCCGAGGAAGAAGGGGCCGATCGTGGTGAGCAGGGTGCGCCGCTGCTCGCCCGTCCTCCCCACGCGGTGCAGCAGCATGCCCACGCCGATGGCGAACCCGTCCGTCACCGCGTACAGGTTCAGGAACAGCATCAGCAGGACGGTCCAGAGAAGGTCCATGGGTTTCCTCGCCATCAGTAGCGGAGCGGCAGGACCTCGTCCCCGACGGCCGCCGCCCCGAAGGTCGCGGCGCTCACTCCGCGCCGGGCGAACTTCGCGAGCAACCAGTAGTCCATGACGGCCAGCGAGACGAGCACCGTGACGAAGCCGGCCGACGACACGGCCACCGCGACGGGTTCGAGGTCGGACACCGCCTGGTCGGTTCTCAGCACACCCCACACCACCCAGGGCTGGCGGCCCACCTCACGCACCAGCCAGCCCATCGACACCGCCAGGAAAGGCAGCGGCAGCATCCCGATCAGCACGTAGAGCGGGAAGCGCATCCGGAGGATCCGGCCGCCGATGGTGAGGAGGAGGAAGAGGAACGTCCCCCACGACACGACATAGGCGACGTCCTTCATGATCTCGAACGGGACGATGATCCAGGACGGCGGCGCGAGCCCCGCTCCGTCGAGCGTCCCCGACATGGCGGCCAGCTTCACCGGCTGGTACCGCTCGACGACGTTCTCCTGGACGAAGCCCCAGTGGATGGCGGAGAACCCGCCGAGCGGAGCGGCGAGCAGCCCCCAGCGCAGCGACCGCCGGAAGACATCGGCGTCGGCGGTACGCCGGAGCAGCTGCCAGGAGCTGATCCCCGCGACGAACAGGGCACCCGTCAGCAGCGCGGCGGAGATCAGATGCAGGAAGGCGTCGGTCAGGGCGGGGTTGGTCAGCAGCGCGCCGAAATCCGTCAGGCGCGCCTGCCCTTCCCGCAGCTCGTAGCCGACCGGGTGCTGCAGGAACGAGTTCGCCACCATGATCCAGAAGGCGGTGACGTAGCTTGCCGCGGCGACCAGCCAGATGAGGCACAGGTGCACCGGAGCGGGCAGCCGGTTCCAGCCGAAGATCCACATGCCGAGGAACGTCGCCTCGGCCACGAAACCGATCAACGTCTCCAGCGCCAGCGGGACGCCGAAGACATCGCCGGTGAGCCTGGCCAGCCCGCTCCAGTTCAGCCCGATCTGGAACTCCATCACCAGGCCCGTGATGATGCCGACCGCGTAGTTGATCACGTACAGCGTGCCCCAGAAGCGCGTCATCCGGGAGTAGACGTCCTTGCCGGTGATCACGTGCATCGTCTGCATGGTCGCCACGAACACCACGAGACCCAGAGAAAGGGCCACGAACAGGAAGTGGATCGACGCCGTGGCGGCGAACTGCAGTCGAGACAACAGCAACAGGTCCATCATCACCCCGTGGCTCTCCGTCCTGACGACGGTGCCAGCGGGGACTCGTATCGCGTTGGTGTCCCGCTGGTGCCGCCGGGCGTTTCGTCCTGCGGGGTTTGAGCGGGTACGCGACGTCCTTCCAGACGTTGCTCGAAGGTCTCCAACGTTCCTCGAAGGCGACGCGACCGGCCGTGGCGAGGATGGAGCCCTCCTCACCGGTAGGAGTGCCGCATGAGCACGTACGCGTTCCCCTTCACGTCCGAGCTTCCGGGTGAGCCGGCTCCGGAGTTCGACCTGCTCAGGGCCAGGCAGCCGGTCACTCGGGTACGCCTGCCCACGGGTGACGAGGCCTGGCTGGTGACCGGGTATGAGGCCAACAGGATCGTCCTGAGCGACGCGCGTTTCAGCCGGGCGTTGACCACCAGGCCCGACGCGCCGAGGCTGCAGCCGATCCCGTCGGATCCGTCGTCGCTGGTCAGCATGGATCCCCCCGATCACACCAGGTTGCGCAGGCTGGTGAACCCCGCCTTCGGCAACCGCCGCGTGGCGGCCCTCCAGCCGGTGATCGAGCGCAAGGTGGAGGACCTGGTCGACGCCATGGTCGAGGAGGGGCCGCCCGCCGATCTGGTGTCGCGGCTGGCCGGCCCCCTGCCCATCGCCGTGATCTGCGAGCTCCTGGGCGTTCCCGCCCGGGACAGGAGCAGGATCTCCGGCTGGGTCGGCATCATGCTCAGCCTGACCCGGTTCCCACCGCCTCAGGTGGCCGCCGCCAGGGCGGAGTTGAAGGACTATCTGGCCTCGCTGGTGGCCGCCAAGCGCGACGAGCCGGCCGACGACCTGCTCAGCGAGCTGATCGCGGCCCGCGATTCCGGAGGCAGGCTCAGCGAGGAGGAGCTGGTGATGATGGGCACGACCGTGCTCGCCGGCGGATTCCTCAGCACGGCCAGCGAGATCGCCCTGTCGTTCCTGTGCCTGTTCCGCCATCCCGACCAGCTCGACCTGCTCGTCAAGTGCCCGGAGCTGCTGGACTCCGCGGTCGACGAGCTCCTGCGCTACAACGCCCTGACCACGGGGGGTGGGCTGCTGCGGATCGCCACCGAGGATGTCGAGCTCGGCGGCGTGCGGATCCGGGCGGGAGAGGCCGTGCTGCCCGCCATCTCGGCGGCCAACCGTGATCCCGGCGTGTTCCCGGACGCCCACAGGTTCGACGTGACGCGCGCGGAGAATCCGCACCTGACGTTCGGCCTGGGCTTCCACTACTGTCTCGGCGCGCGGCTGGCGCGGAGCGAACTGGAGCTCGCCCTGGCCGTGACGCTGCGCAAGCTCCCCCGGCTCGGCCCCGCCGTGCCCGTGGAGCGGCTGCCCGTACAGGACGGGCAGCTCATCCGCGGCCTGGCGGAGCTGCCCGTCACCTGGTGACGGCGGCGAGGGCGTCGGCGAGACTCCGCTCCAGCTCTTCGAGCCGGTGCCAGGGGATCTCGCCCATCGTGCAGATGCGGAAGTACTCGCCGGACAGGTGGCCTTGACCGGCGTACACCACGTAGCCCCGTCTCTTGAGCTCGTCGTGCAGAGCCCGGTAAAGCACTCCGCCGGGCAGCCGCAGCATCGTCACGGAGTTGGACCTGAACGGCTCACCGACCAGGATCGGCAGGCCGAGCCGATCGAACTGGCCGCGGACCAGCGCCGCGCGCTCCCGGTACAGCCGCGTGCGGGCCGCGAAGCCGCCGGCCTCCTCGTACTCGGCGATCGCCGCGTCCAGGGCGTAGCACGCCTGCACCGCGGGGGTGAAGGCGACCTCGCCACGACGCTGGCTCGCCAGGTGCGTGGCGGCGTCGAGGTACAGGGACCTGGACGGCACCTCACCGACGCGTTCCACGGCTCTGGCACCGAGCAGGACGAACGACACCCCGGGCACGCCGTGCAGGCCCTTGTTGGCGGTGCCGCAGATCACGTCGGCGGACACCCGCGCCAGGTCAGGCTCCTCGATGGCGGTGCCGCTGATGGCGTCGACCACGAAGAGCGCCTGTCCGGCGGACGCCGTCGCGGCGCCGATCTCCTCGATCGGGTTGATCAGACCGGTCGTGGTCTCATGGTGCACGCACGCCACGGCGTCGATGTCGTCGTGCTCGGCCAGGGCCGCCCGCACCGCCCCGGGATCCACCGGTCTCGTCCACGCGTTCCTGACCTCGTGGCAGGTGATTCCGTGGACCCGGGCGATCTGCGCCAGCCGCTCGCCGTAGACGCCGTTGTTGACGACGAGCGCCGCGCGGCCCCGGCGGACCGAGCCGATGAGCGCCATCTCCATGGCCGCGGTGCCCGAGCCCGTCACGAGCACCGTCTCGTGCGTGCCGCCGAGGTGCAGGCAGCGGGGCAGCGCCACCCGGATCCGCTCCAGCAGTTCGGCGAACTCCGGCTCACGATGGCACAGATCGCCCCGCAGCAGGGCGTCGCGCACCCGCTTGGAGGTGCCTGCGGGGCCCGGGGTCAGCAGGGTGAGCGCGCCGTCGATCACTCCGCGGCCCCCTTGCCCCGCAGGTGGGTGACCAGGCGCATGGTCGTCATCGTCGAGCCGGCCCGGAACCGGTCCAGCACGCGCCGGTTGTCCACGTGCTCGGCGCTGTGCTCGAACCGCCGGAAAGCGGCCTCGTCCCGCCAGTCGGTGACCACGTAGTACACCGGCTCCGCCTCGTCGCCTCTGAGCAGCCACTGATCGAGGTTGGCGGAGCTCGCCGAGACCCTTGCGGCGATGTCTTCCCAGGCCCGCTCGAACCCGGCCTCCGTGCCCTCCTTGACGGCGAACCGGAGGATCACCCGGAACATGCCGCCTGCCCTCCGCAGCCGCAGGCTCCGCCACCGGGCGCGGACCAGGTGTAGAACGGCTCCGCCATGGCGTCCTTCGGCTCCTTCCAGTTCGGGTCGAAAGGACTGATGTACTTGGTGAGGGCCTGGTTGATGTCGCGGTAGAGGGAATGGCCGCGGGCACTGTACAGCGAGGCGGTGATGTCCTGATCGGCCTCCACCAGATGCATGTACAGGCCGTGGAAACGGAAGAGCGTGCGCCGGGAGACGCCGATCATGTGCGGGAGCTCACTGGCGTCCGAGGCGGCGAAGGCGGCGGCCACCTCGTCCGCCTGTTCCGGGTTCATCCGCGCGACGATCAGGGTTCGGTGAGCCATCACCCGCTCCTTAGGAAGCCGTACCGGAGCTGTGATGATGTCAAGCCGCCTTCAAGCCGGACTCGAAGGCGTATGGAGTGGCCTGGTTTACGCTCAAGGCGTGGTGATGCTGCGCAGGGAGTTCCTGGCGGAGACGGTGCTCGTCATCGGCATGGCCGTCATGACCATCCTCGGCTCCGTCATCGCCGGCCTCAACCAGGACGGCAGGACCGTGGACTGGACGGCCTGCGCGCTGCTGGCGGGGGCGTGCCTGATCCTGCCCCTGAGGCGGCGCCGGCCGGTGGTCACCCTGCTGGTCACCCTCTCGGCGCTGGTGCTCTACCACGCTCTGGCCTTCCCGTACGGGTCGGCCGTGGTCCCGGCCCTGATCGCCACCTACAGCGTGATCGCGGAGCCCGGAAGCCGGCTGCGGCCCGTCGGCCTGGTCGCCGCGGCGTTCCTGGTCCTCTACCCCGCCATGGGGTTGCCGCTGGGCGTCTACGATTCGGACTACGCGGCCGGCACCCTGCTCGTCTGGGCCGTCGTCGTCGGCGGGGTGGTGGTGCTCGCCGAGCTGACCAGGATGCGCAGGGAGCAACTGGTCATGGTGGAGAACCAGATGAAGGAGGCTGAGCGGCTCCGGGAGGAGGAGGCGCGCAGGCGTACGGACGAGGAGCGGATGCGCATCGCGCGCGAGATCCACGACATCGCCTCCCACACGATCTCGGTCATCGTGATTCAGTCGAGCGTCGCCAAGGAGGCCCTGCGAGACTGCGCCGCGTGCCCGGACGCGGCGCGCACGGCCCTGGACGTCATCCGGGTCGCGAGCAAGGAGGCCATGAACGAGATGCAGGCGGCGATCGGAGTGCTGCGCGCGGGCGCCTGCGAGTCGGAGCCGATGCCCGGCCTGGCCCAGGTCGAACGCCTGATCACGTCGGCCGCCGAAGCCGGGCTGGAGGTGCGGCGGACTGTGCGGGGCACGGCCAGGCCGCTGCCGCCGATGGTGGATCTGACGGCCTACCGGATCATCCAGGAGTCGCTCACCAACACCCTGCGCCACGCGGCGGCCAGGACGGCGGAGGTCGATCTCGCCTATGACGAACGGGGACTGGCGGTACGGGTGAGCGACGACGGCAGGGGACCGACGGGCGGTACGGGTTACGGCCTGGTCAGCATGAAAGAGCGCGCGAGCACCGTGGACGGCTGGGCCGAGGCCGGCCCCCGCGAGGGAGGAGGCTTCGAGGTGCGTGCCTGGTTACCCGCCCCGCAGGAGGATTCGGGCTGGCGGGGGTCCTCGTGATCCGGATCGTGCTGGCCGACGACCAGCCCCTGGTCAGGGCGGGGCTGCGGGCCTTGCTGGAGAACTCGTCCGACATGGAGGTCGTGGCGGCGGCCGCCGACGGCGAAGAGGCCGTCAGCGTGGTCAGATCCAGCCTGCCCGACGTGGTGCTGATGGACATCCGGATGCCGGGAACGGACGGCTTGGAGGCGACCCGCAGGATCCGGGCGGACCCGGAGCTGGCCGCCACCCGCGTGCTCATCCTCACCACGTTCGAGTTCGACCAGTACGTGTTCGAAGCCCTGCGGGCCGGCGCCAGCGGCTTCCTGGTCAAGAACATCGAGCCGGACCGCCTGCGCCAGGCGGTGCGTGCGACCGTGCGCGGAGAGAGCCTGCTCGCCCCGAACGTCACCCGGCGCCTCATCGAGCAGTTCGTCCGGCCGGCCGGCGACGGCACGGAGGGGCTGTCGGCGCTGACCGATCGCGAGCGCGACGTCCTCGCCCTGGTGGCCGAGGGACTGTCCAACGCCGAGATCGCCGCCCGGCTCTTCCTCAGCCCGGCGACGGTCAAGACCCATCTGCACCGCATCATGACCAAGCTGGACGCGCGCGATCGCGCCCAGCTGGTGATCCAGGCGTACGAGGTGGGGCTGGTCCGGCCACGCTGGCTGTGACCCCGTACACCCCTGGGTGTACGCCGCCTGCTCCCTTGCCGGATCGAGAACCCGCTCACGGGTGGACGCCCCCGCGCGACCTCCGGACCTAGCGTCGGAAGCTCTCCCTTTTCCCGCACGGAGTGAGTGATGCGACAGCTGTCGGCGTTCGTGCTGCGGCACAAGATCTGGGTCATCCTGTTCTGGACCGTCACGGCGGTGTTCGGCGGCTGGGCCGCTTCGATCGTCCCCGACAGGCTGGCCAACGACTACTCCTTCCCCGACGAACCGGCGTTCAAGGCCAACACCGCGATCCAGGAGCTCTACGGCAACGGCGGGGCGACCGAACCCCTGGTGGCGGTGATCCACTTGCCGGCCGGCCAGAGGGGTGGCTCACCGGCTGTCAAGGAGGGTATGGAGCGGGCGAGCGCGGCCCTCTTCCAGCAGGCGCGAGTACGGCTGCTGCCCCGGCCCGATGACGGCGGCCTGCCGTACGCGCTGGCCCTGCTTCCCGAGGAGAGGTGGGGGGAGCCCATCGAGTACGCCCCCATCGTCGCCGAAGCGCTGCGAGCTTCCCTGCCCGCGGGCAGCGAGGTCGCGATGACGGGCATCAAGGAGCTCGAAGACCAGGTCGAGGGAGTCACCACCGACAGCGTGGTCATCGAGACGCTCATCGCCGGGGCCGGCGCGCTGATCGTGCTGCTCTGGGTGTTCGGCTCGGCGCTTGCCGTCCTTCCTCTCGTCGTCGCGACAGTGTCGATCATGGTCTCCTTCCTCCTCACCCTGGGCCTGACCGAGATCACCGACGTGAACGCCACCATCCAGTACCTGATCGCGCTGATCGGGCTGGGGGTGGCGGTGGACTACTCCCTGCTGCTGGTCAACCGGTGGCGGGAGGAACGGCGCACCGAGGGAATGTCCGCTGAGGAGGCCATCCACCGTGCCATGGAATCCGCGGGACGGGCCGTGGTCTTCAGCGGCCTCACCGTCGCGGGCGGCCTGGGCACCCTGATCGTGCTCCCCGTGCCGTTCATCCGCAGCATCGGGCTCGGCAGCATGTTGATCCCCCTGGTCAGCACCCTGGTGACGCTGTCGTTGGTGCCGGTGCTGCTCGCCTCGATCGGGAAGGTGCTGGAATGGCCACGCCGGGGTCGCGGCGTGCCGTCGGGCGCGGTGTGGCGGCGGTGGGCGGGGTTCGTCGTCCGCAGGCCCCTGATATCCCTGCTCGTGGGACTGGCCATGCTCTCCCCGCTGCTGGTCGCCGCCACCACGATGCGGCTGGGCGATCCGGTGTCCACGGCGCTGCAGAGCGAGGGCAGCGCCGGCACGGCGCTGACCGAACTCGAACGCGGCGGCGTGCCGCGCGGCGTGCTCACGCCCATCGAGGTCCTGGCACCGTCCGGTGTCGCACCGGAGACGGTGGCCCAGCGGCTGGCGGCCGTGGAGGGCGTGCACGCGGCCGTCGCTCCGGACTCACCCGCCTGGCGGCAGCGCGGCACGGCGATGGTCAGTGTGCTGCCGGCAGCCGAGACCAGCACTCCCGCAGGACAGGACACGGTGGAGCGCGTCACGGCGTTCGCCCGGAACTTCCCCGGCGTCCAGATAGGCGGGCGTGGCGCGCTGACGATCGACTCCGCCTCCGCGCTCTACCGCGACTTCCCGTACATGCTCGCCGCCATCCTGGTGTTCACCTTCATCGTGCTGTCCCGCGCCTTCCGCTCCGTCATCCTGGCCGGCCAGGCGATCATCCTCGGCATGATCTCCATCGCCGCCTCCTACGGCATTCTCGCCCTGGTCTGGCAGGAGGGGCACGGCTCCGGACTCCTCTGGGGAGTCGAGGCGACCGGAGCCATCGCGCTGTGGGTGCCGCTGGTGGTCTTCGCCTTCCTGTTCGGCCTGTCCATGGACTACGAGGTGTTCCTGCTGGCCAGGATGCGGGAGGAGTACGACGCCACGGGCTCGACCCGCACCGCTGTCCTCACCGGCCTCGGCCAGGTGGGGCGCCTGGTGACGAGCGCGGCGCTGATCCTGTTCCTGGCCTTCGTCCTGCTTTCCACGATCCCGGTGGTGGATCTCAAGATCGCGGCTACCGGGCTGGGCGCGGGCATCCTGCTCGACGCGACCGTGCTGCGCGCCATCCTCGTGCCCGCCCTGGTGGCGTTGACGGGCGCGGCCACGTGGTGGTTGCCCCGGTGGATGGCCACGGCGCTCCGCGTACGAGAGACGGTCCCCCCGGTCAAGGAGGACGCCCGCGTGGACGGCTGAATGATCGTCGCTCACACCTTCGCCCGCGCGGACGACCGCACCATGAGGATCCCCATGACGAGCATCCAGATCATCAGGACGCCGCTCGGGCCGACGAATCCGGCCAGGTGCGGGATGACGTCCAGGCCCAGGTAGTACGTGATTCCGGCCACCGTGACGAGCAGCCCCACCAGGAAGGCGGCCCAGCCGAGCCAGCGCGGGAAGGCCCGGCCCAGGGCCACCGCCAGGCCCATCACCAGGAAGGGGACGCCCACCAGCCAGATGATGGCGGCGACGAAGGTGGCCTGGAGCACTCGGTACACCGCCGACGCGATCAGGAAGGCCTCCTGCTTCCCGGCGCCGGAGGCACCGGCCCACGCGTCGGAGACCACTTTGAGTACATACCCGTCCAAGGCGGTGTCGAGGACGTAGATGACGAAGCCGACCAGAACCGCACCCGTGGCGATCCGCGCGAGGACTCCGCTCCATCCTTCGGTGAGCGCGGCGGCCAGGCCGGCGAAGGCGATCGGCCAGAGGGCCACGGCGAGGATGGCCAGCAGATGGATGGCATGCCACTCGGGGTGCGCGGCGACGTGCGGAACCGCGTTCGCCGCGCCGCTCGGCAGGTCTCGGTGTAACGCGCCGGCGGCCAGGTAGCCGACCGCGCCGAGGACGGCGCACACGCCACCCAGCCTGACAGAAATCGCGCTCATGGCGGCCATGGAGTTCATCCTCTGTTACGGACTGTTGACGTTTCTGCCGGGAACGCTAGGAAACCCGGCCGACCGGGTCAACGATCATCTGGCTTGCGACCGGTCACCAGCGACTCGAATTCGCCCAGCGGCCGGGCGGCGGTGTCGACGAACCCCGCGGCCGTGAGCCACGATCGGCACTGCTCCGTCGTGTAGCCACCGCCGCCGGGCGTGATCAGCATCATGTTGAGGCTGACGAGCAGGCTGGAGGCCTTGCCCCGGCGGTCGGGATCGATCATGTGGTTGGTCACCAGGACGGTGCCGCCGGGACGCAACGCGTCGAAGGCCTGCCGCAGGAGCACGGCCCGCTGCTCGTCGTCCCAGTCGTGCAGAATCGCGCTGAACAGGATGGCGTCGGCCCGCGGCAGCGGGTCGGTGAAGAAGTCGCCCGCGTGGAAGGACACCTTCTCCCGCATCCCGAGCCTGGCCAGCTGCTCCTCGAAGGCGGGCTCGGCGTGAGGCAGGTCGAAGACCGTGGCCCGGACGTGCGGATTCTCCCGTACGACATGCGCCGCCGCGGTGCCGCTGCCGCCGCCCGCGTCCACGAAGTCGACGATCCCGCTCCAGTCGAACTCGCGCGCCAGCTCGGGGTTCTTCATCGCGCCCAGGTAGTCGAACCAGGACATGAGCGAGCGCCACACCTCCTGACCGCGGTGGGCCGAGGCGAACATGTCGCTGCCGCCCCTGACCAGCACCTGCGACTCTCCGGTCTTCAACGCCCCCGGGAGCCCCTCCCAGCGCCGTCTCGCGCCCTGGAAGAAGCGGACGATGCTGGTCGGCGCGTCGCACCGGAAGTATTCCTCGGCCAGCGGGGAGTTGGCGTACCTGTCGCCCTCACGCCGCAGCAGCCCCACGGCCACCAGCGCGTCCAGGAAGTCGGGCAGCAGCCTGGGGTGCAGCTCCAGCCGCGCCCTGATCTCCTCCACCGTGGCGGTGCGGCCGGCCAGCAGGTCGAACAGCCGCAACTCCATCGCGGTGAGCAGGGACATGTACCCGAAGAAGGAGATGCCCAGTTTCCAGATGGCAGAGCGGTCCAGGGTGTCGTCGAACGCCATGGTCACTACCTCACTTGTCCTTGTGTCCCACGATGAGGGACTCGCCCTGGGCCAGTGGCCGGATCTCGACGCGGGCGAAACCCGCCTGAAGCAGCCAGGAGCGGCAGTCCTCCATCAGCGGCACCCGCCCGTCCTTGGACACGAGCATGATGTTCAGGCTGACCATGAAGCTGGCCACGTTCGAGGACCGGGCGTCGTCGAGCATGTGGTTGGCCGCCAGGACGACGCCGCCGGGACGGAGCGCCTCGTACGCGGAGCGCAGCATAGCCAGCCGCTGCTCCTCGCTCCAGTCGATGAGCATCCCGCCGAACAGGACGGCGTCGGCCCGCGGCAGCGGGTCGGCGAAGAGGTCGCCCGTCTGGAAGGACACCTTCCCCTGCGTGCCGAGCCTGGCCATCTGCTCCTCGAAGGCGGGCTTGGCGTTGGGCAGGTCGAAGACCGTGGCGCGGACGTGCGGGTTGTCCCGTACCACGTGCGCCGCGGCGGTGCCGTTGCCGCCGCCGGCGTCCACGAAGTCGACGACTCCGCTCCAGTCCACCTGGCGTGCCAGGGCGACATTGCGCGCGGAGGCCAGGTAGTCGGCCCAGGCGAAGAACTTGCGCCAGTCGTCCTTGCCCTGGCGCAGGTTGTCCATGGTCG
Organism: Nonomuraea sp. NPDC048892; assembly: GCF_040649735.1. Lineage (NCBI taxonomy): Bacteria > Bacillati > Actinomycetota > Actinomycetes > Streptosporangiales > Streptosporangiaceae > Nonomuraea > Nonomuraea sp. NPDC048892. Next base: position 269,989 of record NZ_JBEZFZ010000001.1, on the reverse strand, counting down.
CGCCGGCCGGCTTCATCGTGACGAGCGGCTCTCCGGAGCGCAGCGCCTGCAGGAGGTTCTGCCAGCGGAACTGCGCGCCCTTGACGTACCTGATCACGTTCGTGGGGGACTGCTCGCGCAGGTAGTGATCGCTCAGCCGGGTGTTGCCGTAGTCGCCCGTCTCGCGCGTGAGCAGGCCGACGGCCACCAGCGAGTCGAGGAAATCGGCTGTCAGCCTGGGGTGCAGGCCCAGCTCCGCCCTGATCTCCGCCTCACTCAGGGTGCGGCCGGCCAGCAGGTCGAACAGCCGCAACTCCACGGCCGCGAGCGCGGTGGTGTAGGCGAAGTACTGGTGGCTGAGGCCGAGGATCGGCCCGGCATCGATCGAATCGTCGAAACTCATGATGGGTGTCTCCTTCATGCGGATCGCTGGTAGGAACGGAAGGCGTTCACAGCGATCAGGATGGATACGGTGCAGGCGGCGGTCAGCAGGCCGAGCCCGAGCCAGACGGCCGGCCAGTCCGGATGGGCGCTCAGTGCCGTCCTGCTCGCGTCCACGGCCCAGCTCACCGGGTTCAGCGTGGTCGGCAACCACGAGGCCATGAGACCTTCCGGCATGAAAGCCGTGGACAGGAAGGCGAAGGGGAAGATCAGCAACTGGATGACGGTGATCTGCACTTCCCGGCTGCGGACCCGAAGCGCGAGCGTGTTGGAAAGGGCCGCGACCGTGAGCGCCAGCAGCATGACCGCGGCCGTCATCACCGCCAGGCCGGCCGGCCCTCCCGGATAGCGGACCCCCAGCAGCAGGGCCGCGGCCAGGAGGACGAGGGTCTGCACGACGGCGATCAGCGCCTGGGGGATCAGGTTGCCCGTGATGATCGCGACGCGCCTGACCGGCGACATCAGCAGCCGGTCCAGCACACCGCGTTCGAGGTCCATGAGCATGGTCAGGCCGGCCCACGCGCTGCCGAACATGGCGCCCACGGCCGCCATCCCCGGCGTGAGGAACTGGGGGTAGCTCGCCGCAGGGAATCCCGGCAACCGGGCCACTCCACTGAGCAGGCCGCTGAGGAAGACCATCCAGATGAGCGGCTGGGCGAGGGTGGCGGCCAGATACCAGGAGCGGCCGGCGAACACGCGCAGCTGGCGCGTCGAGAGCAGGAGGGAGTGCTCCGCCACCGCCCTCATCGCCGGCCCCCGGCGTGCCGGAAGTAGATGTCGTTCAGCGACGGGCGGCTCACCGACACCGGCCCCGTGACCGAGTGAGCCGTCAGCACCTCCAGGACCGAGCCGAGCGCCCGCGCGTCGCCCTGAACGTCGACCCGCAACTCCGTCCCGGCCCAGGCCACGTTCCTGACCTGCGCGACCCGCCGCATCGCGGCCTCGACCCGCCTTGCCGTGGCGGAGTCGGTCAGCCGCACCGAGACCACGTCGCCCCTGAGCTCCTCCTTCAGATCCCGCGGTGATCCCTGGACGACCACGGCGCCCTTGTTGAGGATCACCACCCATGAGGCGAGCCGGTCCGCCTCGTCGAGCTGGTGCGTGGTGAGCAGGACGCTCATCCGCCGGTCCCGGCACAGCTCGGTGACCAGCGACCACAGCCCTTCGGCCGCCACGGGGTCCACCGCGGCGGTCGGCTCGTCCAGCACCAGGACGGCCGGCTCGTGGACGAGCCCCATGGCGAGTTCGAGCCTGCGCCGCATGCCGCCCGAGTAGGTACGCACCAGGCGTCCGGCGGCGCTGCCCAGATCCATCCACTCCAGCAGCTCGTGCAGCTGGCCGCGCAACCTGTCGCCACGCAGGCCGTAGATCCTGGCCTGGAGCCGGAGGTTGTCGTATCCCGTGGCCGAGGGGTCGGAGGAGTAAGCCTGGCTGACCACCCCGATCCTGCGCCGCACCTCGGCGGGCCGCGCGCGGACGTCGACGCCGTCCACGCCGATGCTTCCCGCCTCGAACCCCGTCAGCGTGGCCATCGCCTTGATCAGCGTGGACTTTCCCGCCCCGTTGGGCCCGAGGACGGCCGTGATCTCCCCGCGGGCGGCGCTGAAGGAGATCCCGTCCAGCGCCCGCACCCCGCGCGGGTAGGTCTTGACCAGGGACCGCACCTCGATCGCCGTCGGGCGAGCGGGATGAGCGGCGGGAGCGGCCCTGGCCGGCTCGATGATTCCCGGTTCCGCCGCCATCAGACGAGCCGCACTCGGTAACCGCTCAGCCAGGCGTTGAGCTGCAGGACCATGTGGATGTCGGTGCGGTCGCGCCACGCGCGCTCGGGCCGCGGCGGCGAATCGAGCAGTTCCCGGGCCGCGGGGACGTCGATGAGGTCCAGTGCGGGGCTGCCGCCGTCCTCGATCAGCGCGGCCAGCCTTTCCCGCATGGCCGCGCCGCCGTGCGGGCCGGCCCCGATGGGGAAGGGGCTCGGCGTCCTGTTCAGGATCGCCTCGGGCAGGTCGTCGCGCAGGGCCGCGGAGGCCACGTTCAGCGGCCCGCCGTCCTCACCCTTCATGTCGTACGGGATGTTGAAGCAGTATTGGATCATCTCGGGCGTGCAGTACGGCCAGCGGGCCGACAGGCCGGCCGTCTGGGTGAGCCCGGTGTCGAAGACCGTGACGTACTCGTGCCAGCCGTACAGGCTGAGATACCGCAGCTCGCGCGCCTTCCTGGCGGACTCGCTCTCCCCCTTGAGCACGGGCACGGCCGCGACGGTCTCCCGGTACCTCCTGGCGCAGTATCCGGGCAGGTCGAGCCGTTCCAGCAGGCCGGGCGCGAGCAGGCCGGTGCCGATGCCGCTCCGGTGGGTGCGGCGCTGGGTGAAGGAGATCCAGGGGAAGGTGGCGCCGCCGGTGCTCTGTTCGTCGCTCATGCCCAAGGCGCCGCCGAACATCAGCCCCGCCTGCTGTCCGCTCAGCACGACCGGCACGCTGGAGCTCACCGTCCGGCACAGGAAGCGCAAGGCGATGGCGAAGTCGCTGGTCGGTGTCGGGCGGTCCTGCTGCGCGGCGACCATCGTCCGCTGGAGCACCGGGTCTTCCAGCTCGGCCCGGTCGACCACGATCTCCGTGTGGTCGGTGCCGAACTCGCGGGCGACCATGGCCGCGTGAGGCGCGTCCCGCGACACCTGGAGCAGCCCGGGACCCGTCTGCGTGCCGGCGAAGTCCAGGGTGAAGGTGCGCAGGGCGGGCCCGCCTCTCTCACGCATCACCCGGGCCGCCAGCGCCACCAGCGCGCTGGAGTCCACACCGCCCGACAGCAGCACGCCGACGGGGACGTCCACGTCCAGCCGCGCGTGCACTGCCGCCTCCAGCAGCTCGCGCCAGGTCGCGGCGGTACGGGTCGCGGAGTCGGGATGCGGCGCGGCCTCAAGGGTCCAGTACCGCTGTTCCTTGACCCCTCCGGCGGTGATCCTGACCAGGTGTCCCTGGTTGAGCCGACGCATGTCCTTGTAGACCGACCTGCCGGGGACGACGGTGAAGGACAGCGCGTCCCGCAGCCCGTCCTCCTCCACCACGGCGTCGATCTCCGGATGGGCCAGGAGCGCCTTGGGCTCCGAGCCGAACAGGACCCCGGTGGGGGTGGTCTGGTAGTAGATGGATCTCAGCCCCAGCCGGTCTCCCACCAGCACCAGTTCCTCGCCGCGCACGTCCCAGATCGCGATCGCGAACACGCCGTCCAGCCTGCTCACGCACTCGATCCCCCACTCCAGGTACGCCCTGGCCACCACCTCGGCCTCGCCCGAGGTGCGGAAGTCGTGCCCGTGACCTTTCAGCGCGGCCCGCAGCTCGCGGTGGTTGTGGATGTCGCCGTCGAGGGCGACCACGACCAGCGGGTGCCCGTCCTCCTCGACGACGAGGGGCTGAGCGCTGCCCGCCACGTCGACGAGAGCGAGCCGGTGGTGCCCGATGACGGCGCGGGGGGAACTCCAGATCCCGTATCCGCCGGGCCCTCGCCAGGCGACCTGGCCGGCCATGGTGGCGACGATGTCACGGGCGGGTGTGAGGTCACGCTGGTAGTCGATCCATCCGGCCATCCCGCCCATGTGAAAGTCCTTTCTTCTCGCCGAAGCTGAGGCAGAGCATGCATGGGCGCTCTAGAGAGACGGTCGAGGAACGCTCGGCTCGGATCTCGACCGAGACTCGAATCGCGCGAATGACAATGACCCGGCCAGTCATCGCCCTCGCGAGGAGGAACCGTGTCGTCACCCCATTCCGACCGCCGTGCCGTCCAAGGTCAGGGAGCCCGGCTCCGCGATCTCATGCGAAATTCGGCGGTGTTCCCGCTCCTCGGCGTGCACGACGGGCTGTCCGCGCGCATCGGGAGCGACTGCGGGTTTCCCGCTCTGTGGGCCTCCGGGCTGGGCATGTCCACCGCCCTCGGCGTGCGCGACTGCGAGGAGGCGTCGTGGACGGAGCTGATCCAGGTCGTCGAGCACATCACCGCGGTGACGGACGCGCCCGTGCTGGTGGACGGCGACACGGGCCACGGCAACTTCAACACCGCGCGGCGGTTCGCCTGCCGGGCCGAGCGGGCGCGCGCGGCCGGCATCTGCTTGGAGGACAAGGCCTCGCCCAAGATGAACTCCTTCGTCGGCGACGCCCACGCCCTCGCCCCCATCGCCGAGATGTGCGGGAAGATCGCCGCCTGCCGGGACGCCGTGACCGATCCCGACTTCGTCATCATGGCCAGGGTGGAGGCCCTGATCGCGGGGGCCGGCATGGACGCCGCCCTGGAGCGGGCCACCGCTTACAAGGCCGCGGGCGCGGACGCCATCTTCATCCATTCGAGGCAGCCGACGGTCGCGGAGATCGCGAAGTTCTGCGCCCTCTGGGATGACCGGCTGCCCCTGATCGTGGCGCCCACGACCTACCACAGCACACCCATGAGCCAGTTCCAGAGCCTGGGCATCAGCGGGGTGATCTGGGCCAACCAGGCGTTGCGCGCGGCCACGGCCGCCATGCGGCGCGCCTGCCTGGTCCTGCGCGAGAACGGGCCCACGGGGCTGGACGACTCGATCAGCACGCTCAAGGAGATCTTCACGCTGCTGGAGTACGAGGAGCTCGAACGCGAGGAGCAGCACTACGCGGAGCTGCTCACCAAGCTCAACGGCTACGCCGAGTTGGGGGCGTGAGGCGGTGCTCGACCCCACCGCGTTCCTCTCCGCTCTGAGGCGACGAGGGGTGACGGCGTTCACCGGCGTTCCCTGCTCCCATGTGGCGTCGCTGATCAACGCGGTGGCGGGCTTCCCCGAGGTCGCCTACGTCCGGGCCACCCAGGAGGGCGAGGCGCTGGCCATCGCGGCGGGGCAGTGGCTGGCCGGCTCGACCGCGTGCGTGTTCAGCCAGAACTCCGGGCTGGGCAACATGGTGAACCCGCTGACGTCACTGACCCATCCCCATCGCATCCCGGTGCCGCTGATCGTGACCTGGCGGGGCGAGCCGCGGCAGCCCGACGAGCCGCAGCACGCACTCATGGGCGAGATCACCCGTGACCTGCTCGACCTGCTGCGGATCGGCTGGCAGGTGCTGCCCGCGGAGCCGGACCGGGTCGCCGCCACCCTGGACGAGGGATGGAGGCAGATGGAGGAGCGCTCCGTGCCGTACGCGTGGGTGGTGCGGCGTGGGACGTTCCTCTCCACGACGCTGCACGAGCCCTCGCCCGCCAGGACCCAGACCGAGTGCGTACGGTGGCCCGCGGTCGCCCAGGGGAAGGGGCCCACCAGGACCGCCGCCCTGAACCGGATCCTGGAAGTGGTGCCCGACGACGCCGCGATCATCTCCACGACGGGCATGACCAGCCGTGAGCTCTTCACCCTCGCGGACCGCCCCCAGCACTTCTATCTGGTGGGCGCGATGGGGTCGGCGGCGGCGGTGGGGCTCGGTGCGGCGCTGAGCACCTCCAGGTCCGTGGTGGTGATCGACGGCGACGCCGCCGCCCTGATGCGGCTCGGCACGCTCACGGCCGTCGGCGCGTGCCAGCCCCGGAACCTGGTGCACGTCGTGCTGGACAACGGCGTCCATGACTCGACGGGCGGCCAGCGCACGCTGGCGCACCAGGCGGACCTGCCCGCGATCGCCATGGCCAGCGGCTACCAGTACGTCCACGGCTGCCGCAGCCTCGACGAGCTGGGCCAGGCCCTGCGGGCCGCCGTGCTCGGATCGGGACCGGCCTTCATCCATCTGTCGATCAGGCCGGGATCCCCGGCCTCGCTGGGGCGGCCCACCGTGCATCCCGCCGACGTCGCCCGGCGCTTCAGGGATTTCCTCAGCCCCGCTCCGGCGAGGCCTTCCACCAAGAATTGAATGACGCTCTAATCGCTGCGCTCACCATCTCGTCATCACTCACAGGCACATTCAAGAGGAGCACGCGATGGTGGCCGATCAACGCAAGCTGTCTGTGTATCTCCTGCAACAAGGCGTCTGGGACATGCCGCTGGAGTCGATGCCACTCGCCTCGGGTTACCTCAAGGCCATGGTGTCGTCCGATGACCATCTGCGCTCGCGGGTGGACGCGACGATCCACAATTTCCGCGGTGGCGTGACGCTCATGAAGATGGCCGTCGAGGTTTTCCACGACGGCGCGCCGGACGTCATCTGTTTCTCGGTGCTCGGCTGGAACTACCAGAAATTCGGCGCGCTGGCCGAGACCTTCAAGCAGATGAACCCCGACGGCTGGGTGATCTTCGGTGGCACCCATGTGGCCAACCAGGCCGAGCGGACTTTCCGCATGTTTCCCGACGTGGACGTCATCGTCAACGGTGAGGGGGAGGAGGTGTTCGTCGAGCTGCTCAAGGCCCGGCTGGCCGGCGTCCCGGCGACCGACCTCGGCGGCATCGGCGGCATCTCGTTCGTGAACGCCGAGGGGGAAGTGGTCACCACGCCGCCCAGAGAGCGGATCAACGACCTCGACGTCATCCCGTCCCCCTTCCTGACCGGCGCCATCGAGCTCACCGACGCCGCCGGCCGCTTCAGGTACGACGTCGCGCTCATGGAGACCAACCGCGGCTGCCCGTACAAGTGCTCCTTCTGCTACTGGGGCGGCGCGGTGGGCCAGCGGGTACGGGCGTTCTCCCGCGAGCGGCTCCGCGCGGAGCTGGAGCTGTTCGCCGGCCACGGAGTGCACACGGTCGTGCTGTGCGACGCCAACTTCGGGATGCTGCCGATCGACGCGGAGTTCGTGACGGACCTGCTGGCGGTCAGGGACCGCTACGGCTACCCGCGAGCCCTGGAGACCTCGTGGGCCAAGAACAAGTCGAAGGTCTTCTACGACATCGTGCGCACCATGAAGCGCGAAGGACTGCGCAGTTCTTTCACCCTCGCCCTCCAGACGCTCACCGACGACGCGCTCCAGCTGATGAACCGGCGCAACATGAAGGTCAACGACTGGGAGGACCTCGCGGAATGGCTGGACCGGGAGGGACTCGACGCTTACGCCGAGCTGATCTGGGGTGCGCCGGGTGAGACGCTGGGCACCTTCTTCGAAGGCTACGACCGGCTCTCGCGGCACGTCTCACGTATCGCGGTCTATCCGCTCCATCTGCTGCCCAACACCGAATACGCGGAGAAGAAGGCCGAGCACGGGATCATCTCGGTCCGCGGTGACCATGACGATTTCGAGTACATTCTCGCCCACAACACCGTCTCCTTCTCCGACAACGAGCTGATGAAGCGCTTCCTGTTCTGGAGCCGCGTCGTCGCGGAGAACGCGGTCCTGCGGCACACCTGGGTCGGCCTGCGCGAGATCGGCGGGGTCTCCCAGTCGCGGGTGCTGCGCACGCTGGACGCGTGGGTGTCGAGGACCGACGATCCGGCCGCGCTCCCGCTCCAGACGGCGGTCACCGCCGCCACGGAGGCCAACAGCGACGTCGCCTACGGCGACGCGGTCAAGTATCTGTTCGGCGACCCAGAGGCGCGGCGGCTCCTGCGTCGATGGTGGGACGAGGCGGTCACGCCGCTGCTGGAACCGGAGTCACGGCCCGTTCTGGAAGTGATCTTCGACTACGACCTGCTGACTCAGCCCTTCTACCACCACCCCAAGGCCGGCACTCCCGCCGAGGTTCTCCCGACCCGCTCGGTCCGGGGGGAGACCTATTTCGTCCGTGAGGGCCTCGTGCTGAGCTATGACGCGCCAGGCATCATCCGTGAGCTGCGGGCCGGAGGGAAGCCCCGCATCGAGCCCGTGCGCACCGCGGTGACCCTGTACTACCGTGCGGGCGCGGAGAACTTCATCGGCTCCACGAACCACGAGGAGGTCGTGCACTTCGTCGGCATGCCCGAGGAAGAGGCCCTGGCCGCCGCGGCCGCCGGGGCGGCCGACCCGCTCGCCGTCCCGGCGGCCGGCCCCGTGGCCGGCCCCGTGGCCGGCGCGGTGGCCGCCCTGCTGACCGACAAGGGAGGCTGCGCGTAACCGGGTCACGCGTTCAGCGACAGCACCCGCTCCACGGCCCGGTCCAGCGGCTCCTCCAGATCACTCCGCCAGGCCACGAAGCCGTCGGGGCGCACCAGCACCGCTCCGTCGCCGCCCAGGCCGTAGGCCTTCTCCCAGCGGTCTTCCACATCGAGGAGTTCCCCGGCGAGCACGTGGACGTCGAGGCGGACCGACAGGCGTCGCGCGGTCCTGCGCGCCGGCTCCCGCCAGCGGTCGCCCTGCGGCCCGGCGAGCAGGACCAGGTCGCGACGGAACAGATCGATCACCGACATGGGCTCACCCCGCCGCTCGAGAACGAGATGCGGGGCACGCGCGCCGGGACAGGCGGCCGGGCGGTGCGGGTCCTCCGGATCCGCGCCGTACCGGTAGCCGAAGGTCATGGTCAGCTCGTCCAGGCCGTCGAGCGGCGCCGCGCCCGCGGTCACTCCACGTCCCGCGGCGATGCGGCGATGGCTGTAGGCCACGGTCAGGTCTCCGACCGCCCGGCGTTCGGCGTCGTACGTGTCGAGCAGGCCGGCTCCGGCCTCGCCGCGGAGCACATGGGCGAGCTTCCACGTCAGGTTGTGCGCGTCCTGCATGCCCAGGCTGGCGCCGAAGCCCCCGACCGGGGGCAGGACGTGCGCCGAGTCCCCGGCCAGGAAGACCCGGCCCGCCCGGTACCGCGTGGCCGACCAGGCCGCCAGTTCCCATGGCATGGCGGCGATGATCTGGGCGTCGAAGGCCGGGTCGCCCACCGCCCCGCGGATCAGGGACAGGCACCGTTCGCCGGTGAAGCTCCTGTCCTCCGGCCGGCACCGCACGATGAGGGTGCCGACGCTCAGGGTGTCGTCGTGCGCGAGAATCCCCTGCACCTCGGGGTTGACGATCTGGCAGACGGCGAAGCGGCGGCCGCGCAACGGGCCGCTGAGGTCACCGCGGAACAGAATGCTCATCTGGTTCGCCAGCACGCCGGGGCCGGTGCGGGCGATGCCGAGCTGCTCGCGGACCCCGCCCTGGGCTCCGTCCGCGGCGATGGCGTACCGGGCGCGTACCGTGCGATCCGGCAGCCGGGCGAGGACTCCCTCGTCGTCCTGCTCCAGCCCGGCCAGCTCGGTGCCGAACGACAGCCGGGCGCCCAGTTCCCGCGCTCGCGCGTACAACAGCGGCTCGACCCGGTCCTGGCTGGTCAGACACCACCGCGACGGGCTGATGTCGCGCAGGTCGGCGCGGAGCGGCAGCGTGACGCTCTCGAATTCCGGCCCCGTCAGCGACTCCACCCGCGCTCTGGTGACGAAGTCGGCGAACCCGCTGGTGCCGGCGAGCAGCTCCTCCTCCAGGCCGAGCGCCCTGAGCAGTTCCACGCCCCTGGGGTTGAGACCCCGGGCCCGCGGATGAACGGAGAGCCCTTCGTGCTTCTCCACGAGGAGAGTGGCCACGCCCTGGGCCGAGAGGAAGGCGGTGGCGGAGAGCCCGGTGAGTCCACCCCCCACGATCAGCACCTCGGTCGTCTCGTGCCTCATCGTTCCTCCTCGGAGTCCTGACGTCGCGTTGCGGAGGTCTGCGAGTGAAGCACCGGCGGCTCGCGATCCGCTTGGAGACGGTTCGAGCCTGTCTCACGAACCATTCCCTAACGGCCTTCGAAGCGCCTCGTCCACATTGAGGGGATATCTGCGCGCTCATAGGGAGTCTCATGCCGACCATGGACACTGTGATCGACTTCAGTGACGCCGTCGTCAACACCAAGCGCGGCGGCGAGATCCGCATCCTGCTCAGCCCGAAGAGCGGCGGCTCCTCCACGGGCCTGATGGGTGTGGTCACGCTGGCGCCTGGAGAGTTCGTCTCCGAGCACTACCACCCCTATTCGGAAGAGCACCTTTACGTGATGGCCGGGCGGCCGGTGCTGCGGATCGAGGGGAGCCCCGTTCCGCTCGCGCCGCGCCAGGCGATCCTCGTCCCCAAGGGCGTCCGCCACCGGCTGGAGAACCCCTCGGACGACCCGGTCGAGGTCCTCTTCCACCTGTGCCCGCTGGCTCCCAGACCGGAGCTCGGGCACGTCGACACCGAGGAACCGCCGGGCGGCCGACCCGACGGGGAGCCGGCTCGATGAGTTCCCGGCGGGCCGTCATCACCGGCATCGGTGTCATGGCACCGGGCGGTACGGGCCGGGAGGCGTTCTGGGATCTGGTGACGTCCGGCAAAACGGCGACGCGCACCATCTCGCTGTTCGATCCCACCGGCTTCCGGTCCAGGGTCGCCGCCGAGTGCGACTTCGACGCGGCGGCGCTGGGGCTCACCCCGCGGGAGATCCGCCGCATGGACCGCGCGGCCCAGCTGGCCGTGCTGAGCGCACGGGAGGCGATGTCCGACTCGGGGCTGGAGCCGGAACGGCTGAATCCGCACCGGGTCGGCGTGGCGCTCGGCAGCGCCGTGGGCTGCACGATGCGGCTGGAGCAGGAGTACGTCGTGCTGAGCGACCACGGCAGGCACTGGGACGTCGACCACTCCTACGCCGTGCCGCACCTGTACGACTACATGGTGCCCAGCACGCTGGCCCGCGAAGTGGCCTGGACCTGCGGCGCCGAGGGCCCGGTGGCCCTGATCTCGACGGGCTGCACCTCCGGCATGGACGCGGTGGGCCACGGCGCCCGCATCATCGAGGAGGGGGCCGCCGACGTGGTGGTCGCGGGGGCGACCGACGCCCCCATCTCCCCGATCAGCGTCGCGTGCTTCGACGCGATCAAGGCCACCTCGCCCAACAACGACGATCCCGAGCACGCCTCCCGGCCCTTCGACCTGCACCGTGACGGGTTCGTGCTGGGTGAGGGGGCGGCCGCGTTCGTCCTGGAGCCGGAGGAGGAGGCGAGGCGGCGCGGCGCATCCGTCTATGCCACCATCACCGGCTACGCCACCCGCAGCAACGCCTTTCACATGACCGGGCTCAAACCCGACGGGCGCGAGATGGCCGAGGCGATCGCGCGCGCGATGCACGAGGCCCGGGCGTCTGCCGAGGACGTTCACTACATCAACGCCCACGGCTCGGGGACCAAACAGAACGACAGGCACGAGACCGCCGCCTTCAAGCGGAGTCTCGGCGACCGGGCGCGCGAGATCCCGGTCAGCTCGATCAAGTCGATGGTGGGACACTCGCTCGGCTCGATCGGCGCCATCGAGCTGGCGGCCTGCGCCCTGGTGATCAACCGTGGCGTGGTCCCGCCCACGGCGAACCTGCACACCCCCGACCCCGAATGCGATCTGGACTACGTTCCGCTCACGGCACGGGAGTGCCGGGTGGCCGGCGTGCTGAGCGTGGCGAGCGGTTTCGGCGGTTTCCAGAGCGCGATGATCCTCCAGCGGCTGGGGGCGGTCCGGGGATGAGAGCTCGATCCGTGGTGACGGGCATCGGCGTCGTCGCCCCCAACGGCGCCGGCCTCGATGACTACTGGGCGGCCACGCTGAGCGGCAAGAGCGGCATCGCCCCCATGACCCGGCTCGCCGCCTCGTCCTACCCCTTCCGCCTGGCGGGGGAGGTGCCGGCGTTCGCCGCCGAGGATCACGTGCCGGGGCGCGTCGCGGTCCAGACCGACCGCTGGACGCACCTCGGCCTGGCCGCGTCGGCCATGGCTCTGGCCGACGCCGAGGCCGATCCGGCCGCCTTCCCCGAATACGACATGGCCGTGGTCACGGCCAGTTCCTCCGGCGGCACGGAGTTCGGCCAGCGGGAGATCCAGAAGCTGTGGAGCAAGGGACCGCGGTCCGTGGGGGCCTACCAGTCGATCGCCTGGTTCTACGCCGCATCCACCGGACAGACCTCCATCAGGTACGGGATGCGCGGCCCTTGCCGCGTGCTGGCCACCGAGCAGACCGGGGGGATCGAGGCGCTGGCCGAGGCCAGGCGGATCCTGCGCGGCGGCGCCCGCCTGGTGCTGGCCGGCGGCACGGATGCCTCGTTGTGTCCGTACGGGGTCGTCGCCCAGTTCGCCAACGGGCAGATCAGCCGCTCGACCGCCCCGGAACAGGCCTACCTGCCCTTCGACCTGCGCGCCTGCGGCTACGTGCCCGGCGAGGGCGGCGCCATGATGGTGCTGGAGGAGCTCGACGAGGCGCGGCGGCGCGGCGCCGCCGACATGTACGGCGAGATCGTCGGTTACGGCGCCACCTTCGACCCCCCTCCCGATGCGCGGCGGCCTCCCAACCTGCGCCGCGCCATCCAGCTCGCCTTCGACGACGCCGGACTGACCCCCGGGGACATCGACGTGGTGTTCGCCGACGCCCACGGGACGCCGTCGGCCGACCGGCTGGAGGCGGAGACCCTGGTCTCGCTGTTCGGCGCGCGGAGCGTCCCGGTGACCGCGCCCAAGACCATGACGGGCCGGTTGTACGCCGGCGGCGCCGCGCTGGACGTCGCCACCGCGCTGCTGTCGCTGCGCGACCAGATCATCCCGCCCACGGTGGGAGTCCACCGCCCCGCCTTCGCGTCCGCCCTCGATCTGGTCGTCGATCAGGCCCGCCCCGCCAGCCTCCGCACCGCGCTCGTCGTGGCGCGCGGCCACGGTGGATTCAACGCCGCGTTGATCGTTCGACTGATCCTCGACTGAACATCGTTCGGTAACCGACCCGCTTTTACCAGGATCACCAATGGTCGTTTCACCGTAACCGGAAACGACACGTCACCAGGGGAGAACGCACCGTGAGAGAGTTCACGCTCGATGATCTCAAGCGAATCCTCCGAGCGAGCGGAGGGGAGACCGACATCACCTCGCTGGACGGCGACATCGGCGACATCGCCTTCGGCGATCTCGGCTACGACTCCCTGGCCGTCCTCGAACTGGCCAGCCGCGTCGAGGACGAGTACGCCGTGGTCGTGCCCGACACCGCCGTCCAGGAACTGCCCACGCCCGCGGACGTGGTCGACTTCGTGAACGCGCGGCTGCGTGAGGCGGTCGGCCGATGAGCGTGCACACCGACAACGCCGTCGTCATCGACGCTCCGATGGACCTGGTCTGGCGCATGACCAACGATGTCCCCACCTGGCCGGAGCTGTTCAGCGAATACGCGGCGGCCGAGATCCTGGAGACGCGTGGCGCGACGATCCGCTTCCGGCTCACCATGCACCCCGACGAGAACGGCAATCAGTGGACCTGGGTGTCCGAGCGTACGCCTGATCCCGAGTCGCGCACCGTCACCGCGCACCGGGTGGAGAAGGGCGTGTTCGAGTTCATGAACATCCGCTGGGAGTATCGCGAGGTGCCCGGCGGCGTGGAGATGCGCTGGCTGCAGGAGTTCGCGATGAGGTCCGACGCTCCCGTCGACGACGCGACGATGGAGGATCGGATCAACCGCAACTCCGTCGTACAGATGGCCCGGATCAAGAAGCAGGTCGAGGCCGCGGCCGTCCCGTTGAGCGATCGGTGACCGAGGAGACGGACATGCAGGCATTTCTTCCGATCCTCATCGCAGTCGCGCTCCTGGCCAGCGGCATCGCCGCGGGCGTCCTGCTCTGGTCGGTCATGGGCGGGGTCCCGCTGCTGCTCAGCCTGCCCGCGGAGCGGTACGTCGAGATTCACCAGTTCTGGGGTAACCGCTTCGACGGGCTCCAGCCGCTGCTCGTCAGCGTGACCGTGGTCCTGGGCGTGCTCCTGGCGATCTTCGCGCCGGCGCAACCAGCGGGTGCGCTCTTCGCCGTGTCGGCCGTCGCCGCGCTCGCCGTGATCATCATCTCCCGCTTCAGGAACGTCCCGCTGAAGCGCAAGGTGATGCGCCTGGACGCGCACAACCTGCCCGCCGACTGGGAGCGGCTGGACCCACGGCGCGCGTGGGCCGCCTGGAACCTGGCCCGAACCGTCTGCGGAATCCTGGCGTTCGCGGTCAACGTGGCCGCCGTCTCCCTGCTCATCTGACGTGCGGCAGAAAGAGGTGACACCGGCGCATGAGCTTCGCGAAGACCTCGGTCCGCCACCTGATCCGTCGCATCGGCGCCTCCCTGCTGCGCGGGTTCCAGGAGTTCGGCGCCACGTGGCACCAATGGGACTACGGCATCTTCGGCCCCATGATCCCGTTCCCGCCCGAGACGGAAGAGAGGACGGATCGGTGACGGAATCCCCGGTATGGATCGTCTGTCAGCAGTGCGGCATCCGCCTCTACCGGAAGAGGTTCGAGCAGGAGCTCCACGTGTGCCGCGAGTGCGGCCACCACGCCAGGCTCGACGCGTTCCAGCGGATCGGGCAACTCCTCGACCAGGGCTCGGCCGGCGAGATGGACTTCGGGATCCCGGCCGGGGATCCACTCGGTTTCACCGACCGGCTGGCCTACCCCGACCGGCTGGCGGCGGCGCGGGCGGCCACGGGCCTGCGCGATGCCGCGGTCAGCGTGCGGGGCACGATCGAGGGCCGGCGGGTGATCCTCCTGGTGATGGACTTCGCGTTCCTCGGCGGCAGCCTGGGCACCAGCGTGGGTGACCTGGTGGTCGGCGCGGCGGACGCCGCTCGGCACGAGCGGATCCCGCTGATCGTGGTGACCGCGTCCGGCGGTGCCCGCATGCAGGAGGGTGCCCTGGCGCTCATGCAGATGGCCAGGACGAGCCAGGCGCTGGCCGCGCTCAACGACGCGGGCGTCCTGACGATCACCGTCGTCACCGACCCCACGTTCGGCGGCGTGGCCGCCTCCTTCGCCACACAGACGGACGTGATCATCGCCGAGCCGGGCGCCCGCATGGGGTTCGCCGGGAAGCGGGTCATCGAGCAGACGATCGGAAAACGGCTGCCCGCCGACTTCCAGACCGCGTCCTCCCTGATGGAGCACGGTCTCATCGACGATGTCGTACCCCGCGTCAGGTTGCGCACGGTCCTGTCCAGGCTGCTCTCCCTCACGGATCCGCCGTCCGGCGGCGACGACCTCCCGCCGGCGACGCCGCCCGGCCCGCTCGGGGAGCCGGAGGCGGCGGACCCCTGGCAGCGGGTGCGCAGGGCGCGCGAGCTGGAGCGGCCCACCACGCTGGACTACATCCACCACATGTACGACGGGTTCAAGGAACTGCACGGGGACCGGGTCTCCGGAGACTGCCCCGCCATGATCGCCGGATTCGGCCACCTGGCCGGACGACCGGTCGCCATCATCGGCCAGCAGAAGGGCCATGACGCGGCGGAGCTGGCGCGGCGGAACTTCGGGATGGCCTCACCGGCCGGCTACCGCAAGGCCGCCAGGTTGATGACGCTGGCGGAGAAGCTCCGCCTGCCGATCATCACGCTCATCGACACACCCGGCGCCTATCCAGGCATGGAGGCCGAGGCGCACGGGCAGATGAACGCCATCGCGGCCAGCCTCCGGCTCATGTCAGGACTGCGCGTTCCGCTGATCGCGGTGCTCACCGGCGAGGGTGGGAGCGGCGGAGCGCTGGCTCTCGCGCTCGCCGACCGCGTCCTGGCCCTGGAGCACGCGGTCTACTCGGTCATCTCACCCGAGGGATGCGCGAGCATCCTCTGGCGGTCGCGGGACGCCGCCCCGACGGCCGCCCGGGCGCTGAAGGTGACCCCGCCGGATCTCCTGCGCCTGGGGATCGTGGACGACATGGTGCCCGAGCCGCCGGGGGGAGCTCAGCGCGACCACGCGCGGGCCGCGGAGATCCTGCGGGCGCACCTCACCGCGGCTCTCGACGAGCTCACCCCCTGGGACGCCGACGCACTCGTACGCAGGCGTCATGCCCGTTTCGCCCGCTTCGGAGCGCAGTCGGTCAAGAAGGAGGTCAGCCTGTGAACGACGCCGAGAACCTGGCCCATCAGCTGGTGACGTTGCTGCGGCAGTTGCCGGAGACGCCCACGCGAATCCGCGTACGACAGGGCTCCAACAGCCTTGAGGTGGAGTGGCCGGACACCGCCACCGGACCCACCCGCCCGGCTCCGGCCGCCGAGCCGCTCGATGCGCCGGACGACGCGCCGGACGACGAGGCCGAGCGGACGGAGTACGTGCGCGCGCCGATGATCGGCACCTTCTACCGCGCTGCCAAGCCAGGCGCGCCGCCCTTCGTCGAGGAGGGCGCCGAGGTCGTCGCGGGCCAGCAGGTGGGGGTCATCGAGTCCATGAAACTCATGACACCGATCGAGACCAAGTGTGCGGGAATCGTCCGGCGGATTCTCGTGCCGGACGCGACGTCCGTGGAGTACGACCACCCACTGATCGAGATCGCGATGGCAGGGTGAGATGTTCAACAGCGTACTGATAGCCAACCGCGGCGAGATCGCGCTGAGGATCGCGCGGACCTGCCGGGAGATGGGCTTACGGACGATCGCGGTCTACTCCACCCCCGATCGCGACTCTCCCGTCGTGCGCTTCGCGGACGAGGCCGTGCACATCGGCCCCGCCGCCATCAGGCACAGCTACCTCAACATCCCCGCGATCATCGAGGCGGGGAAGGCCACGGGGGCCGAGGCGATCCATCCGGGGTACGGTTTCCTGTCCGAGGACCCGGACTTCGCGGAGATCTGCGAGATGGAGGGGCTGACCTTCATCGGTCCTCCGGCCGGCCTCATCGCTCAGTTCGGTGACAAGGCCGAGGCGCGCAAGCTGATGGCCGAGGCCGGCCTGCCGGTGGTGCCGGGGAGCGAGCGCGCCCTGGAGAGCACCGAGGCGCGCGAGCTGGCCGACGCCATCGGCTTTCCGGTCATCCTCAAGGCCTGCGCGGGCGGAGGCGGGCGCGGGCTGAACGTCGTCCGCAGCCTCAGGGACTTCCCGCAGGCCTACCGCAACGCCCGCGCCACGGCCAACGCGGCCTTCAACGACGGCCGCGTCTACCTGGAGCGCTTCGTCGAGAACGCGCGGCACATCGAGATCCAGGTGCTGTGCGACAACCACGGCAACGTGCTGCATCTCGGCGAGCGCGACTGCTCGGTGCAGCGGCGGCACCAGAAGCTGGTCGAAGAGACCCCGGCGCCCGGCCTGGCTCCGGACCTGGCGGAAAGGATGGCGCTGGGGGCGATGGAGGCGGCCAGGCGGCTGGGTTACCGAGGACTCGGCACCTTCGAGTTCCTCGTCGACGAGTTCGGGCGCTTCTTCTTCATGGAGATCAACTGCCGGATCCAGGTGGAGCACCCGGTCACCGAGATGGTGACGGGGCTCGACCTGGTACGCGAGCAGATCAGAGTCGCGGGAGGACTGCCGGCCTCGGTGTCCCAGAGCGACATATCGCTGCGTGGCGTGGCCATCGAGTGCAGGCTCAACGCCGAGGATCCGGAGAAGGGGTTCGCGCCGACGCCGGGCACCCTCACCGAGTTCGTGCCGCCCGCCGGGCCGTTCATCAGGACGGACAGCCATGCCGGCACCGGATACACGATTCCCGCGGAGTACGACTCGCTCATGGCGAAGATCGTGTCATGGGGGCCCGACCGCCAGCAGGCGCTCAACCGCATGATCCGCGCCCTCGGCGAGCTCCGGGTCTCGGGACCTGGAATCCGAACAACACTCGCATTCATCGAGGAGGTGATTACACATCCGGCTTATCAGGACGGAAAACACACCACCGCGCTCGTCCAGAAGCTGATCTCCGAGAGAAAGGAGCGGTAGGAGGCGGAAAGAAGGATGGAGTGTTTCGGTATAGAGCTGGTATATGAAAAGTATACGGCGAGTATACGGCGGGGCGCTCCGCCTGGCGGGCTTAAAGCGTTCCAGGTCGTTGTCACGCCGCTTCGAGCTGGGAAAACAGGGAATTGTCTCGTTGTCATGGCCGTGCCCGACTGCCTTAATGAAGGCAGCTGGGAGGGCAATCCCGCGGATATTCCGCCGCACACAACCGCCGATGGGCGATGTGCGGTGCAGAGTCCTTGCCTACCCAGATCAATTGTCCTAGCATGAATGAAAACTTAACAAAGATCAAATATCTGCGCCAACGGGGGAGCCCACCGTCGCAAGGTGACGTGTCATGAATGCTCCGCCGCTGAAAGTCATGCCGGCACCGGCCTCCGCGCCCATCTTGGAGCACTGAAATGACTCGATTGCGAGTACTCGGCACCTTAGAGCTGGAAATCCAAGATAAAATCTACTCGCCACGCCCGCCCAAACAGCGTCAGGTCCTGGGATTGCTCTCGGTCTGCGCCAACCGGATCGTGTCGCTGGAGTCGATCATCGAGGAACTCTGGGGCGACACACCGCCCCGCAGCGCCACGACCACGGCTCAGACGTACGTCTACCAGATCCGCAAAAACCTCAGCCGGCTGTGTGACGGCCCGGAAAGCGAGTTGCTCGAAACCGCCTCCCCTGGCTACATCCTCCATCTCGCCCCTGAACAACTCGACGTGGCGGTGTTCCGCGAGCATCTGGCCAACGCGCGGGCGCATTTCAAGAAGGACAACCGCGTGGAGGCCTCCCGCCTGTTATGGCGGGCGTTGCGGCTGTGGCGCGGCGGCGCTTTGGAGGACATCCCGCTGGGCCCCCTGCTCAGAGCGCATGTCGCGCATTTGGAGGAACAGCGCCTCCAGGCCCTGGAGATGCGGATACAGATGGATCTGCTGATGGACCGCCATCGCGACATGGTGGGCGAGCTGAAGCAGCTCATCGCCGAATATCCGCTCAACGAATGGTTCTACGCGCAGCTCATGAGAACGCTGCAACGGTCAGGACGCCGCGGCGAAGCCCTCCAGGTCTACCAGGTGCTCAGGCGGACCCTCCAGGAAGAGCTGGGGATCGAGCCTTCTCTCGATCTCCAGCAGCTCCAGCGGGCCGTACTGAAAAGCGGTGAAGGGGGGCAGCAGCACCTGCGCGTCCCGTCAGTGGAAGCCGGCTGAGCCGTTCCTGGTCGTGCGGAAGAACATCATGGCGCCGCTGTGCCTGATCCGCAGCTCGCCGAACCCGGCGGCACTCAGCCAGCCGCGCACCTCCGCGCCCGTCCCGACCCGCCCGAATATGCCGAGCTCGCGATTCTTGGCGATCACGGCGTCCTGGCGGCGGCCCGCACCCAGAACGATGGCTGTGCCGATCAGCTCCCCGCCGGTCCGAAGCACCCGCGCCATCTCGGCGACAGCGGACCCGGGATCGGGGAAGCAGTGCAGCCCGTTGTAGCTGACGCACAGATCGAAGCTCTCGTCCGGGTACGGCAGGTCCGTCACGTCGGCCTGCGCGAACTCGATGTGGGTCAGCCCACGGCGAACCGCCTCCGCCCTGGCCCTGTCCAGCATCACGGAGGACAGATCGGCGGCCACGTAACGCGGACCGGAGGCCGCTCGCAGGCCGCGAAACGCCACGCCGCCCCCGCACGGCACGTCGAGCACCGATCTGCTCGCCGCCAGTCTTCCCAGCTCGTCCAGCTCCGCGTACCACGGCCTCAGCCTGGCGCCCCAGAGCAGCCAGGCCATGACGCGTGCCAGGCGCTGGCGTTCGACGACGCGGTCGTAGAGCGACACGTTCGTCGAGTTCTTCCAGTGATCGGTTCTCATCGGCTCTCCGGTGATCTCAGGAAGGGCGCCGCCGCTTCTCAGGTGGTCGCGCCTCAAGCGAACACCTCTGCGGTCAAGGCGCCTTAGGAGGTCGTTCGAGTGGCCACCGGGCCCCGTACGCCGAGAACGGCCCTCGAATGTCAGTGCTATTCGCTAAGCTCTGCAGCGGCAAGGCTGTAGCGCAGAGGTCGTCGCGCCTTACAGCAGGTTGGAGGACGTCGGTTCGAATCCGACCAGCCTTGCCCCAACTCTTGAGGTCATCGGTGGGGGTGCGGGTGTCGGTCGTCGATCCTGACGTGGCCGGGGCTCCGCCGCCCGGGTCGGAGACCGGCCAGGCTGAGATCGAGACCTGTCTGCGGGTGATGGCCCAGGCGCGCGCGGCCGATCCGGCCGACCCTCGATGGGCGGCCGTGCACGAGGCGGCGGCGCACCTGTACCGGGCGGGGAAGAAGTCGCGCAAGGCGTCGCGGCACGCCGAGCGCAGGCGGCGCGACCACGAGGTCACGGCGGCCACGGTGCGCTATCGAGAGCAGGATCCGTCCCCCGCGCTCGTCCCGCCGGCGATCTCAGCCGGTCCTCGGGATCAAGCAGGTCCCCGGGCTCAGGCTGGTCCCAGCGATCAGGCCGGTGTCGCGGAGCCGGATTCGTCCGGTGATCGGGCCGCGCCGCCTCGTCGCTCGCTGGTGGGTACGCGGCGCTGCTACGTCTGCAAGTCCGCCTACCGGCAACTGCATCCCGAATACCACCTGCTCTGCCCGGCCTGCGCCGACGAGAGCATGGCCCGCCGGCACGCCCGCTGCGACCTGCGTGGCCGCCGGGCGATCGTGACCGGGGGACGGGTGAAGATCGGTTTCCAGCTCGCGCTGAAGCTGCTGCGCGACGGCGCGGACGTCCTGGTCACCACCCGTTTCCCGAGGGATGCCGCGCGCCGGTTCGCGGCCGTGCCCGACGCCGGAGCCTGGCTGGACCGGTTACACGTGCACGGTGTCGACCTGCTCGACCTGGCGGCCGTCGCGGGGCTGCTGGAGTCCGTGCAGCGGCGTTTCAGCCATCTCGACATCCTGGTCAACAACGCGGCCCAGACGATCCGCCGGCCCGCCGCCTACCATCGCGAGGTTCGCACCGCGGAGAGCGTGCCGCTGAGGGGCCTGGCAGCGCGGATCGACGTGCCGGAGCGGCTGGAGGTCGCGCCGGTTCCTTCGCACCCCGCCGTCAGGCAGCGGGACGCCCTGGAGGAGTGGTTCCCCGCCGGCCAGACGGACGAGACCGGTCAGCCGCTCGACCTGCGCGACCGCAACAGCTGGAGCCTGCGGCTGCACGAGGTGGACCCGGCCGAGTGGCTGGAGGTGCAGTTGGTGAACTCCTTCGCGCCGTTCCTGCTGACGTCCAGGCTGCGCGCTCTGCTGGAGGCGTCGCCGTGGCCGGACCGGTACGTGGTGCAGGTGTCGGCGATGGAGGGCAGCTTCTCCCGGGAGCAGAAGACCGTCCGCCATCCGCACACCAACATGGCCAAGGCCGCACTCAACATGCTGACCCGCACCGCCGCCGCGGACTACGCGGCCTCGGGCATCTACATGAACAGCGTCGACACGGGCTGGGTCACCGACGAACGCCCCCATCCGGACAAGATCGCGCAGCGGGAGGCGGGGTTCCGCCCGCCGCTGGACGTCATCGACGGCGCCGCCCGGGTCTACGACCCGATCGTGCGCGGGGTGGGCGGGGATCGGGTGTCCGGCCTGTTCCTGAAGGACTACCGACCGGTGGAGTGGTGAAGATGGAGCCGACGCCCGTACGCCGCCCTGCGATCGAGCACTTCGACGTGCCGACGCCCGTACGCTGCCCCGCGATCGAGCACCCCGACGTGCCGCCGGCCGATCCGGCGGACCTGGGTCCGCTGGTCGCGCGGCTGGCCGCACCGGCCAGAGTAGCGGCCGACGAGACCTTCCCGCTGGGCACCGTACGGCCGGACGGCCGGGTCGACCTGTGCAAGCAGGGCCTCGGAGCGGCGGGCGCGGCGCGGCTGCTTCCGGCCGCGGTGGCCTCGCCGCACGCCGTTCATCTGCTGCTGGGCACCAACGCCATCGGCGACGACGGAGCCAGGACCATCGCCGACGCGCTGGTTCCCGGGCACGGCCTGGAGACGCTCTACCTCGGCTGCAACCGCATCGAGTCGGCGGGCGCGCGGGCGCTCGCCGATCGGCTGGCCACCGACACCACCGTGCGCGCCCTGTGGCTCAAGCGGAACCCGGTGGGCGACGGCGGAGTCCTCGCCCTGGCCGCGATGCTGCGTCGCAACACCACGATCCGCACGCTCGACCTGGTCAACACCGGCCTCTCGCGGGAGGGGCTGCGGGCGCTGCTGGGCGTGCTCACCGAGCGGCCGACCCCGGTCGAGCGGCTGTTCCTGGGCGGGAACGGGCTGGGCCCCGAGTCCGGCGACCTGCTGGCCGCGCTGATCAGGGACGCCGGCGTACGCGAGCTCTACCTTCCGGCGAACCATCTCGGCGACGCCGGCGCGGCCACGCTCGCGGCGGCGGCCGACCCCGACCGGCCGGTACGCCTGGGCCTCGGCGGCAACGGCATCGGGCCGGAGGGCGCGCGTGTGCTGGCCGGCGCGCTCGGCGGCATCGAGGCGCTCGACCTGGGACGTCCGCCGTCGGAGCGGACCCTCGGCGCGCCCGCGAACGTCACCGGCGACACGGGCGCGGCCGCGCTGGCCGCGGCTCTGCCCGGCAGCCCGCTGCGCCGGCTGGAGCTGCGCCGCACCGGGGTCACCGGCCGGGGTGCCAAGGCCCTGCTGGCCGCCGTTCCCGAGGACACGCGGCTGGAGTACGTCGGGTTCGGCCCCGGCGTGCCCCGTCAGGTGAAGCGTGCGCTGGCGCCACGGCTGCGTCCCGCCGCCCGGACCCATCCGGACCTGCACGCGATCGGAAGCCTCTACCGATGAGTGCGGCGCCCCCGCCGGCGCGTACGCCGTCCCGTTCGTACCCGCCGCACGAGGCGTCCCGGTTACGGCGGATCCGGCGGTACGCGGTGCCCTCGTGGATGATCGAGGAGGCGACCGAACGACGGCTCGCCGGCGACTGGCGTGGCGCCTGCGCAGCGGCCAACGTCGACGTCGCCTTCGACCTGGCCGGCATCGCGAACGAGCACGGCGAGGCCGTCGCCATCGCGCTGGAAGACGACCTGTGCAACTTCGCCCCGGACCTGCTGCGCTGGCACCTGCCCCGCCTGGACCGCGGCCGTACGACGATCGTGCCCGACCAGGTGATGATCCTGGGGCGGCCGGGTGACGCCCCGGACGCCCCGTACCTCCACCTCCTGACGCCCCGCTGGATGGCCCACGGCCCGCAGCGGCTGCGGCTGCACGTCGGGCCGGTGCGCCGGCAGAACGCCTGTCTGGAGACCGACTGGGCGTACAGCGCGTTCTGGCGCGATGTCGTCCAGGACTGGAGCTCATCGCGTCACCTGTGGGATGCCCGCCAGGCCGGCGACCTGCGGGAGCGCTGCGGCGGCGGCAAGGATCGAGCCCCGTTCCTCCACGCCGACGGCACGCCGCGCAGTGCGGAGGAACTGCCCAAGTCCGACCCGGGCCACGCCGATCCGGCCTCGCGCACCGAGTGGGTCACGCTGTCGCACGAACGCGGCGAGGTCGAAGCGGCGTTCGCCGCCGCCGGCATCGAGCTGGACGCGGAGCCGCTCGAGGTCGAGCCCTATTTCTCGGTGCAGCTCGTCGACCCGCTCGACGTTCTCGCGCGGATGCCCCTCGCCCTGACCCGGATGGAGGCGGAGATCCGCCGCCTCGCGGCCTCGGCGGGAACCCGCCGTTTCTGGCTTCCCTACCGGCAGTACGCGGCGCTCCTCTTCGAGACGTCGGATGCGGGGCTGCGCGTCCGGATCGTCCCCTTCGAGCTGGGCACGGAGCCTGCGGACGCGGTGCTCCCAGAAGCGTGCTGGCGCCGCCTGCCCGACCTCGACCTGCTGCGGGACGGGCATCCGCCGGAGCTGCTCCATCCGCTCGTACGCGAAGCCCTGTTCCCCGGCCGCGCCGCCCTTCCCGCCGAGCCGTCCGGCCGGGAACTCCCGCGGCCGGTCAGGATCCGCTGCCGCGACGAGTGGCACGAGGTCTCCTTCCACGACGGCGCCCTGCGCATCCCGCACAGCGCGGAGGAGCAGCAGCGGGAGGACGCCATGCGGGCGTTCGGCGGCGCGGTCGCCGGCTGCTTCGCCGCCCGGCACACGTGGACCTCCGGAACAGGACGGCTGCCCAAGGCCCTGCGCGACCAGCGGGGGGACCTTTTCGCGCGGGTCCAGCACGGCGACCTCCCTGGCGTACTCCGGCTGCTGGACGCCGGCGTGGATCCACGCGTCCGCGACGGCCGCGGGCGCACCCTGCTCCACCTGCTGCACCTGCTCGACCCCGGCCCCGATCCGAGAGTGCCCGGCCGTGGCAGGCGCGAGCAGGCCCACCTGCTGCGGCACCTCGACCATGACGGTCTGCTCGGGCGGCTCCTGGCGGCGGGCCTGGACATCGACGCCAGGGATGGCGACCGGCGCACGCCGCTGTTCTCCGCGATCTGCGGGGACGGTTCGGTGGCGCTCGTTCACGCGCTGCTCACCGCGGGAGCGCGGATCGACCTGACCGGCGAGATCCACGGGCAGCCCGTCTCGCTCCACCGCCTGATCGCCTGGCTCGATCGCGATGACCTGGACTTCATCACGGACCGCATCGAACGCGAGCATCCGGAACTCACCGAGGAAGAATGAACGCCGTCAACTCGCCGATCCCCGCCACCGACGCGCCGATGCCGGTCCCCGCCACCGATACGCCGATGCCGCGCCGCACGCCGATTCCCGCCACGGATGCGCCGCCGCCGCGCCGTACGCCGTCGTACCCACCGCACGAGGCGTCGAGCCGGCGCCGGATCCTGCGCTACGCCGTCCCCCGGTGGATGATCGAACGGGCCACTGAGCGACGGCTCACCGGCGACTGGCGCGGCGCCTGCGCGGCGGCGAACGTCGACGTCGCGTTCGACCTGGCCGACATCGCGAACGAGCACGGCGGCGCCGTCGCGGCCGCGGTCGAGGACGACCTCCTCCATTTCGCACCGGACCTGCTGCGCTGGCATCTGCCGCGGGTACTGGGGGGAGGATGGACCACGATCCGCAACTTTCAGCGGGTGACCTTGAGCGCGGCCGGAGAAGAGTATTGTCTGCGCGTCACCACACCGGCGACGTGGGAGCGGCCGCAGCGGCTGCGCCTGAGCTTCGAGCGGATCGCCGGCTCGGGCGGCTACTGGGCCGGCACGCACAACTGGGCCACGCTGCGCCACCTGTGGGATGTGCGGCACACCGGCGAGCTGCTGGAACGCCATGGTGGCGGAGACCGGCCGCCGTTCTTCGACGCGGACGGGACCCTGCGGCCCGCCGGGAAACTGCCCACGGCCGACCCCGGTTCCGCCGACCCGTCGGCCCACACCGAATGGGTGACCCTGCTGCATGAGCGAGGGGAGGTCGAGGCGGCGTTCGCGGCGGTGGGGATCGAGGTGGATCCGTCACCGCTCCAGTCCGGCTACGCCGGCTTGATCGATCCCTTACGCGTCCTGGAGAAGCTTCCGGTGGCGCCGGCCAGGCTGGAGCCGGAGCTCCGGCGGCTCATCCGCGCGGGCCTCGGGCACCGCTTCTTCATCCAGCAGCCCCTCCCCGGCTCCCTGCTCCTCGAAGGCGACGAGCGAGCCGGCGGACTGCGCATCCGGCTCGTCGGCGGAAAGAAGGCCAGCGGCGCCGCGATGTTGCCCGAAGCGTGCTGGCGGCGGCTGCCGGACCTCGACGTGCTCCGGCAGGGCGACGTGGATCCGGACTGGCTGCATCCGCTGGTCAGGGAGGCGCTGTTCCCGCTGCGCGCGGAGCCCGCCGGTCCGGTCGGGCCGCCGGATCCGCGGCTCCCGTCCCCGTTCCGGGTGCGCTGCCGCGGCGAGTGGCACGAGCTGTCCTTCCAGGACGGCGCACTGCGGATGCCGCACAGCGCGGAGGAGCAGCGGCGTGAGCAGGCGCTACTTGCCTTCGGCGGCAGGATCGCCGGCTGCTTCGCGGTGCAGCGGGCGATGCGCTCCGAGGGTGGCCGGCTGCCGAAGGCCCTGCGGGAGCTGCGGCGGGAGCTGTTCCTGCGGGTCCAGCACGGTGACACGCCGGGCGTGCTCAAGCTGCTCGACGCCGGGGTGGACCCGCGGCTGCGTGACGGCCGGGACCGCACGCTCCTGCATGCGCTGATCCACCTGGACCATGAGGTGCTGCTGCCGCGCCTGCTGGCGGCCGGGCTCGATCTCGAGGCCGTGGACTACAAGGAGCGTACGGCGCTGTACGTGGCGGTCGCGGACGACGGCTCCCCAGCCCTGGTACGGGCGCTGCTGGCCGCCGGAGCGAACCCCCGCGTCACCGACGAGCGGGACCTGTCGATCTCCGAGCTCATCGACGACATCGAGCGCACCGACCTGGACTTCGTCCTGACCCTGCTGGAGCAGGACGAGCCCGCCGGATGACCTGGAAGGACGAGGCACAGTGAACGTCACCGACGAGGACGTCGCACCGGATCCGCTGGCCGCGGCCGACGACCTGGTCCGCCGGCTCGCGTCCGGACGTACGGAGCCGGCCGCGAACCCACAGCTTGAGGCGCTGTCGCTCGCGGTGTCGGCGAACCTGCCCGTGCTGCTCTGGGGCGAGCCGGGCATCGGCAAGTCCGCCGGCCTCCAGCAGTTGGCCGCCGGGCTCCGCGTCCCGCTGGAGACGGTGATCGCGAGCGTGCACGAGCCCTCCGACTTCGCCGGCCTGCCGATCATCGGCGACGATCCGGCCACCACCGGGGTGCCGATGGCCCCACCGGACTGGGCGGTGCGGCTGGCCGAGGCCGGGCGCGGCGTCGTGTTCTTCGACGAGCTGTCCTCGGCTCCCCCTGCCGTCCAGGCGGCGCTGCTGCGGGTCGTCCTCGAACGCCGGGTCGGCAGCCTGCCGCTCCCTGAGTCCGTCCGCGTGGTGGCCGCCGCCAACCCGCCGTCCAGCGCCGCGGACGGCTGGCACCTCAGCCCGCCGCTGGCGAACCGGTTCGTCCACCTGCAGTGGACGCACGATCCGCGGACGGTCGCCCGGGGCATGGCCGGAACCTGGCCGGCCGTGCCCCTGCCGCGCATCGACCCGGCCCGGGTGCCCAGCGCGGTCGCCCGCGCCCGAGGGGTGATCTCCGGGTTCCTCACCGCCCGGCCCGGCCTGGCCCACCACCTGCCTGCCGACGCGGAGAGCAGGGGGCGTGCCTGGCCGTCGCCGCGTACTTGGGAGATGGCGCTGCGCCTGCTGGCGGTCGGGTACGCCGCCGGCGCCGACCAGAAGGCGCTCGCGACCGCGGTGATCGGCGCGGTGGGCGACGGCGCGGGGCTTGAGCTGCTGAACTACCTCGAACAGCTCGACCTGCCCGACCCGGACCGCGTGCTGGCCAACCCGGACGCCTTCGCGCTGCCGGCCAGGGGCGACCGGCAGCTCGCCTTCCTGACGGCGGTCGTCTCGGCGGTGCAGAGCGACCTCACGCGGCGGCGCTGGGAGGCCGGCTGGACGGTGCTGGCCAAGGCCGTGGACGCCGGCGTACCCGACGTCGCGGCCAGGGCCGCCGCGGATCTCGCGGCGCTGCGCGACACCGACTGGCCGGTGCCGAGCGGCATCGACGCGTTCATCGACCTGCTCCAGCTGTCCGGCGCGCTGCCCGGCGCCTCCTGACCATGGTCGCGTTCGACCAGGTCAAGCTGCTCGCCGCGCGGTACCGTGCCGCGAGCGAGCGGCCCTACCTCGCCTCCGCGCTCTACTCGCTGACGGTCGTGCCGAGCGACGGCGTGCCGACGATGGCCGTCGACCGGCACTGGCGGTGCTACGTGTCACCGGCGTTCGTCGCGGCGACGTCCGTTCCCGAGCTCGCGGGCGTGTGGATCCACGAGCTGGCTCACGTGCTGCGCGACCACCACGGCCGGGCGGACCGGCTGCCGGCCGCCGACCAGCGCGACCGGTTGCGGGTGAACGTCGCCCAGGACTGCGAGATCAACGACGACCTGCTCGCCGACGGGCTGACACTGCCGCAAGGCCGGATGGAACCCGGCCTTTTCGGACTGGCGACCGGACGGCTGTTCGAGGAGTATCTCCCGCAGTTGCCACCGTCCGTCGTCTGCTCCGACTGCGGCTCCGGCGCCCACGGCGCAGCGGGGGAGTGGGAGATCACCGGCGACCGGGGCGGCGTCAGCCCGGTCGAGGCCGATGCTCTGCGCCGGCACACCGCCGAGGCGATGCGCGCCCATCAGCGCAACCGCGGCAGCCTCCCGGCCGGCTGGCGGCTCTGGGCGGACCAGGTCCTGGAACCGATGGTCGACTGGCGGCGCGTGCTCGCGGGCGCCGTAAGGGAGGCGGTCGCCTGGGCCGCTGGGGCGATCGACTACACCTATCACCGGCCGTCCCGCCGCACCGCCGCGCTGCGCGGCGTCGTGCTGCCGAGCCTGCGCCGCCCGCTGCCGGTCGTCGCGATCGTCATCGACACCTCGGGGTCCATGGGCGAGGACGACCTGGCGGCGGCCCTCGCCGAGGTCACCGGCGTGCTGCGGGAGGTCGGCGTCGGCGGCAACCGGGTCACGGTGCTCGCCTGCGACGCCGACGTGCACACCGCGGCCCGGGTGACGTCCGCGCAGCAGGTGACCCTGGCCGGCGGGGGCGGCACCGACATGCGGGTCGGCATCGAGGCGGCCCTGGCCCTGCCGGAGCGGCCCGGCGTCGTGATCGTGCTGACCGATGGCTTCACCCCGTGGCCCGAGGCGCCGTCGTCGGCCAGGCTCGTCGCCGCGCTCATCGGCGCGGATCCGCCGGCGCCGCCCGCCTGGGTCGAGGCCGTCCGAGTTCCGCGCATCGCCGACGCCTGATCCGCCCAGCTCAAAGCGATCTCAAGGCGACCTCGTGCTCATCCGTTCGGCGAGCCAGGCGGGCAGCGCCGGCGGCCGGGACCAGGCGGATCGCCAGGCGGTGCGGTCGGGGTCGGCCAGGACGGCGCAGGCCAGCCAGTGTTCCCCCGTCTCATGGCGGGAGACGAGCGTGGGCAGGGCGGTGCGCGGGGTGATCAGGTTGGTGTTGGGCTCGGTGAGGATCACGCGCCCGTCGCGCGTACCGGACATATCGAGCAGGCCGCTCCCGCCGGAAGGGCCGCACGCCCAGGTGCCGCCCACCATCTCCAGCGTGTCGAGCGTGTCGAGCGGGCCGGAGCGGCCGACGGCGAAGCCGCCTTCCGCCGCCGTCAGCGGGCGCTCGCAGCGTACGCGGTGGACGCGCAGGTGCCACGGCGGGCCGGGCACCAGCCAGGTCTCCACTTCGACGCCGGGCATGGGCCACCAGACCGAGCGCAGCGCCTCACCTTCCGCCGCCGCCTCTTCCGAACGCGCGCGTACGTGGTAGTGCACGCCGTCTTCCGACAGGGCCAGCATATTGTCGGCCGCCGCCTGCGCGAGGCCGCGGCTCCCGGCGGGAACGCTGAAGCCGAACGCGGAGGAATAGGCGAACTTGGTGTACTTCTCCGCCACGTGCCGCGGCTCCCAGTCCGCCCACTGGCCGCCGTCGGAAAGGGCGGTCACCTGGCGGCCCTCCTCGTCCCTGACCAGGAGCAGGCCGGCTTCCGGCACCGCGTGCACCCGTGGCAGATCGGGCAGGGGTGACTCCTCCGCGAGCCAGAAGGGGTGGGTCTCCGGCAGCGCGAGCGGCAGGAAGAACTTCAACGCCCAGTACGGCGAGCCCGGCGAGTTGTAGCCCTCCGCCATGATCAGGTTGGCGTAGCCGTACCCGATGGAGAGCGTCGCATCGGGCTGAAAGATCGGCAGGCGGCTCCACCAGCGCAGCTGCCGCAGCGCGAGTCCTTTGAGCACGCCCCAGGGCAGCGCCTCCACGTCGGCGAAGGCGAGTGCGCCCCAGAAGGCGCCCTGGGCGAAGCGGTAGGTGAGGCTGCGCCCGTACGGCACGGCCGCGCCGTCGGCGGTGAACCAGTGCGCGAAGTCCCGCGCGAACAACGCGGCCCGTTCACGGAATCGTTCCGCCCGCTCCGAGGAGTCGGCGAGCGCGGCGTAGATCAGGCCGTAGAAGTGCATGGCGAACGGTACGTAGTAGTCGCGCTGCCTGGTCGGCCCGTCGGAGTACCATCCGTGGTCCCCGAGGGAGAAACTCTCCAGGCGGTCCAGCGCCTCCCGCGTCGCGCCGGGGTCGTGGTCCGCGCCGACCCTGGCCAGGCCGAGGTTCACCAGCACGCGGAAGAACAGCCAGTTGTTGTCCGGGGTCTGCCGCCGGTTGATCTGGGAGAGCCAGCGCGCCAGGTGGTCGCGCGCCTGCGGCGTGAGCGGCTCCCACACCCGCTCGGGGACCAGGGCCAGGGCGAAGCCGATGGCGGCCATCTCCACCAGGCGCTGGTCGCGGTCTGCGGGGTCGCCCCAGAACTCCGGTCCGCCGGGATCGGCGCCGCTCGCCAGCCCTCGGACGTAGGCGTCCCAGCCGTCGAACTCGCCTCCTCCGGCGGCCAGCGGGGCGAGCCCCCAGAGCGGGCGGGCGAATCCCTCCAGCTCCGCGGCGGTGTCGTCGAAGGCGGCTCCCGAGCTGCCGAGCCGTACCCGCGCGCCGCCGGGGCTGAATCGCGGGGCGAGCGGCGCGCACAGGGAACGTACCGCCTCTTGCAGGTCCGCACGGGTACGCAGGGGGTTGCCGGCGAGGGGATTCGTCATCGGGCTCGCTTTCCGTGTCACGCCAGGCGGCTGATCGTGTCGGCACGTACAGGATGCGCGAACGGCAGGCCCCGTACGTACCGATCCAGCTCGTCGAGGACGGAGTGGGTCAGCCGGCGCAGCTCGCCGCCGACCGAGCCCGCGATGTGCGGGGTGAGCAGGACGTTCGGCAGGTCGTAGAGCGGAGAGTTCGCCGGGAGTACCTCGGGCTCCGTGACGTCGAGCACGGCGTCGATGCGGCCGGAGACCAGCTCCTTGGTGAGCGCGTCCATGTCCACCAGCGAGCCGCGCGCGGTGTTGATGAGCGTGGCGCCGTCGGAGAGCAGCCCCAGGCGCCGCCCGTCCAGCAGGTGCCGGGTCTCCGGCAGCGCCGGGGCGTGCACGGAGACCACGTCGGATGCGGCCAGCAGCTCGTCCAGGCCGGCCGGCCGCGCGCCGAGCGCGGCCGCTCCTTCCTCGGCGAGGTACGGGTCGTAGATCAGCAGGTCGAGGTCGAAGGGGCGGAGCAGGTCGAGCACCCGGCGGCCGATGTGCGAGGCCCCGATGATTCCGACCGTTCTGCGGTAGTTGCCGAGCGAGGGGAAGTGCGCGGCCCAGTCGAGGGAACGGCGCTCCCTGCGGTAGAGGTCCCTCAGACCGAGCACCCGCTTGCCCGCGAACAGGATCGCGGCGACGGTGTACTCGGCCACCGGGAGCGCGTTGGCGGCGGCCCCCGAGGAGACGGCGATGCCGCGTTCCCAGCAGGCGTCCGTGATCAGGCCCTTGACCGTGCCCGCCACATGGACGACCGCGCGCAGCCCGGGTGCGCGGCGCAGCACGGAGTCGTCGATGACCGGGCAGCCCCAGCAGGTGATGAGCAGCTCGGCCGAGGCCAGGTCCGGCACGCCGGCGAAGTCGCTGACGACCAGGCCGGGATCGACGTCGACCAGCCGGGTGAGCCGGTCGAGCTCGTCCGGGCCGAACAGCGCGTCCTTGAACCGCGGGGCCATGGCGAGCAACGCGCGGGGACGGCTCACTTGACGGCTCCGGCCGTCATGCCGGCTTTCCAGTACCGCTGCAGCGTCACGAAGACGATGACCAGCGGCACGACCGCGACCAGTGAGCCGGTGATGGCGAGCAGGTAGTCCTCCGGATGACCTTGGTTCAGCGACGTGGTCTGCCAGGTGTACAGGCCCAGATTGAGCGGATAGAGGTGCTGGTCGGTCAGCATCACGAGCGGCAGGAAGAAGCTGTTCCAGATGCCGGTGAACTGGAACAGGAAGATGGTGACGAAGGCCGTGCGGAGCATCGGGAAGCCGACGCTGAGGAAGGTGCGCAAGTCACCGGCACCGTCGACGCGGGTCGCCTCGATCACCTCCGCCGGCACGTACGCGGCGCTGAACACCCGCGCGAGATAGACCCCGAACGGGAAGACCAGGCTCGGCAGGAAGACGCCCCAGAAGGTGTTGACGATGCCGACCTTCGAGGCCAGCAGGTAGATCGGCAGGGCCGTCGCGCTGGCCGGCACGAGCACGCCGAGCAGGATCAACCCGAAGATCTTCTCCTTGAACGGGAAGGAGAGCTTGTCGAAGGCGTATCCCGCCGCGACGCACAGCGTGGTGGCGATGAGGGCGCCGCCCACGGCGTACAGCGCGGTGTTGCCGAGCCAGCGCAGATAGATGCCGTCCTGCGCGGTGAACAGGTGCGCCAGGTTCTCGCCGAGGGCGAAGGTGCGCCCGAAGACGAAGCCGCCGGTGCCGAACAGGTCGCGCATGTTCTTCGTGGCCGCCATGAGCAGCCACAGGACCGGCATCACCGTGTAGAGCACGGCGATGATCAGCACGCCGTTGACGACCGCGTGGGAGAGCAGGGGCGGCGCCGGGCGGCCGGGCCGCCTCCCGTGCCGCCGGGAGGCGGGGACCGGAGGTGCGGGCGTGGCGGTAAGCGTCATGGCTGCCTCCTCCGTGCGGAGAACCGGGTCACGATGAACGACAGGATCCCGCCGAGCAGGGCGACCAGGATCGAGGCGGCCGCGGCCAGACCGTAGTCGTGGTTCTCGAAGGCGGCGCGCATCGCGTACATGTTCGGGCTCCACGCGCTGCCGATCTCGGTCGACGCCTGGTAGATCACCTTCGGCTCGGTGAAGAGCTGCAGCGCGCCGATGACGGTGAAGAGCAGGTTGAGCGCGATGGCCGGGCGGATGAGCGGGATCTTGATCCGCAGGGCGATGCGCAGCCCGCTCGCCCCGTCGACCTTCCCGGCCTCCAGGACGTCCCTCGGGACCGCCTGGAGGGCGGCGTACAGGATGACCATGTTGTAGCCGATCCACTCCCAGGTGGAGATGTTGACCACCGAGAACATGACGTGATCGGCGGACAGGAAGCTCCACTTCACCCCGGCCGACTCAAGGGCGTCGATCACGGGGCTGAGGCCGGGCGTGTAGAGGTACACCCAGATGATCGCGGCGATGAGGCCCGGTACGGCGTGCGGCAGGAACAGGCCGAGCTGGAAGAAGCGCCTGGCCCGCGCCATGGCCGAGTCGAGCAGCAGGGCGAGCAGGAGCGCGCCCCCGATCATCACCGGGATGTAGAGCACCACGTAGGTCGCGATCACCACGAAACTGTCGCGGAACGCCGCGTCGCCGAGCGCCCTGGTGTAGTTGCCGAGGCCGACGAAGAGGGTCTCGACCCCGCCGAACCCGAGTCCGGAACTGCGTTCGGTGAACAGGCTCAGCCAGGCCGCGTACACGAGCGGCGCGACGGAGAAGGTGAGGAAGAGCAGCAGGAACGGGCCGACGAGCAGGGCGGCGGTGCGCCCCTGCCGCTGGGCCTGACGGGTCACCACGCCATCTCCTTACTGGACGACACTCAGGCCGCGGCCCTTGAAGTCCGCCACGGTGGCCTGCTGGGCGCTCGTGAGCACGTCGGCCAGCGTCATCTCACCGCCGGCGACCTTGCCGAGCGAGTCGGAGATCGCCGTCCCCGTCACACCGGCGCTCGGCCCCCACATCCAGCCGGACGGGACCGACTCGTACGACTTCGAGGCGAGGGCGAAGATGTCCTGGCCGTCGTAGAAGTCGGTCTTGAAGGCGCTGGTGGTCGAGAGCAGGGCAGGAGCTGCCGGGAGCATGCTGCTGGTGCCGCTGGAGAGCCAGGCCTTCATGCCCTCGGGATCCGTGGTGATCCACTTGATGAACTCAAGGGCCTGCTCGGGGTGCTTGGCACCCTTGGGGACGGTGAAGGCCGAGCCGCCGAACATGGCGGAGGCCGGCTGTCCGTCCCAGCTCGGCACCGTCGCGACGGCCCACTTGCCCTTCTGGTCGGGAACGGTGGACTGCAGGGCGCCCGCGCACCAGTTCGCGCAGATGTAGGAGACGACCTCGCCCTTCTGCACCGCCTGGAAGAAGGCGTCGTCGCTGGTGGAGTTGTAGCTGCCGACCAGCCCCTTCGACACCAGTTCTGTCCAGTACGCGGCCATCTTCTTGGAGGGCTCGTCGTCGATGGAGACCTTCCACGACTGGCCCTCGGTGCCGTACCAGTGTCCGCCCGCCTGCCAGGCGAGCGCGGCCAGCAGATTGGCGTCGGCGGTCGCGAAGATCCCGCCGCGGGCCTTGGGGTCGGCCTTCTTCACCTTCTCCAGCAGCTTCGTGTACTCGTCCCAGGTCTTCGCCGGTTCGAGGTCGTGCTTGGCGTAGAAGTCCTTGCGGTAGAAGAGCACCAGCGGGGCCACGTCACGGGGGACGCCCCAGGTCTTGCCGCCGAGGGTCACCAGTTGCTGGACCTGCGGCGGGAAGTTCCCGGTGACCACCTGGCCCGCCGTCTCGGTGAGATCCTCAAGCCCGCCCTGGCTGACCACGTCGGGCAGCTGGTTGTACTCGACGACGGCCACGTCCGGGACGTTTCCGGCCTTCACCGAGCTGGCGAGCTTGGTGTAGTAGTCGGTGCCGCTCGGCACGTTCTCCCACTTGACCTGGAAGTCCTTGTGGGTCTTGTTGAAGGCGGCGGTGACGACGTCGGAGGCCTTGACGAAGGAGCGGAACGTGATGACGTCCGCCCCCGATTTCGTGCCGGAGGCACCCGGGTCCGCACCCCCGCAGGCCGTCAGTGCCGACACCGACACGACGGCGCCCGAGAGAAGGGCCATGATCCGCAGGCCTCTTGGCTTCATAACGCACCGTTCCAGGGAGGGGGATGAAGGCTGGTGCAATCATTTGATTTCGAACGAAGCCTGTCAACGGACTGCGGCGCCTGTGTCGGTCACAATCCCGTCACATGCCGGAAATGCGAAAGAAAACGAAAGGAGGTTGGGTGGGTGTCGCGCCTTCAGATGGTGTGCCGTGCCTTCGGGCGGTGCCGCGCTTTCAGGCGGGCGTACCGCCGCACGAGGCCCGGATCCGCAGCTCCGGCCGCAGCAGCAGGCTGCGCAGCGGCCGGTCCGGATCGTTCAGCCGGTCGACGAGCATCCGCACCGCCGCGGCCCCCACCTCCTCCTTGGGCGGCGACACGGCGGTCAGCGGGATGTCGGCGAGCGAGGCGACCTCGTCGTCGTACGTCACGATCGCCATGTCCTCCGGGATCGAGACCCCGCGCCCGCGCAACTGCCTGACCAGGGAGAGCGCGTCCACGTCGTTGTGCACGAGGGCCGCGCGCACGCCCTCCTCCAGGAACTCGCCGACGTGCTCGCCCATCTCCGTCGGCGCGCCCACGGCCGCCCGCGGGAACATGCGCACGACCCCGGCCGGCAGACCGAGGGCGCGCTGGGCCAGCTCGTGCCCTTCGCGGATCCACGGGGTGGTCCTGCTCTCGCAGGCGAGCAGGGCCACCCGCTCGTGCCCCAGCCGGGCGAGATGGCAGGTGGCCAGATAGGCGCCGTACGCGTGATCGGTGGCCACCTGCTCCACCGCCGGCATCGACCAGGCGGCCTTCCGCTCGACCAGCACCACCGGCACGTCGAGCTCGTTGACCCACTGCTGCGTGGCGGGGGAGAGGGTGGGGTTCTCGCTCGGCGTCAGCAGCAGCCCGTCCACACCGGACGACAGTAGCTGCGCCACCTGGCGGCGGTCCTCGTCCAGGTCGTAGCGGGAGACCGCGAGGGTGACCCGCGCGCCGAGCTCGCGCGCGGCCGCCTGCGCGCCTCTGATCACGGCCGGGAAGTAGTACGCGTTCTGCGGCACGAGCATCCCGAGCACGTACGGCTCACGCCTGGTCCGCGCCTTGTCAGGCTCCGCGCGCTCCCTGCCCTGCCCTCCGGGTACCGGTTCCTCGGGCGGCGCCTCCCGAGGCGGCGCGTCCGGCATGGACACGGCGCCGCCGTGCACCCGGACCAACAGCCTGCGCCCGGCCAGCTCGCGCACGTCGTGCCGGATGGTGACGGCCGAGACGCCGAGGCCGGCCGCCAGCTCGGCGACCTTGACCGAGCCCTTGCGGCTCAGCTCCTGCAAGATCGCCTCGTGTCGCTCCTCGGCCAGCACGGGGGGCTCCTTCCGGTTCTGCGCGTCTTCCTCCGGCATCGTACCGCGAACGTTTGCTTTCGAAAGCGAACGCTTCCGTTTCCTGGCGCCAGGCGACCTTCACGTCCAGACCCTCACGTCCAGACCCTCACGTCCAGACCCTCACGTCCAGACCCTCACGTCCAGACCTTCACGTCCGCGGCCGAACAGCCATTAGTTGGGGCCCACTCCCCGCTGATTTGTTCCACGCGTTACCACCAGGCCCTCGAACTCCTCCGCGTCGGGCGGGATCGCGCGACAGAGGCCGAAACGCTGGTGCACCTCGGCGACGCGTACGCCGCCCTGCGCAGTGACCAGTCCGCGCGACAGGCGTGGCAGGACGCCCTGACCGTCCTCGACGAACTCGGCAGCCCCGACGCCGAACACGTCCGAGCGAAACTCCACGGCAGCCGTCAGTAGGCGAGAGCCACCGAGCAACGGCCTACTGGACCCCTTCCCGCAGCTCACCGGCCGGGAGCGAGACTGTTGACAGCGGTCTGAGAAGAAGGTCGCGGCACCCGTCACAAGTCTGGAGGCTGTCCGGTCTTAGTCGGTGTGCGAGCTCGATCGGCTCGTACGCGCCGGTGAGGCGATTGACGCCCGTCCCGGCGGACGACTAAGAGCGAAGGAAGCACATGAGCACCACATTGCAGGGAAAGGCCGTCCTCGTCACCGGAGCGTCGTCGGGCATCGGCGAGGCCACCGCGCTGGCTCTCTCAGCGCAAGGGGCTCGTGTCGCGGTCGGGGCTCGGCGCGCCGACCGGTTGAAGTCTCTGGTGGACAAGGCGCCCGGCGAGGTGCTGGCCCTCGAACTGGACGTGACCGACCAGGAGTCGGTACGAGCCGCGGTCGCGGAGACCGTCGAGCGCTTCGGCGCCCTGGACGTCCTGGTGAACAACGCCGGGGTGATGCTCGCCGGCCCGATCGTGGGAGCGGACACCACGGAATGGACGCGCATGGTCGAGACCAACCTGCTCGGGTCGATGTACGCGGTCCACGCGGCGTTGCCGCACCTGCTGGAGCGCAAGGGCACCATTGTGCAGATCTCCTCGACCTCGGGCCGGATCGCGTCCGCGTACAACGGTGTCTACGCCGCGACGAAGTTCGGCGTCACCGCCTTCTCCGAGGCGCTGCGGCAGGAGGTCACCGCCCTGGGCGTGCGGGTCGTGGTCGTCGAGCCCGGCTTCGTCGCCACCGAACTGGCCGGCCACATCACCGACCCCGCGATGCGGGCCGCCGCGCAGAACATGGCCGCGACCATGCGTACCCTGCGGCCCGAGGACATCGCCGACGCTGTCGTGTACGCGGTCACCCAGCCGCAGCACGTCGCGGTCAACGAAATCCTCATCCGTCCGACCGACCAGACGCAATAGGCGGACGCCGGCGCTGCGCGGGGGCGACCTTCGCAGCGCCGGAGGCGGCCGGCCCTCGCGTGGCGCCTAGAGGCGCCGATCACAGCTGCGTCGTCGCGTTGTTCGTGTCAGCCTGCACGTGAGTGATCAACGCGAGGGCGTCCGCCCCGGCGGAGCCCTGAGGCGCGGTGTGGACGACAAGCACCTGCTCCGGGCTCGCTCCGGAGCGCAGAGACTGCTGCAGGACCGTGAACGTCCCCAGCTCAGGGTGGCGCAGCTCGACGTCCTTCGCGGCGCAGGGCTCGATCGGATGGTCCTGCCAGAGCGCGGCGAACTCCGTGCTCCGGATGGTGAGCGATCCGACCAGGCGCGCCAGGCTCTCGTCCTCCGGATGCCGAGCGCAGGAGATGCGCAGATTGCCGACGACCGCCTGTGCCTTGCGCCGCCAGTTCACGTAGAGGCCGCGTACCGCGTCGTCCAGGAACACCATCGCCGCCATGTTCGGCGGCGCCGGACGACGTCCGGCCGTTCCTGATGCTGGACCGCGAAGAACGGTCGACCAGGCTCACGCCGAGAAGCTGGGCATCGCGTTCATCCCGTGGTTCCCGCTCGCCGGGACCGGTCTGCCCGACCCGGGGGGCGCGGTCGCGCAGGTCGCCGCCCGCCGCCAGGCTTCGATCAGCCAACTGGCTCTGGCGTGGCTCCTGCGCAGGTCGCCGGTGATGCTGCCGATCCCCGGCACCTCCTCGATCGCCCACCTGGAGGAGAACCTCGCGGCCGCGGCGATCGACCTCACCGACGAGGAGTTCCAGATCCTCGAGCAGGCCGCATGACCACGCTCAAACGCGCGCTCATCGTGCCGGCTGCCGACCTGAGCCGGCCACGCCCGATGCGGCTCCGTGTGGCGGCGAGGACAACGACCCGGGATGGCGCAACGTCGCCCCGTCGCCGATCAACTGTGCCGGGTCGGCCGATAGGTCAGCACCTGCGTACGGCCGTCGAAGGTCCGGGCGTTGAGCAGCTCAAGGTCGAAGTCGTCCACATCGTCGAAGATCCGGTCCACGCCGGTCGTCCCGGAGATCACCGGGAAGACCGTCACCTCGATGGTGTCGATCAGACCGGCGTTCAGCAGCGCCCGGTTGAGCGTCAGGCTGCCGTGGGAGCGCAGCGGCACATCGGATTCGGCCTTCAGACGCGTGACCACCTCGACAGGATCGCCGGACTCGATGGTCGTGCCCGCCCACGCGAGCGGCTCGGTCAGCCGGCTGGAGAGCACCGTGACCGGGGAGTCGAACATACGCGTGATCCACCCGTCGAACAGGCTGCGGTCGAAGCCCGCGTCAAGGAACGGCGCGTTCGACAAGTAGGTGTTGGCCCCGAGCACCATGCGCAGGGGGTCGCGGTAGGCAGCGGCGCGATAGGCGAGGAATTCGGGGCCCTGCTTGCCCCAGTAGCCGCCCCAGTCGCCGTTGTGGTTGGCGAAGCCGTCAAGCGTGGAGAAGATGTCGAAGGTGTAGGTGGCGGTCACGGTGTCTCCTTGCGGGAAGCTGGTCGCCCGCGCCTTGCGGCGGCCTTACCCCTGCTACGAACATCACCGCCCCGATCCGACACGCCTCCCGGATTTCTCGCACAACTTTCCAGGCTCATCCGAGGCGGAAGTGATCCATAGCAGAACGAAAGCCGCCTTATCTACGCTCATCCCAGCCCCTCAACCGCAAGGCGATTCGCCCCCGGTACGGAGACGAGGTAACGGCTGGATGCAATTCAAGATCATGGACCCCTTGGAGTCACCGGGCCCGACGGTGACGTGCCCGTCGGTCCGCCACAGCGCCGCATGCTTCTGGCCGCCCTGATAGTGGAGGGCGAACATCTGGTCACCCAGGAGCGCTTGGCCGACGTCTTGTGGAGCGAAAATCCACCGTCCAGCTCTGTCAAGAACATCCAGACCCACGTCTGCCATCTGCGGACGCTGCTCGGCCGAGAGAGGATCGAGCGCCGACCCACCGGCTACGCGTTGAAGATCGCGCCGGACGAGCGAGACGTGGACGTCTTCGAGCAACAGCTGAGGCAGGGACGGCTGCTGGTCACCCAAGGTCGTTTCAAGGATGCCTGCGCCACGCTGCGCCACGGCCTGGCGCAGTGGCGGGGACCGCTCCTGGCGGATCTCCCCAACCGCGAGGCCTGGCGTGGGCAGGCGAACCGGCTGGAAAGCCAGAAGGTGCTCATGATCGAGAGCCTCATGGAGGCCGAGCTGGGACTCGGCCACTACGAGACGGTGGTGGAGGAACTCTCGCTGCATCTTGAGATGCACCCGCTGCACGAACGGTTCTGGGCGCAGCGGATGCTGGCGTTGTCCCGATCGGGCAATCGATCATTCGCTGTGATGACGTATCAACAGGCGAGACAGGCCATGAACCAGGAACTCGGCCTGGAGCCGGGACCGGAGCTCCGCCACCTGCACCAGAAGATCGTCCAAGGCTAGAGCCCGCCCGCCCCTCCGAACGCTGGCACACGCCTCCTCAGACGGCGCACCTACGAAACCATCGCCTCCACATACCCGGCGCTGGCGGACGAGTGCCGGCGCCAACTCAACTGGCAAGAAGGCGGTTGAGGCCACCACGCCCAACGTGAGGACATCATCGGTTATGGCCG
The DNA here is from genome assembly GCF_040649735.1 of Nonomuraea sp. NPDC048892. Lineage (NCBI taxonomy): Bacteria > Bacillati > Actinomycetota > Actinomycetes > Streptosporangiales > Streptosporangiaceae > Nonomuraea > Nonomuraea sp. NPDC048892. Next base: position 229,950 of record NZ_JBEZFZ010000001.1, on the reverse strand, counting down.
TCCGGGCGTTTCGGCGCGTGCGTCCTAAGCTCTGCGGATGCTGCGATTACTGGTGACACTGCTGGCGGTGACCGCACTCGCCAGAGGCGACCACCTCCTTCTCCAAAGCCTCACGTTCCACGACGACGCCACCCGCGCCGTCTGGACCTGGCGGCTCAGCGGTGCGGCCGAGATCTGGGACGACGGCTTCGTCCCCACGGGCGATCCGACCCAGATGCAGCAGAACGTGAAGAAGCAGATTCTGCGTGATGAGGAGTACGGCTTCGCCGTGGCCGGCCCCCTGCCCGCCACCCCGAAGGAGGCGCGGATCCGCTGGGACGACGGCTCCACCATGCAGGTCCCCCTGATCAGTGCACGCCAGGCGCTGGTTGCGCTGTCCCCGTACGAATCCGAGGCTTCAGCGCAGGACGAGCAGGCGTACAAGATGACCTCTGCCGTCTTCACGACCATGCGTCTGCGGACCGTGCGCGGCATCGCCACCGTACCGGCGTGGCGGCTGCACTTCTCGAATCTGCCCGGCCCCATCGATCACCTCGCGGTCGACCGAGCAACGCTCGGCACCGTCGAGGACGCCGTCGGCGACGACCGGCCCCACGACATCACCGGCTTCCAAATAATCGACGAACAGACACTGCGGGTGAACTATGACTACGGCATCTGCCTCGGCCGGAGAACACCGACGGTCCGCCTGCGGTCGGACGAGCGATCCGATGTCGTGGTCCTAGGAATAGAGGTTCACCAGCAGGCGTCCAAGGGCCTATGCGCCGGTGTCGGAAAGTCTGGCGAGGGCGTCATGCGTCTCGGAGAGCCGCTGGGCGATCGAGTGGTGCTGGACGCGAAAAGCCGGCTGCCCCTCTGCCTCCATTCGTCAGCCCCCTGCTACGCCGGGCATCCAACAGGCGCATCTTGACATCGGCCGCCGTCGCCCGTCGCGGTCCACCTTCCCGACCCGCCGCCCGATCGCGAGACACCTTCGTCGAACTTCAGCCCGCTCATCTGCGGAGCGCCATGCTCGACGGCCGGCCTCTCGACCCGGCCTCATTCGACGGCAACCGCCTGCCGCTGCAGAATCTGGCAGCGGGCGAGCATGAACTGCGCGTCGACGCCGCCATGCGCTACCCCCGCACCAGCGAGGGCATGCACCGCTTCACCGACCCCGCCGATGGCGAGACCTACGTCTACACCCAGCTGTTCATGAACGACGTGCAGTGAGTCTTCCCCGCCTTCGACCAGCCCGACCTGAAAGCCGTCTTCGACGTCAGCGTCACCGCCCCCAAGGGCTGGACCGTACTGTCCAACGGCGTCACCGAGCAGGTGGGAGACGGCCGCTGGCAGGCCGCCCCCACTCCATTGCTGTCCACCTGCCTGATAGCCGTCGCCGCCGGCCCGTGGCACGCTGTGCGCACCGAGCATCGTGGCGTCCCTTCGGCTGGTACTGCCGCCGCTCGATGGCGCCGTACCTCGACGCCGACGAACTCTTCGAGATCACCAGGCAGTGCTTCGACCGCTACCACGAGAAATTCGACGAACCCTATCCCTTCGACTCCTACGATCAGGCTTTCGTGCCGGAGTTCAACACCCTGGCGATGGAGAACCCTGGTCTGGTCACCTTCGCCGAAGAGCGTCTTTTCCGCTCCGCCGTCACCGACACCGGGCAGCAGGCCGCGCTGCTCAACTTCGACGGCATCTCCTACGCCAGGGGCGCCTCAGCGCTGCGTCAGCTGGTGGCCTGGCTGGGCGAGAAGGACTTCCTGGCCGGCATCAACACCCACTTCGCCCGCCACAAGTACGCAAACGCCACCCTTGCCGACTTCATCGACTCCCTCGCCACCTCCACCCAGCGCGACGTCCATGCCTGGGCCGACAGCTGGTTGCGCACCACCGGCGTCGACACCCTCACCCCAGCCGTCACGCCCGGCGACAACGGCACCTACGCCCTCACTGTCGGCCACGCCGGCGACCGCCCGCACCGCGTCGCCGTGGGCCTATACGACCGGGATCTCGGTGACGACGAGGGCCGCCTCGCTCTGCGGGAACGCCTTGACATCGACGTCCCGCAGACCGGCGCGCAGCCCATCGGCGAGCGCCCGGCCCTGCTGTTGCTCAACGACGGCGACCTGACCTACGCCAAGGTCCGTTTCGATCCCGGATCCCTCGACACTGTCCACAAGAGCCTCGCCGGCCTGCCCGACCCGCTCACCCGCGCGGTCGTATGGAACGCCTTGCGCGACGGCGAACTGGCCGCTGCCGCCTACCTGGAGACCGCCCTGGCCCACCTTCCGCACGAGACCGACCCGGCCATCGTCCAGGGCGTCCTCGCCTTCGCATCGGCTCACATCGCCGACCGCTACCTCCCTGCCGACGAGCGGCCCGCCGCGCTGAACACGCTCTCCGCCTTGTGCAGCAACCTCATCCACCGCACTGGCGGCGACAACCCCGGCCTGCGCCTGATCGCTGTACGGCACTTCATCGACGTCGCCGCCCACTCCGGCACGATCGCCGGTTGGCTCACCGACGGGACCGTTCCCGGCGGCCCCGAACTGCGCTGGCGCATCCTGGCCCGCCTCGCCGTGCTCGGCGCCGCCGACGAAGCGGCCATCGCCGCCGAACTGCGGCGCGACCCGAGCGCCACCGGCCAGGAGGGTGCCGCTCGCTGTCGGGCCGCTCTGCTGGACGAGGAGGCCAAGGCGAAGGCCTGGGAGGCCATGTTCGCCACGGACGCCGGCAACGATCTGTCCAACTACCTCTTCACCGCCACCGCCCAGGGCTTCTGGCAGCCCGAGCAACTCGACCTGCTGCTCACGTACGTCCCCCGCTACTACCCCGACGCCATCGCCCTCGCCGCCCGCCGCGGCCCCGCCATCGCCAAAGCAGCGGCCAAGCACGCCTTCCCCATCCACGCCATCAACGCCGAAACCCTCCGCCTCGGCCAGGAGTGCCTCAGCAACGGCGCGCCCACCCCCATGCTCCGCCGCGGCCTGGCCGACCAACTCGACGACCTGGCCAGGGCGCTGCGGGTACGGGAGCGATGATGCCTGCTCCGCAGCGACGCCTCCGGCCCTCGGCCGGCGGACGGCACCCGCGCCCTGTCACCACCAACCCGGCCGGCTCCGGTCGCATGGCGTGCCCATCAGTCATCGCCCCCGATCACGGCGGTGACGCGGATCTCTACGCGCATCTTCGGGGCGCCGAGGGCCAGGACGCCGATCTCGGTCCAGATGGGTGCGCGGTCGCCCATGCGCTTGCGGAACTGCTCGACCATGACCCGGTTGTGGACCTCGCCGATGAAGTCGACGGAGCTGGGGACGTGGTACGAGTTCACGGCGATGACGTCGCGCCAGGTGGCGCCGGCCGTGGCGAGGGTCCGCTCGACGTTCTCGAAGGCCTGAACGATCTCGTCTTCGAGGGACTCGGGGAAGTTCCAGTCATCGTCCCACCCTCCCTGACCTGAGGTCTCGACGCGGTCGCCGATACGAACCGCCTGGTGGTAATGCATGTCGGCCAGCTGCGTCTCGCCGTACCCGGGTGTGGCGAAGAACTCCGGCTTGCTCATGGCGATCCCCTCGAGTTGACTTCATGTTTGAAGTGAACGTATCAGGCTCTCACTTCACGCGTAAAGTCATGAGTGCTCGGTAGGGTGACCTCATGGCCGTCACCGCGACCCCGGAACCCGGCGGGAACCCCCCTGACGAGACGCTGTGGCTGACCGCGGACGAGAAAGAGGCCTGGACCGGGCTGGTCTCCCTGGTGCTGCTGCTGCCGGGCCGCCTGGAGGCGCCGCTGCAACAGGAGGCGGGTCTGACCCTCTTCGAGTACCTGACCCTCAGCCACATCTCGGAGGCCCCCGGGCGCCGCCTGCGGATGAGCGAGCTGGCCTACCTGGCCAACGGCTCCCTCTCCCGCCTGTCCAACGTCGTCAAGCGGTTCGAGCAGCGGGGCTGGGTGGAGCGTTCGCCCGACCCCGACAACGGCCGCTACACCATCGCCGCCCTCACCGACCTCGGCTTCGAGGTGGTCGTCGCCGCCGCGCCCACACACGTACGCTCGGTGCGGCAGTCCGTGCTCGACCTGCTCACCGCCGCCGACCAGAAGGCACTGGCACACATCGCCGCCAAACTGCGGACACGGCCCGTCGACCTGGCCTAGACAGCCCGGGGACGGCAAGCCGAGATCATCGCACACCGCCTGCACGGCGCACCCCGGGCGGCCCGGCAAGGTGGAATATCAGCTGGGTGCTTGAATCCCGGTCGCCGGCCTCCCCTGGCTGGCCGCCCACGACGCCAACAGGGCGAGACCCTCCGCGGTCGCCGTGCCGGCGGGCGCGGTGTAGACGTTCAGGAGCAGGCCGGGTTCTGCAAGCATCTCCATCGACTCGACGTCCAGGTCGAGCCGGCCCACTACCGGATGGTGCACACGCTTGCGGCCTGACCGGTGGAGCCGGACGTCATGAGACGCCCACCGCCGCCGGAACAGTTCACCGGGGGTAGACAATTCACCGACCAGGGCGATCAGCTCCTGGTCGTGCGGATTGCGGCCGGCTTCCATGCGTAGCTTCGCGGCCACGTCGGAGGCGATTCGGTCATAATCGACGAAGAACGTTCTCGCTGCTTCGGGATCTAGTGCCGCGTCAGGCCACGTTTGCCCTCTTCACGATGCGGCGTAGGCGAGGATCATCGGTGTTGCGGTTTCGCCAGGCGATGTAGCGGCGGATCATGCTGCCCTGCTCTCGGTGGCCGGCGTGGTCGGTGCCGTTGAGGGTGAACTCGCGCAATGCGGTGAACTGCGCCTCGATGCGGTTCAACCACGAGGGATTGGTGGGCGTGTAGGCGATCTCGACGTTGTTCGCCTCTGCCCACTCACCGACCCGCTGGTCTTTCTTGGTCGTCAGGTGCGGGCTGAAGTTGTCACAGATGATCGCGATGCGCACCTCCAGCGGGTAGAAGCTGCGCAGGTAGCGGCAGAACTCCAGGAACCCCTGCAGATCCTGGCCGATGCCGCCTACGCCGCCGCTGAACTGCGCGTTGACCTGACCGCAGGCGGGACACCGGCTGCTGATCAAGCCGCCCGCGCTCAAGCCGGCCGTGCCTGGCGGGTTCGCCCTGGACGACTTCGCCATCGACACCAGGGCCGGCACGGTCGCCCGCCCGCCGGCCACACCGTCCCCTCGCCGCACCAGGAGGCCGCTACCAGCAACGCCGTGCCACCTTCACTGGCCTGTGCGCCACCTGCCGCCTGCATGATCGGTGCGCCACCGCCAGGACCGGCCGCATCGTGACCATCCGCCCGATTGCCAAAAGCTGCAGGTCACCAAGTGAGTCGAGCATTCGAGCCTCACAGCGTGGCGTGCGGTCCCGCCCGGCGGTGAAGATCCCACAGACCATGATGTTGCGGATACCGATGGCAAGTTCTGCACCTTGCCGATCATCTCGCCGGGTCAGTCGATCGGTTCGGGGTCGAGAATGGCGCTTGCCCCGCGAAGGAGTTCGGCACGCAGGTCGTCCACCGGCACGTCTGCGAACTGACTGACGGGGTCGGTGGCTGCTGCGAATGCCTGGGCTGCACGGACGCGTCGACGCCAGTCAGGATTGGGTCCGGCGAGCAGGTCGATGGCCCGATTCACGATGGCAACCATGCGTGACATGACCTCGGTCGTCTCTTCGCCGTAGACCGAGGCGTCGCGCAGGAGCATGGCCATGATCTCGCGGTGAGCAAGCATGACGTCCAAGCAACCGCCCAACACGTGCTGCCTGATCTCGACCTGGGTGAGGCGAGCGGCCGCGTCGTCGACCGTAGCCTCTAGCTGGGCGATCGGCGGGCCGACCAAGTTGGCCAAAATTTCGCTTTTGCTGCGGAAATGATGATAGAGCGTGGGCTTGGTGATGCCGACTCGTTCTGCGATGTCGCGCATGGAGGCCGCGCGGTAGGTTTGCGCGGTGAACAGCTCCCGTGCTGTCTCGATGATGCGGCTGCGGGTGTCGCCCGGCTCGTAACGAGACAACGGTTATCCTCCACATTCGGCGTTCGGTTCATCGCAGCCTATCAGCCTACCTACCAATCGGTCGGTTGGCAGTCGAGCACGACGCAGCGGCCCATACGACCGGCGCTATGGCAGAGCACCACCCCGGCAAGCGGCATCTTCGCCGTACGGGCAGCGAAGTCGACGGCTGAGATTCGCGCTCAGATCGGCAGTCCCACCTGACCGACCGATCAGGGCGATCAGGTTCGTCATGGACCGATCACATTCCGCACTCCGCGAGGACGTGCGTGCTACACCTCGCCGGTGCTCACGGAAGCGCTCGACACAACGGGCGGCCGGAGCCCGACTTCGCGATGGACTTCCCATCGGGCTTGGCCCTCGGCCTGACATGCTGGGCACGAGCGCCATCGGAGTGATCGCCCGCCAGGGCGGTACACCACAGTCCGGCCGTCGCTGATAGAACGCAGAGCGCCGCCGACGGGTGATTATGCGAGCGCCTCGTACACCGTCACCGCCAGTCGCCTGGCGTTGGCGTCCGCGCCTTCGATGTAGCCGGATATGCGGTTAGGCACGTACGCGAAGGCCAAGTGGTTCGCGGGATCAGCAAAGGCGAGGGCACCGCTGGTGCCGCCGTGCCCGAACTGGGTACGGGTCTCGCCCGGCCACAGTGGCCCGCCGGGCAGCATGAACCCCAGGCCGAACCGGGTGTTCATGAGCAGGACCTGATCGTGGCCGTGGGACTCTTCCCGCACGGTGGCGTCCAGCAGATCGGGGTTGATCAACCGGTGCCCGGCCACCTCGCCGATCAGTGACGCGTACAGCCAGGCGAGGCCGGAGGCGCTGGCCACACCGCTCATCGACGGCTCGCCGACGGCCAGGAAGGCAGGATCGTTGAACTGATCCACCTTCGACATGGACAGCGCGTTGAGCGACCTGGCCAGTAGCGTCTTGGAGGAGAAGACCGCCTTGCTGAACTCGGCGAACTCGGGCTCCTTGGGCCGGGCCCGCATCAGCTCCATGATCGGGAAGATCAGCGGCGCCAACCGTACGGCCTCGCCTTCGTCGAGCCCGATGAACACATCCTCGCCGATCCGGTCAGAAAGGACCTTGCCGATGCCGGACCCGGTGACCCGGCGGGCGACCTCGTCGAGGATCCAGGCGCCGGTGCTCGGGTGGTAGCCGTGTGCCGTTCCGGGTTGCCAGGCGGGGACCTGTGCGGCGAGTGCTTCGGCCGGGCTGTCGCCGGCGATCAGGTTGCGCGAGGAGACCGGCTTGTCGAGCGCCGGAACTCCGGCGCGGTGCGTCAGCACCCACCGCACGGTGATGTCCTGCTTGCCGTCGGCGGCGAAGTCCGGCCAGTACTCCGCCACGGGTGTGTCCAGGTGGAGGACGCCGTCTTGGACGAGTGACAGCACCGCGACCGTCAGCAGCCCCTTGGTGGCGCCGGTGATCGGGGCGATCGTGTCGGCGGCCCACGGCCGGCGCGTCTTGACATCGGCGGTGCCCGCCCAGATGTCGATCACGGGGATACCCCGGTGGTAGACGCAGAGCGCCGCCCCCCGGTCGGTGCCCTTTCCGACGATCTGCTCGAACACCTCGGCGACGGCGGAGAAACGCGGTTCCAGCACCGTCAGAGCCTCCCTTCGTACAGCGCGGCGATCAGGCCACGAACCCGGAAGTCGCCACCTTCGAGAAGCTCGGAACCACGGTTGGGAACGTAGGCGAAGGCCAGGCCGCGCTCGGGGTCTGCGAAGGCGAAGGAGCCGCTGGCGCCGCTGTGCCCGAACAAGCCCGGGATCTCCTCCGGTACCGGCCACATCGGGCCGCCGGGCAGCGCGAAGCCCAGCCCCCACGAGGTCCGCACCTGCAGAATCTCGTCGACGCCATCGCCATAGGAGTGCCGTACCTGCTCCATGAGCTGAGGGCCGAGCAGCCGGACGCCGTCCACCTCGCCGATCAGTGCGGCGTAGTAACGGGCCAGCGATGGCGCGGAGGCGACTCCGTCCATGGACGGGCTCTCCACCTGGTAAGTGCTCGGGTCGTTGGTGGCGTCCCAGCCGATGGCGACGCTGCCGAACATCGACCGGTAGGTCAGCGAGGTCGGATCGTTCAACGCCTGGACCATGTCCTGCAGCTCCGGCACCTCCATTCCCAGCATGAGCTGTTCGCTGTCGGGAACCACCATGGTGGCCATCCGGGACAACTCGGCGTCGGGCACGCGAATGTAGCAGTCGAGAGCGAGCGGAGCGGCGATCTCGCGGGCGAAGAACTCGCCCAGGCTCATGCCGGACACCCGCCGGACGATCTCACCGGTCAGGTGGCCGAACGTGACGCCGTGATAGCCGTGCGATGTGCCGGGCGGCCATTCGGGCGCCGCGGCGGCCAGGGTGTCGGTGATCGGTGTCCAGTCGCGCAGGTCCTCCCAGGTGACCGGTCTGGCCTCCATCGACGGCAGCCCGGCGCGGTGGCTGAGCAGCACGCGTACGGTGATCTCGCCCTTGCCGTTCTGGGCGAACTCCGGCCAGTAGCGCGCCACCGGCGCATCCAGCTCCACCCGTCCGCGTTCGACCAGCAGCAGCAACGCCCCGGCCGCGAAGGTCTTGGTGGTCGAGGCCAGGACCGCGATCGTGTCGTGCTCCCACGGACGGCGCGTGTCAGGGTCGGCCTCGCCACCCCACACGTCCACCACCGGCTGTCCGTTCTGGTAGACGGTCAGCCCTGCGCCGACCTCCGCGCCTTGGGTGAAGTTGCGCTGGAAGGCGTCCCTCACCGACTCGAAGCCTTTGGCGACGGTTCCCTGGATATCAGTGTCTTTCACCATGCTCCTCTCGACCGACCGGTCGGTCGGCTTCGAGAGAGTAGACTACCTACCGGTCGGTCGGGGCACAACCGGAGTCGATCGGAAATACGGCGAGCGCCCCCACCAGCGCGAGAAGTGCCACGGCGGCACCGATGACGAACGCCAGCCGGAAACCCTCCTCGGTGGGAACACCGGTCACCGGGTCCAGACGAGGCTTTCGCCTCGGCGTTCGGCGGGGATGAGGAGCGCGGTCAGTGCCCGTGTCCGGTCGGCTGATGAGTCCCGTGCTGGTGGGGCGGACGCGAACGTGCGGCGCTGGCGGCTGCTCTCGGCGTCGACGGCTTGCCGTTTGGGCCGTTCGTCACGGCACTGCGTCGGCTGGTGCGCGAGCTCGACGCGCCACCGGTGATCGCGCTGCTGCCCTGCGGTGGCCGGCGCGGTCTGGCGCGAACTCTTGGAAAGGATCAGGCGGACAGGCGGCGGGCAATGGCCGGGACCACGATCGCGGCGGCGACCACGTGCGTCATCATCAGCAGCACCCTTGTGCCCGGGGCCGCATCCACAAGCACATCCGGCACCAGCGACAACACGGTGAGCACCATGGTGGTTCGGACGAATATCGTGCGCGGACGGCCAACCGAGCGAGCCAGCACCAGCGCCAGCACTAACCCCACCGCGGAGAAGATGACGGTCAGCACGGCGAACCCGGGCACCGGTATCGGCGCGCCGCCGACAACCAGGCTGATCCCGACGAACTCACCCACCGCTGCGATGGCCGCGGTCGCCGCGCTGGCGACCACCGCGGCGATCAAGCCACCGATGACCATTGGCTGCGCGGAAGGCCTAAGAGCTGGTTCTTAGATCTGCTGACCAATCGTGGTTAGGTTGTCACGATTGGTGTATGGGTCGAGGTGACTTAACGAACGCCGAGTGGGAGCGGCTCAGGCCGCTGCTGCCCGAGGGGGGTCGTCGGGGCGGGCGGTGGAATGACCACCGCACGACGATCGATGGCGTGTTGTACCGGGCCCGCACCGGGCTGCCCTGGCGTGACCTGCCCGAACGGTTCGGCTCCTGGATCACGGTGTACAAGCGGCACCGACGATGGTCGGCAGATGGCACCTGGCAGATGCTGCTGACCGCGATCCAGGCCGAGCAGGACGCCGAGGGGCGGGTGGACTGGGACATCTCTGTCGACTCCACTACGGTCCGGGCGCACCAGCACTCCGCCGGCGCGCCACGTACACCGCCGCCGTCGTCTTCGCCGTCGCCCGCACCGGGAGGCGAAAGGGGGACGTCGCCGGGACGAACCGGGGTGATCCGGTGCTGAACACTCTGGCCGCCCGGCTGGCGGAGGTGGTCAGGCTGGGGAGTGCTCAGGCCGTTCCCGGGGCGGATTCACCACCAAGATCCACCTGTCGGCGGATGGCCACTGCCGGGTGCTGTCGCTGGTCCTGACACCGGGTCAGTACGGCGACAGCCCCCCGTTCCGGCGGGTGCTGGGCAACATCCGCATACCCCGGCTCGGACCGGGACGCCCGCGCACCCGCCCCGACAGCCTGGCCGCGGACAAGGCCTACTCCTCCTGCGCCAACCGCGCCCACCTGCGCCGCCGCAAGATCCGCCACACTATCCCCGAACCACGCGATCAACGCGCCAACCGCCGTCGGCGCGGCTCGGCCGGGGGACGGCCCACCGGCTTCGACGCCGAACGCTACAAAGCGCGCAACGTCGTCGAACGGGCGATCAACCGGCTGAAGAACGTTCGCCGGTCGGTGGGCGTCGTGCGGGTCAAGGGGGAGGGGGCCATCGTGAAGGAGGGCGACACCAAGACCGCCAAGCCCCGCGTGGTCGATCTCGACACGGCCACCGTGGCGTTACTCAAGGCGTACAAGCGCGAGCGGGGCGGGATGGCTCTACTGCTCGCCCGGGACGATGCGCTCGTCTTCGGGGACCAGGAGGGCGACCACCGGCACCCCGAGCGGTTCTCGCGCGGTTTCCAGGACCAGCTTGGGCGCTGCGCGAGGGCGTTCGAGAAGGCCGGGCGCGAGGCGCTGCCGCGCATCCGCGTTCACGACCTCCGCCACACCCACGCCACGATCCTCATCGCGGGCGGCAAGCCCGTGAAGGTGGTCTCCGAGCGGCTCGGCCACGCCGACCCCGCGATCACTCTGCGGGTCTACGCTCATGTCATGCCCGGCAATCAGCGAGAGGCCGCCGACTGGTTCGCGGCCCTGGTCGAGAGCGCGTAACCCTTGTGCTCAGGCCCACAAGTATCAGCGGAGTATCACGGCTCGTTCTGGAGGCGGAAATGAAAAAGCCTCGAGCCTGTGACCTGCACATTCTCAGGGCCTTCATGGTGTCCGAGGGGGGACACAGCCGATACGTACATGCCGTTCAGCGCCTCCACCACGCTTGTTCTCCCTGGTCGGGAGGGCTGAACAGTCGTGGAGCCGAATATGGGGGCCGTGCGTCGCATCCGGCGTACGACGATCACGGGGGTTCTCCTCGCGGGCGTCGCGGCGGTCGTGTCGTTCCGGCACATGCATGAGCTGTGTCTCCGGCACGGTGAGGATCAGTTGGCGGCGGTGCTCATCCCGCTCGCGGTGGACGGAGCGATCGTGGTCGCTTCGATGTCCATCCTCCTGGCCAATAGGTACGGGTCGCGTGGCAGTGCCCTGGCGTGGATCATGTTGATGATCGGCAGTCTGGCCAGCCTTGGGGCGAACATCGCCATAGCCGAACCGAGCCTGATCTCCACCGACGAGAAAACCTCGATCCAGGCACGCTGCCGCTGCAATCCCACCCTGCCGCCCGGCCCCGCCCGGGCGATGCGCGTCAACCACGACTACGACTACGACCGCGGCGGCGCGCTGGCCTACCTGGCCGCCTCAACACGCTGCAGATGCTCGTGACCATAGGCTCGGCTACCGGCTGGAACGCCCGAACCGTGATCTACTCAGCGGCTCCGATCACGGAATGTGTGCCTGACCCAGTATTCACGCGTCGTCGACATGAAGCGTCAGGTCGTTCCGCAACCGGATACAAAGGTCATCTACCCGCTGATCCTCATCGACCAGCGATCCGAGACTCGCTTTGAGCGACATGTTGGCCCTGAAGCCCGCCCACGTCCACCAGCGAAGGGCGGCGCCATCTCGAACGATAACCGTTCCCCCTGGATGCACGGTGGCGATGGAGTCCTCACGAACCGTGGAAAGCGCAGTCGTCGCACGCTGCGTGAGCCGTACTGGTGGGTCCGCCCCAAGAAGCACATCGCGCATGGCTCTGGCGAGTTCGAAAGAGGTGCCATCGATCGCGGATGAGCCCCGGCGAGCTTTGCCGCCGAATCTCTCGAAGGGCTCGACGAAGCTACGAATTCAACCTGTGTAGCAATCTCTAGTTAGCCGAGAACGCCAGATCTGACCGCATGTGCAATATGTTGCCACGCCGCGGAGATGGACCCATGGGAACCCAATAAGCATCTCCACACTAAGTGATTGAACGGTATATAGCTCTGCTTGGGCATGTCGGGCGCAGCGTTGCCTGATCGCCGAAGTAGTGTTGTGGCGACCCCATCGAAGGAAGGAATCAACCGCTCATGCGTTTCGCTTCCCGTATGCTCGCACTGGCTGCTGCGACTGCCGCTCTGGCCGTTCCTCTGCTGACCGCAGGACCCGCCTCCGCCAGTCGCACCATTGCTGTCAGCCCCTGTGATCCGCCCATGAATGCTCTCGCATACCAGCTGATCACCATCGAACTGCCATTGCTTGCACCCGAGAACATGGGATCCGTTGGTCCCGGCGGCGTTCAGAATATCTGCTAGAAATTCGAAAACCGATCACAGTTTCAACCGGCCCTGCCGGCCCATCCCGTCGCACCAGCGAAGTGGGGGCCGGCAGGGCCGGTTGACGTTTTCCTGAGTTATCATACGAGCGCAGCTGATCAGCAGGCTTTCGTGTTGCTTGGATGGAGTGAGGCGGATACCTGATCAGCCGGCGGCCGCCTCATTCTCACCTGTCATGGTCAGGCAGTGACCAGAACGGAACTACCCAGCGGGATTCGCGACAGTACGCGCAGAGCAGTGGCGGGAATTCGCACACAACCGTGGCTGACCGCTTGGCCGAACACACTCGCGTCCGGCCATCCGTGCAAGGCGATCGTGCTGGGCCCGCCGTCGAAACTGTCAAGTGTGGTCGAGTGCATGCCCAGTGGCAGGATCAGTGGGGTGTAGGTCGGATTGGGAGGGGACAGGACGGCCATCAGGAACGTCCGTCCCGTCGGTGTGGGTGTGGTCGCCGCGCCCACGGCCACCGTCCATGAACGCAGTCGATGTCCGGCCTTGAACAGGGTGAGTCTGCGAGAGGACAGCTCGATCTCTACTCGGTACGGGCTGTAGGCATTCTGCAGCCCTCCGCCGTCGCTGTAGATCCATCCTGTCGACTTGTTCGGCCGGCTGGGCAGCAGAACGCGAATCCAACCCGGCTGAGTCTGTACCACCGGAACCCATGTCGCGCTTCCCATCTCGGTGGTCGGCAATACACCCACAGGGGGCCCGCCTGGATGGGCATAAACGATCTGTGGTCGCGTGGGGTGTGTCACGACCCCATCTCCCATACCGCGAGAGTCGGTGTCCTTCGGCGCTCCGCGCAATTTGGTGAAGGTGGTTGCCCGCGGCAGTCGCGCCATTTGTTCCGCGGACACGGATACCGGCCTGACCGTGTGCGTGGCCGCGACCGGCGCCACCGTACGTGTTGGCCTGTCCGGGGCTGTGCCGCAAGAAGCGGCCAGAGGCATAACCGTCAGTGCGCTGTACGCAATAATCTTCGTCGACCAGCCTGCCCCGCAGCCGGGCATGGCCAGCTTGAAACAATCACGCAAGAAGAACTCTCCAGAATTCGACGACGGAGCCCGGAGGAAAGATGAACGCTGCAGCTAGTACTTGTGGATGCAGTGGTGAACAACCACTCCAGGCTTGCAGAGCGTTCCAGATATAGCATCGTCGAAGGCAGTCGATCGCCTTTCCTCCGGCTCTATGAGTGCAAAGACTTGCCCGGCTGCAAGCTGGCAGAGCATATATGCGACTCCATTACGCGTTGCCGCACATCGTCCTATATGAGCCCTTTTCGACCGAAGCACCTCATGTCCAGTATGAGATGTACGCCTGGTGCGGTTCTGGCAGCACCGCTGCTCCATGAATGCGGTCGAAGCAGATATCTGTAGCGCAGTGACCGGCCTGAGTCGCCACGGATCGTCGAGTTTGTCGCCGGTAGTGCACATGAAAGTGACAAACCGGACTAAGTGCGCCGTAGCCGTCCTTTGTGTGCGAGGTATAAGCGGCAGTCAAAATGGAACCGAGTTTATGTGCCTTTTAAGTGTCGGTGCTCACTATTGCTGACGTTTGCAAGTAGCGTGCCAAGTCGCAGGGGTAGTGCTCTCGGGCGCCAACCGTTCCATGTTGGCAAGCCCGGTGGGGTGGTATCTCAGCGCAGGTGTATGGCTCGCCTTCTGTAGACACGAAACCGGGCGTATCCGATGCCCTTCTGCAAGGAGAACGACTCGCTAAATGAACGGAACCTTCAGACAGACCTTGCTCGGGCTGCCCGGATTTTCCCGACTGGCCGCGGCTTCGGTACTCATCGCCATCGTAGGCGCTCTCGCTCTCATACAATCGCGTGAGAGCATTGCTCAAGTGGCCCCCGTTGACCTGGGAACGGCCGCCAGCTTCTCAGTTCTGGCCGGGTCCGCCGTCACCAACACCGGTCCCAGCGTGATCGCGGACGATCTTGGTGTGAGCCCAGGTACCGCGATCACCGGGTTCCCGCCTGGCATTGTCGGGGGGGTGCAGCACAGTGCTGACGCGGTAGCACTTCAGGCGCAATCCGACTTGACCGTCGCGTACAACGATGCTGCGGGCCGGACTCCGGCAACCAGCGTTTCAGGCGATCTCGTCGGCCAGACACTCCCACATGGCATCTACGCCTCGACTTCTTCACTCGGTCTGACGGGCACGCTCACTCTCGACGGCGAGGGTGATCCCAATGCCGTCTTCATTTTCCAGATCGCCTCTACCCTGATCACCGGATCAGGCAGCAGCATCAATTTGATCAACGGCGCTCAAGCATGCAATGTCTTCTGGCAGGTGGGCAGTTCGGCGACACTGGGAACGAACTCCACCTTCGTCGGCAACATTCTTGCCCTGACCTCGATCTCCGCGACCACGGGCGCCACTGTCAACGGTCGGCTCCTGGCCCGTAACGGTCAGGTCAGCCTCGACACCAACATCGTTGACATCGATGAGTGCACAACAACGACTCCCACTCCGACGGTGACCCCGACGGTCACTCCGACGGTGACCCCGACGGTGACCCCGACGGTGACCCCGACGGTGACCCCGACGGTGACCCCGACGGTGACCCCGACGGTGACCCCGACGGTGACCCCGACGGTGACG
>NZ_JBEZFZ010000001.1:169671-214629 GCF_040649735.1 Nonomuraea sp. NPDC048892 | reverse complement strand
TACCCCGACGGTCACTCCGACGGTCACTCCGACGGTCACTCCGACGGTCACTCCGACGGTCACTCCGACGGTCACTCCGACGGTCACTCCGACGGTCACTCCGACGGTGACCCCGACGGTGACCCCGACGGTGACCCCGACGGTCACTCCGACGGTCACTCCGACGGTCACTCCGACGGTGACCCCGACGGTCACTCCGACGGTGACCCCGACGGTGACCCCGACGGTCACTCCGACGGTGACCCCGACGGTGACCCCGACGGTGACCCCGACGGTCACCAAGAAGCCGAAGCCGATCAAGCCGATGAAGCCATGCTTCTATGATCACGGACACCACGAGCCCTGCCAGAAGGCGCCATGCTACCCGGAGTCCTCTGTCGACCACGGGCACGGTGAGGCCTGCGGCAAGGACATGTGCTACTCCGAGACCTCCATCCACCATGGGTACCGCGAGACCTGCGGCAAGGGCATGTGCTACTCCGAGACCTCGATCCACCATGGGTACCGTGAGGGCTGCGACAGGGAGGCCGTCATCCATGAGCCCTGCAACGAGAAGCCCTGCTTCGAGGACGTCAAATACCGTTCGGCCGGCGCTCAGAGGCTTGCCCTGGCCCCGGCTCCTAAACTGGTCAGGAAGAACCTTCGGGTGACCGGCTGACGATTCCGTCCCGCTGACCCTATGGCGAATCATGAGGCGGCCGACCTTCAGATCTTGAATCAGAGGTCGGCCGCCTCGTCATCTGGCCTGGTGCCCGAAACCGCGCCTACGCCGACCGTCACCCGCGCAGGCGCATCGGGTAAGACCGGTTGCTCGTGAGGATGCAAGACCGTGTCTTTGGCATTCTCTTGGGCGGCAATCCGTCATGGTCTTGGAATGTGAGCATCAGAGTCCTAGAGCGCCCTAAGGTCCACGTGCCTTCTGAGGACGACCATCGCGTGGCCGCACGGGTCGAGACAGGCCTGATCATCGCAGGGTTCGCCGGGATGCTCTTCCTGCTGCCCCGGCTGGACTGGGGTGACGGCTCGGTCCGCTACTTCCAACTGACGGCCCTGCTCACGCAGGGGACCGTACCGGACGGGAAGTACTCGATGGTCGGGCCGCTGCTCTCCGCACCGCTCTGGCTGATCGGGAACCTGTTCGGCTCGCCGGCGTGGTGGACGCTGCGCTACAACCCTCTCCTGCTCATGGGGGGAGTGGCGTTCGTCTGGTTCGCTCTGCGGAACCAGCTGCCCCGGCCGCTCCTGCGGCGGTTCATCCTGTTGCTGGTCTTCGCGTCGATGTTCGCCCACCATCAGTTGGGGTACAACGGTGAGCTGTTCACCGCGATGCTCGTTCTGACCGGGACGGTCGCACTGGTCGTAGGCAGGGCCTTGCCCGGATGGCTCACGGTCGTCATCGGGGTCGCCAGCACGCCCGCTGCCCTGCCCGCGATGGCGTTGATGACCGTTAGATGGGTCTGGGACGTCCGGCGACTGCGCTGGCTGCTGGCGGTGTGTGCGGCGGTCGGGCTGGTGATGATAGAGGCGTGGTTGCGTCGCGGCAGTCCGTTCACGACCGGCTATGAGGCAGAGGACCGCGGGAACCGCACGATCATGCCGTACTCGGGTCTGCCGGGCTTCAGCTATCCGATCTTCTTCGGGTTGCTGTCGCTGGTCTTCTCCTTCGGCAAAGGCCTGCTGTTCTTCGCTCCCGGGTTGTTCCTGCCCGTACGGCAGCGGCTGAGCCATCTACCCGCCGGACGGCAGCTCTACGATCTGTGGCTGGCATTCGTGCTCGGTCTGCTGTTGCTGTATGCGATGTACTGGTCATGGAGCGGTTCATCGTTCTGGGGGCCGCGATATCTGCTGTTCGCGGCGGTGCCCGCAGCGTTCGCTCTGGCCGTACGGTGTTACCGGCCGGGTGGGTCGGTCGTGGCCGACCTCGTCACAGTCTTGGCGCTCGGGCTGTCGATCTGGGCTGGGCTCAACGGCGCGGTATTCGGAGATGTCGACGTTCCCCAAGTGTGCTGGCCTGATGGAGCCGGCCAGTATGAGGCTCCGATCTGCTTCTACACGCCGGAGTTCAGCGCGCTGTGGTATCCGTTCGTGGCGGGCGCCAAGCTCCTGACCACGGGCCAGTGGATCTACCTCGCCTACGGCCTCGCAGTGGGCGCCTATCTGCTGATCGGGCCACTGCTGCGGCTCGCCGGACATCTCCGTAACCGGGCCGTCACGGCGGCAGCCCGAATAGGGGCCGTTCAATGGTAGGGGCCACCGCCGATGCTGAACCGAGGCCATTACTTCGCCAAGGAGGGAGTCGGCGCGTTGCACCGCGTCGCGCGGGCGTCGGCGCCGACGTGTGTGTGTCAGAGGGTACGGGCCCGAGCGGCGGGCGTGCCCGCGAATTCGTCGAGTCGCTCATCGCTACGTTCGGGGTCGTTGCGAATGTCCATGTCGAGTCACCTCTGCAGGGAGTCGTCGGCAAGTGCCGGTCGCTCGTGGGGAACCTCGGCCGGTTGAGGGTGGTGCTCGCCATCGTCGTCGAGGAGTTCCTCAAACAGGATGCGGTAGTGCACCATGGCCTGCCGGAGGTCCTCGGGGGAGGCTTCGCCCGGAGCGACGCGCCTGCTGATGTCGTGAGCCTGGCGGTAGTGCCGCAGGGTACGGCTGTGCACCGCCGACGGATTCGCCAGCTGCTGCTTGAAGCCTTCGGTGGGATATCCGCGCTCGGCCATGGCGGCTGTCATCAGTTCGTCGGCCTCGGTGACGGCGGGACCGGGGGCGTCCACGAACCGCTCCTGGAGCTTGGTCCATTGACCGGCGTAGGCCTGCCGGGAGGCGGGTGTGAGCGGGGTGACGTCGAGCGTGGCGAAGCGCTTCTCCTGGGCGCGTAGCTCCCGCTCGGCCTCTCCGCGACTGTCCGGTTCGTTCAGGGTGTGTTCGTATTCGGAGCCGAAGCGCCGGCGAAGGCCCTGCCGCCTCTGGCGCAGCAGGGCGTAGCCGGTGGCCAGCCCCAGGACCACTGCCACTGCGACGACCACACAGACCATGGTCATGATGGACATGCCTGCCTCCTGCAGATGTCATGCCTTCGTGCGGGCCGGATAGGACGGTGCGAAGGCAGAAGTTGGGACGTGGGCCGACGGCGCATCGCCGATCCCGACTGGTCCACTGCGGATCTTCAAGAGGAGAGTACGCAGTACACACAGCGACGCAGGAGGAGGTCGGCGTCCCGAGGGGCTCTCGACGGTGCCCCCGTAGATGGGGGGAGCGAACCCGGCCGAGCGGCACAGAGCGATGACGAACTGGTTGAGCTCCGGCGTCTGTGATCATTCGCCGAGGAAAATCAGCGTTTGAAGGCGTCCTTAACCTTCCCGCCCGCCTGCCTCAGATTGCCTATGACCCGATCGTTTCTGCCCGCGGCCTGCTGGCGCTGGTTACCGGTGGCGCGGCCCAAACGCTGCCTGACCCAGCCTTTGACGGCCTGCGCCTTGTCCCTGATCTTCCTGCCGAGACTCATCGTGATTCCCTTCACCACCTGCTCGACCATCGCCCAGGGCTGGACAACGATCCGTCTGCCCGTCGGCCTGACCTCTGTGCAGGAGGATATTCACCGCGCTCAAGCGGCTTGGACTCCCAGCTTCCTCCCTGGCGCCATGACGGCGAAACGAGCAATGACGTGGCCGGTTATCACTGGAATCGATGAGCGTACGCAGGGTCAGCGCCACGAGGAACACGGGCTGACAGGGTCCGTCGGCTCGCGGGGCGGTAGCCGGCACAAGGTGCGCCGACTGATCCCCTTCAACCCGTCATCAGCCGTGATCGCCATGTCGGGCGGGCTCTGAAGGCCCCGATGGCCGGGTCTCACCAGCCGGACATGTCCTGTCCGCCGACCTGGAGTTTTAGATGGCCGCATACAACCTCAATCACCTGCCCGTGGGTCAGCTCCGCGATATCCCGCACCGGGCAGGCCGCACCCACCAGCTTCGGATCCGCAACCGCGAGCAGAACCCGGCCACCACCGGTGATGACGCCGTACAGGTCGGGACAGCGTGCCGGGGGCGGCGCCGGTGACGCCGAACTGTTCGGGGGCCGGCGAACCACTTGGTGCCGTCCGGGGACACCGTGGAGACGCTCCTGATCCGTTTGATCTGTGCGCGTCGCGGCGACACCCACCCGCGAGGGTGGGCATCGCCGTCGGCGGCTACTTCAGCACTGGGTAGGAGCGCACCAGTGCGGTACGGCCCCACATTCTCCCGATGCCGAGGGTGTCGCCGGCATCTGCCAGGGCCAGGCCGACCAGGACGAGGGCGTAGATGAGGTGTTCGTCCATGAACGGGTTGTTGGCCAGCGGCAGTTCGGCGGCCCACATGAAGACCAGCAGCACGGCGCCGGTGGCCGCGGCGATCCGCAGGCCCGCGCCCAGGAGCAGAGCGACTCCGATGCCGAGCAGGCCGAGCATGAACAGCCAGTCGATCCAGGGCTGTCCGGCCAGACTGGAGAAGAAGGCGCCGAGCGCGTTCTCGCCGGTCCCCTTGAGGAAGCCGGTGGTCGGGCTCCCGCCGGAGATCCAGGCTTTGCCGGCCGGTGTGGCCAGTCCCCAGCCGAAGGTCTTGTCGAGGAAGGCCCACAGGAAGATCCAGCCGATGCTGATCCGTGCGGCGGCCCAGACGTAGTCGGCGGGCCGGTGCGCCGTCCCTGCGTGCGGGGCGTTCATAACGGGGGCGGGCTGCTGCCCTTTGGTGGTGGCCATGATCAGTTCCTTTCGTGCTGTTCGTAGGGGTTTCCCGCATCTCCAGCAGACTGCTTTCGCCGCCCAGGCATCTGGGCCGGAGGGCCGGTGTCGATGGGCTCCTGCCGCTGGATTTCGCGGAGAAGCGCATCTCCCGCGCCGGGCCTGGGACTGCCCCGCAAGGCGCGCAGCGAGCGTTCGCGCACCGCCTCGCCGGTGGACCCATGAGTGAGCTGGGCAAGGCGTGGGGTCAGCCGGGCCGCGCCGATGCCTGGAGGTGAAGACCGGGCGTTTGGTGCCAGCCGGTGAGCTTGAGCAGGCGTCGCATCTGTGGGGGCACCGAGCGCAGGGTCAGTACCTGGTCACGGCCGCCGTCGTGGAGTGCGGCGGCGGCGCTGACGAGGGCGCGCAGGCAGCCGGTGTCGATGAACGCCAGGTCGCTCAGATCGACGCAGAAGCCGGCGCCGCCACGCGCCATCGAGGCCAGCGCCCGAGCCAGGGCGGGCAGGGTGGCGTGGTCGAGCTCGCCCGCGATCCGCAGGCCCGGACGGTCGGCGAGCGGGACGATGCGCACGAGCCGGCTGGCATCGATGATCGGGGTGGGCGCGATCATGGCTGTGATCTCGGTTGCGGGGGAATCGGTGGTGTCCGGGGCGTTCATGCCGGGCTCCAAACTCCTACGACGGAGTGCGAGACAAGAGAGCCGCGGGCTTGAGGCGGCATGAACACGTTGTGAGGGTGCCAGCGTGAGTGGTGTCGTACATGCAGTGATCTGCATCATCCAGCAGGCTCGCCGGAGCGGAAATCACCGATTTGAGCCAGGCCTATCACCACCGGCGATCACCAGCCAGGCGCGGGCGGGGTAAGGGCGGCGAGACCTCTCGGCGGGAGTGACCGGATCGCCCACCTCTTGCCCAGTCCTCGCGCTGCCATGTCTGTGATCGCGTTGATCCCGGGTTCAGGGAGGGGCGGCGGGCATGGAACTACGTCAGCTGCGCTACTTCGTGACGCTGGCCGAGGCACCGCATTTCGGCCGCTCGGCCGGCTTCTCTCCCGCCCTCTACGAGGGGACCGTGGAGAGCAGCCGGGCCGCCGCCGACCTCGTGCTCCAGCACCGCTGAGTGCACTGCGTCCCCTCCTCCTTCCGCAGCTCCAGCCAGCCGGGCACCCTCTGGCGGCCCCTGATCGGTCTTGAAGGCGGCGAAGGTTGACACTCGCAGACCTACCGTAGATGTCGGCTCTCTCACCGAAATGCCCCGCCGTGCACTCCACTCTCCGACAGACTTCAGCTAGCGCCTCTGAAGAACCTCGTATGGGTTCCGCGTGCGGTGCTCACTCGGCTCCGTCGGAAGCCTCTCTACTGCGCGGCCTCGCTATACAGCTTCTCGTCATGGAGGGCGCCAATTGGGCAGTCGACACGAGGTGCATGGATGCGGACTGGCTTCTTAACGATTAATTCGCGTAGATCGTGCCCGTTGAAGCAGTCCAGATAACCCTCGCTAAGATCAGCCGATCATGCTCTGGATCTGATACGCGCAGCCCCAGGAGAGAGTAACCCCTGCTCCGCCGTGTCCGTAATTGTGGAGCAACTTGCGATCTGGATCCTCATCAACGCGGACGTAATCACACGTGGGCCGTAGCCCAACGCGATGGTCGAGAACGCGGACTTGCGCGAGCCGCGGTTCGACCGCACGGCAACGGGCGAGGATCGCTTCGGCGGCCTGCTGATCGACGTCCAGAGATTCGTCGCCGTCGATGGCGGTACCGCCGAGGACGACGATGTCGCCGTGAGGGTAGATGCACAACAGATCGGGCGACATGCCGGTGTCTTCTGAGAAGAACTCCGTCAGGCCGGGGTTGGTCACCACCACCTGCTGTCCGCGGATGGCACGCACACCAGGATCGTCGGCGAGCGAGCGAGCCGACAGTCCTGCGCAGTTGACGATGGTGGCTGCAGGCTGGGCTCGACCAGGTAAGGACCCCACATCGCGCCCGCGGCCAGCGACGTGACCCCCGGAAGCTCGGCGGTGATGACGTGCACGTTGTGGCCGGCTTCGGCCAGGACGACGGCGGTGGTCAGGCCCGAGACGCCGGCCCCGACTACGACAACGCGGTCAGAGGTCATATTCGGTGACTTCAACTCCGATTCGTCGCCTGCAAGGCGTGCTCCAGCCGGGGAAGAAAGCTGCGAACCGTCCGGCAACGCGTCGTAAGCCGCGCAGCACACCGCGCCCGTATGTTCTACGGCACCTGCTGCACTGCGGTGTGTGCCAGCGGCGTATGGAAGGAACGTGGAACAACGGCCGCGCCCACTATCGGTGCAAGTTCCCCGTCGAGTATGCCTTGGCCAACAAGATCGAGCATCCTCGCACCGTCTATGTCCGCGAGGATCACATCCTTGCCGAACTGGACCCCTGGCTCGGCCAGATCTTCGACCCGGCCGCTCTCGAACAGACCGTCCAGGCTCTCCTGGCCGCCCAGAACAACGAACTCGACCGCGTTGCCATCGAGGCCGCCCGCAAGACGATCGACGACTGCGATCAGCGGATGGTCCGTTACCGGGCGACCTTGGACGCGGGCGGCGACCCGCGGGAGGTGGGCAAGTGAATGGCGGAAACCCGAGCCGAGCGGGTGCAGGCAGACGGTCGCATGCGGGCGATCAACAGAAAGCGTGAGATCACAGAGAAGGAGATCAAAGAGATGATCCCCACAATGGCCGAGTTCCCCAGGGGTGCTGACCCGGCCGATAGGAACGACCTCTACAAACAGATGGGCCTCCGCCTCGTCTATGACCCCTTGCAGAGGGTTGTCACAGTCGAAGCGAGGCCCAACGTGTAGCAGAGTGCGTGTCCGAGGGCTGAGCGCCACTGGAAGCACATGGCCTGCTGATGTTCCTGGCCTGACATGCCGGATTCACGTAGTGTGACCTGACATCGCCCAGTTGAACGACCGGGGCATGCACAACGAACGTCACGGCCAGGGGCGAACGGGACGGCCGCCTGCGAGTGCCGAAGGCGACGGGTTCACACCAGGCGTTCCGGCCTCGCCGAGGTCCCGGCGGGTGAGGACGTCCGGTCTCTCGGCAAGCTCACTCAGCCGGTCATCGTTGATGACGTTCTCCATACCGCGTGAGGCTGTCGGTCAGGCGCAGGTGTAGCCGGACGGCAGGGCGGTGTCGCCGTTGGGCCTGCTCGCTTGGAAGCCGAAGCTGGTGGTGCCGGCTCCCGGCGCGAGCGTGCCGTTGTGGCTGACGCTTCTGACCGTGACGGTCTGCCCGCTGGTGGTGATGGTGGCGTTCCACGAGCCGGTCAGGGTGTGCCCGGCCGGCAGGGTGAAGGTGACGGTCCAGCCGGTGATCGTCGAGGTGCCGGTGTTGGTGATGGTCAGCGGCTGGATCACATACCCGTTCCCCCACTGGGACTGCACGGTCGGGGTGGCCGAGCAGGCACCGGTCGTACCTCCCTGAGTGGTGATCTGGACGGTGCTGGAGACCGGTGAGACGTTGCCGGCGGCATCGCGCGCCCGGACCTGGTAGCGGTATGTGGTGTCCGCAGACAGGCCCGTGTCGGTGAACGAGGTCGTGTCCGAGGTGCCGACCTGGGTGAACGTGCCGCCCATCGCGCCGGGAGCGCGCAGGATCTCATAGCCGGTCACACCGGTGTCGTCAGTGGAGGCCGTCCAGGTCAGGCTGGTGCCGGTTGCGGTCGTGCCCGAGGCGGTGAGCCCGGCCGGGGCGGTCGGCGGCATGGTGTCGCCTCCGGTGGCGGCCGTGGTGAAGGTGGCCGGCGCTGAGTTGCCCGACAGGTTGCCCGCACCGTCACGCGCCCGTACGTACACCTGGTACTGGGTGTTGGCACTCAGCCCGGTCAGGGTGATCGAGGTGGTGGTGGACTGGCCGAGCTGTGGGTCGGGGGCGCCCTGCTCCCGATAGACGTTGTAGCCGGCCAAGCCGGAGCCGCCCTGGTCGGTGGACGCGGTCCAGGTCAGCGTGACACTGGCGGCGGTCACGTTGGACGCGACCGGCGTTCCTGGCGTGGTCGGTGGTGTGGTGTCGGTCGGACTGGTGGTCAAGCCGAAGAACTCGATGGCGTAGAGGGCCATACCGCTCTGCGGAAGAGCATGCCCGGCGCCCTGGATGCTGTACGCCTCCACCTGCACGGTGCCGGACGGATTGGCGTACCGGCTGCGGTTCCAGCCTGCCCGCGGGGTGTCGGTGCCGGTCGGGGTCTGGCTCAGCCCGAACACGTTGGTCCACTGCTCGATCGACTCTCGCAGCAGCGAGTAGGGCACGAGGGTGTCGCTGGTGCCGTGCCACAGCTGCATGCGCGGGCGGGGGCCGGAATATCCCGGGTACGCCTGGCGGACCGCATCGCCCCACTGCTGGGGTGTTCGGTCCATGCTTCCGCCGGTGCACCTGCTGCTTCCGGGCGGGTAGTCGGAGGCGCCGGCGAAGCAGTTGAAGGGCACACCCATGAAGGAGGCCCCTGCCTTGAACACGTCCGGGTGGACGGCGAGCATGTGCTGGGTCATCATGCCGCCGGACGAGCTTCCAGTGGCGTAGACCCGGTTCGGGTCTCCCTGGTAGTTCCGCTCGACATGGTCGATCATCGAGGTGATCGAGACCGGATCGCTGCCGCCGCCGCGCTGCTTGGCCGCGTCCGACCAGGTGTCGAAGCAGTTGCCGAACCCTGCCGACTGGGTGGCGGTCGGGTAGATGACGATGAAGCCATATCGATCCGCCAGCGAGGCGAACTCACTGCCCTGGTAGAAGCCGGGACCGGAGCCACCGCAGCCATGCATCGCGACCACGATCGCCGGCGAGGCCGGGCGCGAGTCCGGCACATAGACGTGCATCCGCATGTTGCCCGGGTTGTTGCCGAAGCTGGTCACCTCCACCAGGGTGGCGGCGACGGCCGGCGATCCTGGTACAACGGTCATGACGGCAAAGAGCGCTGCGACGCAGGCACTGCCCAGCACCGTGGTCAATCGTCTCATTCGCGCTCCTCCTCTCCATGTCCGCGGCGCGCCGCGGATCGGTCCGCCGCCTATTGACGTCGGTCGCTGGAAAATAAAAGGGCGACGATCCACCGTCAATGCATGCTTGGTGCGCATGCCCGCCAGTTCACCTGGCAGTAAGCCGTTTCCCCTGGTTATCAAGTACCTTGCTATCAAGGTCCTTGATAACGAGGTGGGAAACTTACATGGGAGCCCTGTCCTGACGGGGCGCGATATCGTCTCCTGGTGACCGATCCGGGTGTCCCCGCCGCCGCTGCGCCGGACGCACCGCCGCCCCATGTGAGCTACCTGGTGTTCCGGCTGGAACGCCGCATCCGCGCCTGCCTGGATGAAGCGCTCGCCCGGCACGGCATGACGACCACCGGATACATGGCGCTCAGCGAGCTGCGCCTGCGCGACGCCCCATCCTCGGCCGACCTGGCCCGCATCGCCTTCGTCACTCCGCAGGCGATGAACCTGGTCATCCGCGATCTCGAGCAACGCGGCCTGATCCGCCGCGACCCGCATCCCCGTGGCGGCCGCGCTCTGCGCACCCGCCTTACCCCGAAAGGTTTGGGCACCCTCCGGCGATGCGACCGCTCCCTCGACAGCATCGAAGCCGTCATGCTCGCCGAGATCGACGACCCGGACCGCGCGACACTCACGGAAGCGCTCACGCTGTGCGCCCGAGCCCTCCACCCGGACACGCGCCCCTGACCCTGGCCCTTCGCTCGCAGAAGCCACCACCGTCGTCCTGGCCAATGGTGTGGTCCGGACCACAAGCTGCAGCCAGCGCCGGACTCGGCCAAACACGGAAGCGATCGAATCGGCACTCCTACGTCGGCTCATCACAGCCGACATCGTCGAGGTTCCCTTTCTCCTCCGCTTGATCCCGGTCAGGTGAGCAATTTGTCGGCTGTGATGGGCAGACTCCGAACACGTTTGCCGGTGGCGTTGTAGACGGCGTTGGCGAAGGCGGCAGCTGCTCCAACCGTGCCGAGTTCGCCGATTCCGCGCGCACCTGTCGGACTGAGCCCAGTGTCGGGGTAGTCGAGGAAGTGAACGTCGATCTCTGCGGTGTCGGCGTTGACGGGGAGCAGGTAGTCGGCGAGGTTGGCGTTGGAGATACGGCCGGTGGCGCCTTCGACCTTGCCCTCTTCGAACATCGCCGCTGCGAGCCCGAACAGCACGCCGCCGGTGATCTGGTTGCGTGCGGTCGTGGCGTTGAGGATGGTGCCCGCGTCCACCACGGTGGTGAAGCGGGACAGGCGCGGCTCCCCAGTCCACCGGTTGACCTTGACCTCGCAGAAGTGTGCGGCGTACGAGGCGTAGGCGTGGCTGCGGTCCGGCTCCGAGGTGGTTCCCTGGGCGCCGACCTCGGCGGTCCTGGTCAGGGTGAGCAACTCGCCGAACTCGGCCGACGTTCCCTCCCCGAGGAGGCGGCCCTTGTCGTACCGTATGTCACCCATTCCGCGCAACGGTGAGCCGCCGGCCGTGCGGGCGTGCTCGACCAGCGCGTCGATCGCTTCCTGGGCCGCGACGAGGATCGCGGGCGTTACGGTCGCGGTGGCGGCGGAGCCGACCGCGCCGTACATGTCGCTGCCGCCCGCGACGGGCAGTTGGGAGTCGCCGAGCGCGGGCTTGATCCGGTCGGCGGGCACCTCCAGGGCGCGGGCCGCGACCATGGCCATGATCGTCCACATTCCGGTGCCCGCGTCGGAGGTGGCGCAGGCCACGGTGGCGGTGCCGTTCGGGCGGAAGGTTACGCGCACTGTGGTGGGGGCCCGTCCCGAATCCAGGATGGCGGTGGACATGCCCATGCCGATCAGCCAGTCGCCGTCGGTGACCGCGCCTGGCCGGGCGCGGCGGCGCGACCAGCCGAACCGTTCGGCGCCGACGCGATAGCACTCTTCGAGATGCTTGCTGGAGAACGGCGTTCCTTCGATCAGGGTGCCTTCCAGGTAGTTCTTCATGCGCAGCTCGATGGGGTCCATGCCGAGGCGCATGGCCAGTTCGTCCATGGCGCTCTCCAGAGCGAAGCTGCCGGCTTCGTCGCCGGGGGCGCGCATGATGGTGGCGGTGGGCAGGTTCATGCCAGGAGTGATCTCCAGTTTGATGTAGGCGTTCGGCGTGGCGTAGTACTTCTGGGTGGTGCGGTAGCCGGGGTCCTCCACGATGCTCTGGCTGATCGTGTGGTGCTTGATGGCGTTGAGCCGCCCGTCCCTGTGCGCGCCGAGGCCGAACGTCTGCGACGAAGCCGGCCGATGGCCAGTCACGGTGAAGAGCTGCTCGCGGCTGGTCACGATCTTGATGGGACGGCCGAGCGCGCGGGCGGAGGCCGCGGCCAGCAGGGTGGGGGCCCAGGTGAACGCCTTGCCGCCGAAGCCGCCACCCACATACGGGCTCACGACGTGCACGTCGGTGGGCTGGACGCCGAGCACGGTGGCCAGTTCCAGCGCGTGCGCTGCCGGCCCCTGGGTGCCGCTGAAGATCGTCAGCTTGCCGTCCTGCCAGGCGGCCACGGCCGCGTGCGGCTCCATCATCATGTGGTGCCGGGGCGGGACGTCATAGGTCTCCTCCACCCTGACCTCGCTCGCGGCCAGCGCGGCCTGTATGTCGACGCGGTGGGGCTTTTCGATCAGTTTCCCGAGTGGTAGCCCCGGGAGGACGGGCGGTTCCGCGGGATGCTGCTTGGCCTGGCCGAAGTCGGAGTTCGGGGCCTGCGCCTCGTACGTCACCTTGACCAGCTCCGCAGCATCGCGGGCCTGCTCGATGCTCTCGGCCACGACCAGCGCCACGACCTGGCCGTAGTAGTGGATCTCGCGGTCGGCGAGGGGATGGCGGGTCTCGGCGAAGACGTTCATGGGCGGCGGCAGCGTGCCATGGAACGCCGGCCGGTTGTCAGGGGTATAGATCTCGATCACGCCACCGGCGGCGCGAGCCGCGCCCAGGTTCATCGAGCTCACCCGGCCCTTGCCGACCGTGCTGGTCACCATGTGCCCGTAGGCCATCCCGGGCAGGCTGTGGTCGGCGGCGTACTTGGCCGCGCCGGTGACCTTGGCGCGGGCGTCGATCCGGTTCATCGCGGGTTGTGCCATGGTCAGCCTGCCAGGTGGACGAGTGCGCGGACGATGGTGCGGCGCAGCAGCGCCGGCTTGAAGGCATTGCCAGCCAGTGGCCGGGCCCCGTCGGCCGCTTGGGCCACCGCGGCCTCGAACGTCTCCAGCCGCATCGGCCTGCCCTTCAACGCCCGTTCGACGACGGGCAGCCGCCACGGCCGAGTGCCGACGCCGCCCGCCGCGACGCGGGCGTCACGGATCACGCCGCCCATCACGTGCACGGCCACGGCTGCGGAGACGAGCGCGAACTCGTACGACTGCCGATCACGCACCTTCACGTACGTGGACGTGCGCGCCCACGGCAGCGCGGGCACCGTCACCCCGGTGATCAGTTCGCGCGGCCGTAACCCGTTCTCCAGGTGCGGCGTGCCGCCGGGCAGGCGATAGAAGTCGGCCAGCCGCAGCGTGCGCGTTCCGGCGGGGCCGCGCAGCGACAGGCGGGCGTCGAGCGCGGTGAGCGCGACGGCCAGGTCGCTGGGATGGGTCGCGACGCATGCGTCGCTGGTGCCGAGGATGGCGTGCGCGCGGTTGTGCCCCTCGACGGCCGGACAGCCGGAGCCGGGCGAGCGCTTGTTGCACGGGGTGGCCGGGTCGCGGAAGTAGCCGCAGCGGGTGCGCTGCAGGAGATTGCCGCCGATGGTGGCCATGTTCCTGATCTGCGGCGAGGCACTCCGCAGCAGGGCCTCGGCCAGCACCGGGTACGGGCCTGCCACCAGCTCGTGCCCGGCCACGTCGGCCATGCGCTCCATGGCCCCGATGAACAGGCTCCCGGCCTCGGCCCGGATGCCGCGTAGTGGCACGGCCGTGATGTCCACGACGTGCGCGGGGGCGACGACCTCCAGCTTCATCAGGTCCACCAGCGTTGTCCCGCCCGCCAGGTACACGGATCCGTCGCGGGCCTGCTCCAGCGCCTCGTGCACGCTGCTCGCGGTGGCATATGTGTACGGCCGCATCACTCTCCCTCTCTCGCCATCCGCACCGCTTGCACGATCTGCCCATAAGCGCCGCAACGACAGATATTTCCGGACATGTACTCGCGGATCTCGTCCTCCGACCCCGCGTGCCCCTCCTCGATCAAGGCGACGGCGGACATCACCTGTCCCGGCGTGCAGAACCCGCACTGCAACCCATCGCACTCCACGAACGCCTGCTGCACCGGATGCAGTCGCTCCCCGTCCGCCAGTCCCTCGACGGTGGTCACGACCTTGCCGACGAGGCCGGCCGCGAGTGTCAGGCACGACAGAACCCGGCGGCCGCCGACGTGCACGGTGCAGGCACCGCACTGCCCGCGGTCGCAGCCCTTCTTGGTGCCGGTGAGATCAAGCCGCTCGCGCAGCGCGTCCAGCAACGTGGTGCGCGCGTCGAGCTTGAGTGTGCGCGCCGCCCCGTTCACCTCCAGCGAGACCTCCACGGCGCCCGAAGCGCTCCCGGCAGCGCGCGCTGCCATGGCCGGCCGGGAATGCGCCGCGGTGGCGGCGCTCGCCGCCACCGCGGTCGAGGTCAGCAGGAAGCCGCGGCGCGACACCCCGTCGCCTCGTGATCGCTCTTTCATGTGTCAACCTCCATTGCCTCCGGGCGGCCGCCTGGCCGCCCGGTAGATGTCGTCGAGCGGACTCATCGTGATGACGGCGTCCTGCACCTCTTTGAGCACGGGATCGCCCGTGGTGACCGCCGTACGGGAAAGGCCGCGCCCAGCAGGCCGATCTTCAGCGGTTTTCTCCTGAACTCGATACCGATCAGTACTCAGTACCATACTGTATCGAGTTCCATCGGGATAGACTGTTTTCATGTCGGCCGAGTCACTCCAAGAGCGCAAGCGGCAAAAGGCTCGCAACGCGATCATCACCGCCGCCTACGAGTTGTTCGGCGAGCGCGGGTTCGACGACGTCACGGTGACGGAGATCGCGGAGCGGGCGGAGGTCGGGCGCACGACGTTCTTCCGCTACTTCGGCGACAAGCAGGAGGTCGTGTTCGCCGACGACGAGCGGACCATCGCGGCCCTGATCGGCACGCTGAGGCAGGAGGCCGAACGGCGCGCGCCGATCGGCGACTCGCTGAGCACAGCGCTCGGCGCCATCCGCGCCGCCACCCGCGAAGGTCTGACTGGGTGGACGACCGCGCCGGTCCGGTCCGCCGTGCACGCCAGGCTGCTGCGTCGCCACCCCGAACTGATGGCGCGCCTCCTACTGAAACAGCAGCAGGAGGCCGTCGCGATCATCGACGTCCTGACCGAGCACGATGCCACCCGCACGGTCGCGACGCTGGCCACGCAGGTGTCGCTGGCCTGCCTCTACACGGCGATGCAGATCGCCGAGGACCCGGCCCAGCTTCCGGAGCTGGTCGAAGACGCCTTCACCAGGCTTGACGGCCTCGCCTAGTGTGCACGGCAGGGCCGCCTCGCCCCGCCGCCGGGCCCAGCACCCTGGACCGGCTCGGCACGGTGCTCGGCCTGACCCGGGTCCTGCACCTGTCCTGGCTTGCGCCGGTTCTCCGAGCCCGACACCATTCACATGTAGAAGGCGTAGCGGGCTTGGATCCGGTCGTGGGGGGCCGATCGCGACCTGGCAGGTGCCGGCTTGGCGAACTGTCGGTGATGAGCGAGAGATTCTGCCGCCTGCCGGCCAGGCACGGCGTCCTCACCCTGCCCTTCGAGAGGACCTTCATCGCGTCGCGACGACCGCCTCATCGCTGAACTCGCGTGGCGTGCCCTGCGCGGAGGTCACCGGATTCTGGTAGCGCAGTAAGGAACTCAGCCGGGGGTCAGCCGGTCCAGGTGGTAGCGGACGGCGGCGAGGGCCTCCTCGGGGTCGCGTACGCTCAGGAGCAGGTCGGAGCCGAGCCCTTCGATCATGGCGAGCAGCACGACGGACTCGAGCCGGGGGTTTAGCCCAGCGCGCAACTCGCCGTCCCGCTGTCCCTGGTCGATCAGCTCGGCGACCCGCTCGTGCAGCCGTCGGTCGCCATCCCCCAGGTCCTCTGTCAGCTCGGGCACGCCGACGGCCAGGGCGGTGAACGCCTGCCCCGCGCGGCGCTCGGCCCGGCGACGGTCGTCCAGCGGCAGCATCTCCGAGGCCATCGACAACAGGAACGAACGCACCGGTGACGCGGACGCCACGTCGGGCGCGCACATCCCCGCCACGATCCGCTCGGTGATGTGCGCGCCGAGGTAGTGCACCACGTAGCGGAGCATCTCGTCCTTGCTCGCGAAGTAGTGCTGCACGGAGCCGAGCGACATGCCCGCCTCGACGGCGACGTCACGCAGCCTGGCACCGTTGAGCCCGTCGCGGCCGGCGATCCGCAGCACCGCCTCTGCGATGTGCCTACGACGCTCGTCGTGATCGACCCTCTTCGGCATATGCCTCCTTTTCCATACCGATGTATTATAATACAGCGGTATGGCAACCGTAGCGTTCTTCGCCCCCAACGGAGCAGGCCACGTCAACCTCCAGCAGCGGCAGCCGAGGTGGAGAAGGTGCTCATGGCCGCGTAGCAAGTGCGGGGGCACGGAACGGCGCTTCACCAGCGCGGGCGGTGTCGCACATGTGCCCCCTCCGCTGGCCATGGACAATGACCGGATCACATGCGGCTTGAACTGCTTGGATTCCCCTGCGCCGTTCGCGGTCTGATCCGTGAGCATGGCAGAGCCGCTTGACGACATGCGAAACGGCAGGCCAGCGCTACGAGCGAGTTGTGGTACCGGACACGGTGAAACAGGGCCCGGCCCCATCGGCGGATGGCGCCGGGCCCTATCTTCGTCCGTTCCCGTCAGGAGGGGAGCGGCGAGCCTGGGCAGGTGCTGGTACGCCGCCCGGTCTCGAAGTAGTCGACGATCTTGGTGATGCAGCCGGGCACCCGGGCCGCGGAGCCGTGCACGTCGTCGTCGATGGTCACCAGGGTTCCGCCGATGGTCTCGTGCATGTCCAGCGTCCCCTCATACGGCGCCAGGGTCTCGTACCGGTGGCCCGACAACATCAGCGAGCCGCCCCCGCGCTTGACAGAGGTCTCGTCCACCACTGGCGGCCAGCCCGCGCACGTCGGCACGTAGGCGCTGGATCGGCCGGTCACCGGGTAGCGCTGCACGCGCTGCTGATACGCCTTCCACGCCGGCTCGAAAGCCCGCGAGCCCGAGTCCTCGTTGCAGACGTAGGCCAGGTTCGCCGTCCTGTCGGACCCGTCGCTGCGCGAGCCGCCGCCGAACACCTTCCTGACGGCCGGCGGCGCCGTCGGCCCCTTCGCGTCCGCCAATTCCTGGAACGCCTGCGCGACGTCGGGCCAGCTCACGCTGGAGCGGCCCGCGGCCTCGGCTAGTTGGCCCCCATCCACGGTGAGGCCGGGGTCGGTGAAGGTCAGCGGCTCGGCGTCGAGCGACTTCCGCATCGCCGTCAGCGCCGACACCACCTGCTCGCGGGACGTGCCCAGCCCGTAGGTGTCGTCGCGCTCGGCGATCCAGGCGGTCATCCGCCGGAAGACGCGGTCGCTCGCCACGGCGCGCAACTCGGCCGCGTGGTCCCGGCCGCGATCGGGCGGCGCCACGCTGTCGAGCCACATTCGGTGCACCTTGTCGCCGTACAGGCTGCGCAGGACGGCCCCGAGCCAGGTCCCCCAGGAGATGCCGTAGAAGCTGATCTTCGGCTCGCCGAGCGCGGCGCGGAGCCGGTCGAGGTCGCGGGCCGCGTTCGCGGCGGTGAGCTGCCTCAGGAAGGCGGGGCTCGAGCGGGCGCACGCCTGGTTCCTGGCGACCGTCTCGTCGTAGGCCCTTCTGGCCTGCTCCTCGGTGACCGGTCCGATCTGGCGCTCGCCCGGGCTCAGGGCGCAGGCCGTCTTGGTGCTGTGGCCGACGCCCCTTGGGTCGAACCCGATCAGGTCATGGCGTTCGTCCAGCGGTACGCCCTTCGTGACGAGCTCGATCGGCATCAGGTAGCCGCTGCCGCCCGGCCCGCCCGGGTTGAACGCCAGGCTCCCGATCCTGCGCTTCTGGTCGGTGGCCTTGAGCCTGGTCAGGGCGATGGTGATCTGTGTGCCGCCGGGGGCAGCGTAGTCCTGGGGAACACTCAGGGCGCCGCACTCCGCGCGGCCGAGCAACTGCCTGAACGTCGCGAACTGCTTCTCTTTCAGCCCTCGTGAGCGCAACTCGTCGTCGGAGTACGCCGGGCACTGTTGCCACACGATGAGGGCCGGCCTGTCCTGGGTCTCGGCCACGGCGGGCGCCGTCCCGGCCAGGGAACTCGTCAGCAGAGCGCCCAGCGCCACGCCGGTCGCGGTCGCACGGTTCACGAATGGAATCCTTTCCTCGCCGAAAGGACCAGTCATGCGCCATCGGCCGTTTCCTCAGCGTTTCCGTCCTGGCGAGGGCGGCATGAACGCGCGCGGGGACGGCCGGCAAGCCGGGCGTCCGCGCGATGCCGCGCGTGGGCATCTGTGTGCCACCGCCCGCCCCGGCAGATCGTGGTCATTCGTGGTTCGGTCGGCACCCCAGACGAGTTGCGGCCCGCCCGGCACAGCGGGCATGCCCAAACGCTCGGTGATGTGGTGGGCGGGGATGCCCTGTGGGGGAGTCTTTCAGGGCAGAGGCCCTCGTCCGGTGGGACGGAAGAGGTGAGGGCGCCGAGCGGCTGGTTCGGGTCGGCTGGGATCAGGTTTCGTGATCTTGTCCACGGTGTACGCCGTCATCCGGTGCCTGCTGCCCTTGCCCGCACTGCTGCTACTGAGCAGCACTGCTGGTGGGCCTGGCCAGGGGCCGGGACGGGATGACGGGTCAGGTGTAGGCGATCAGCCGTCCGCAGGCGAGCACCCCTGTCCACGTGACCAGCGAGACGGCGCCCGCCGCCCTGGCCGCTGCCGGTGCGCGGCGGTCGCCGTTCCACGCGCCCACACGGCGATAGACGCCGAGGTGGAACAGGGCCACGTTCAACCCGGCGACGCCGAGCAGGGCCAGCTTGACCGGCGCGGCGCCGGTGCCCGCGATCTCCCTGGCGCTGCCCGCGAACATCGCCGCCCCGGACGCCGCAGCGGCGGCGAACCCGGTGCGGGCCACCGGCAGCAGGTGCCGCGCCGCGGCCGACACCGAGATCGCGCCCTGCCCCGCGCCGAGCAGTCGCAGGTCGAACAGGGTGGCCGGGCCGACCAGCAGCGCCATCCCCAGGAGGTGGACGATCTCCAGCGAGGAGTACACCCACGGCGTCTCCCTGACGAACTCCGCCAGCCAGGTGCTCTCAAGCCACGTGAGCGTCTCCACCCCGTCTCCTCCTCACCAATACCGCGACGACTGTGCAGCCGCCGACTAGGAGGCCGCCCCCGACGAGCCACGGCAGCGGCCCCGCGCCGGTGCTGCCGGCGGACCCGGCGGCGGGGGCGGCGTCGGCGGGTCCGGTCTCGGAGCCGGGCGAGGCCGGGGGCGGGTTCTCCGGGAGGGGGACCGAGCGCTGCCTGATCGCCCGCCTGTCCTGCCTGATCAGCAGCTCCGGCCGGAACTCTTCCGTATGCTCGCGATGGATGTACCCCACCGCCTCCAGCCGCTCGCCCTCTTTCACCCGGTCCGGCATTCCCCAGGCCATCAGTCGCTCCACCGGTGCGAGGATCAGCACCACCTCGTCGTCCCGCCCGTCGAACGCCTGGGTGCGCCGCAGCACCTCCCGTCCGCCGAGCTCCTCCAGCTCGGCCGGGATGGACCGCCTGGCGAGCCCGGACGGCAACCGCACCGGGGCGGCCACGCGCAGTCGCACCTCCGGGTGCGGGTTGCCCCACCTGATCTCGCTCACCGTGCCAGACACGTACAGCGGCTGCTCGGTCCTGAAGTCCTCCCAGCCGTGGTGCAACGTGCTGAGGAGGGCGAGCCCGACAATCATCGACTTCATAACCGCCACCCTCGCCACCGATTCCGTTTACGCCGGATCCAGAGGCAAATACGTGTTGATTAATATCGATGGCATATGAATCTTCAGCAGCTGCGCTACGCGGTCGCTCTCGCCGAGGAGCTCAACTTCGGCCGGGCCGCGCTACGGGAGGGCGTGCGGCAGCCGCCGTTCAGCCAGCAGATCGGCAAGCTGGAGGAGGAGCTGGGCGTGCGGCTGTTCGAGCGCACGACCAGGCAGGTGCGCCTCACGCCCGCGGGCGAGGCGTTCGTCGCCGAGGCCCGCACGTGCCTGGCCCACTCCGCGCTTGCCGCCGAATCGGCCAGGCGGGTCGGCAGGGGAGAAGCGGGGCGGCTCGTGATCGGGTTCGTCGGGTCGGCGACCAACCTCACCCTGCCGCGGGTGCTGCGCCGCTTCCGCGCCCGCTACCCGGGCGTCCAGGTGGAGCTGCGCGAGCTGCCTACCGCCCAGCAGGCCGAGGAACTGAGCCAGGGCCTGCTCGACGTCGGCCTCCTGCACGCGCCGCTCGCGGGGCCCGCCGCCGAGGTGCTGACCACCAGGACCGTGGCGCGCGAGTTGCTGCTCGCCGCGCTGCCCGCCGGCCATCCGCACGCCACGAGCACGTCGATCCCGCCGGCGGCGCTGGCCGGCGAGCCGTTCGTGATGTTCCCGAGGCGGTACGGGTCCGCGTTGTTCGACCGGATCATCGCCGTGGCCAGGGCGGCCGGGTTCGAGCCCAGGATCGTGCAGGAGGCCGTGCAGATGCAGACCATCGTCGGGCTGGTGGCGGCGGGGATCGGCGTGTCCATCGTGCCGGAGTCGGTGGCCCGGCTGCGGCGGGGCGACGTGGCTTTCCGGCCGCTGTTGCCGCCGACCCGGGTCGTCACCCTGGACCTGGTCTGGCGCACCGGCGACCCGAACCCGATGGTCCACAACTTCCGCTCCTTGTTCCCCACACCACCCGCCCCCGCCTGCGGCCACGGGGGGCCGCCAGCAGCGCCCAGCGAGGGTGACGTGCCATCGGGGAGCATCGGCGGATCACCTTGAACCAGGGTGTTACAGACACCGCCGATGCTCCTCCCGCGCACCCACTACCGCCCGGCATCCCAGCGAAGACCTCCTGAAACCGGCCATCGCTGATACGCACATCGATCTTGCAAAACCGCGAAACACGAGGGTTCCGGTAGTCGGGCCCTTGGAAGATGATCTGCCGGGGTGAGCTTGTCCACGGGCGATGCGGCCGGCCTCTTGATGACTCGCCGAGCCCCGTGCCGGTGAGCATCGGTCAGCCCGTGGCCACCTCGCGTACGATCCGGACGAATTCGCCCACCAGCGGGTTGATCGTGCCGGGGGGCCAGGCCAGCGCGATCCGGAGCGGCTCGATGTCCGTGATCGGCAGCCACTTCAGCTCTGGGTGCGCGTAGTACTCGGCCATCGAGCGGACGCCGATGCACACCGCCGCACCCGTGGCCACGTGCTCCAGCATCTCGTCGACGTTGTCGTTCTTGGGCCCCCACACCGGCGCGGACCCGTCGGGTCGGGGGTTCACCGCCCACCAGTCGACCCACTCGGCCGGCGCCACCCGGGTCCACCCGATCGGCTCGTCGCGCAGATCGGCTATGCCCACTGACTCCCGCTCGGCCAGCGGATGGGTGGCGGCCACCGCCACGCATCTGGGCTCCGTAGCGACCACCTCGCTGCACAGCCCGATCAGGTCGGCGGGCAGCCACACGAAGGCCACGTCCACCTGCCCGTCCCGCAGCGCCTGCGTCTCACCCGCCCACTCGAACCGTTTCGGCTCGACGGTCGCCTCCGGATGGCAGGTGGTGAGAGCCGTCCGGGCCCGCCGGGCGAGCGGGCCGCCGCCCGCGACGACGAACCCGACCCGCAGCACGTTGCGGTCGGCCGCGGCAGTGGTCCGTACGAGCCTCGTCGTCTCCTGCCACTCGGCGAGGTGGCGGCGCGCCGCGGTCAGCAACTGCTCACCGGCCGGGGTGAGCCGGACCTCGGGCCGGGTGAACAGATCGGCGCCGAGCCGCTCCTCCAGTTGCCGGATCTGCCGGGACAGCGACGGCTGCGCGACGAACAGCTCCTTCGCCGCCTGCGTGAAGCTCAGCCGCTCGGCAACGGTGACGAAGTAGCGCAGCACCCGGGTGTCCACGTCCATGCCTGAAATGTATGGGCACAGGTATTGGCCCGCGACGCGCACCGACTGGTTGCCTGTCGGCATGACCACGCACAAGTCAGCGCTGTCGAGAAGGACCGTCCTCGCCGCCACCGCGGTGGCCGCTACCGTCCCCGCGCCCGGCACCGCCGTGGCCGCCACCACTCCTGCACCCACGCCCGGAACCGCCCAGCGGACACGGGACCGGTTCGCCGGCAAGGTCGTCCTGATCACCGGTGCCACGTCCGGCATCGGCGAGGCCACCGCCCGCGCGTTCGCGGCAGAGGGGGCGGCGGTGTTCTTCTGCGGCCGGCGCGAGACGCTCGGAAGCCAGGTCGCCGCGAGCATCCGGGCCGCGGGTGGCAAGGCCACCTTCCGGCGCGCCGACGTCCGCGAGGAGGACCAGGTGCGCGACCTCGTCGAGGCGTGCGTACGCCGCCACGGCCGGATTGACATCGCCGTCAACAATGCCGGGATCGAGAGCCCCCGCGCGGTCCGCCTGCACGAGCAGACGCTTGCCGACCTGGAGGCCGTGTGGCGCACCAACGCCGCCGGTGTCTTCCTCGGCATGAAGTACGAGATCCCGAGGATGCTGGAGCGGGGCGGCGGCGCCATCGTGAACACCGCGTCGGTGTCGGCCGAGGTCGGGTGGGCCACGATCGCGCCGTACAACTCCAGCAAGCACGCCGTTGCGTCGCTGACGAAGGTCGCGGGCCTGGAGTACGCGGCCGACGGTATCCGGGTGAACGCGCTGGCACCCGGCGCCGTGGACACGCCCATGCTGCGGCGCGCGGCCGAGGCGTTCGGGCTGACGTACGAGCAGATCGCTCAGGACTACCCGATCAAGCGGATCGTGAGCGCCGAGGAGATCGCCAGGGTCGTCATGTTCCTCGCCTCGGACGACTCGAGCGCCGTCGTGGGCCACGACCTCGACACCGCCGGCGGCTACCTCGCCCGCTAGGTTCGACGGCATCGCCGGGCGCCTCCCCTCGAAGTGCGTACACCAGCCGGAGGGAACCTCACGAAGGGGGTTCCGTCAAGGCTGGGGAAGCCGTCCAGCACGCGTGTCGCGGAGCCTCTGCGTCTCGTCCCGCCGGTCCGGACAGCGCCGCCGACCCTGTTCCGGCTGCATCGAGATCCCGGTTTCGCGCAAGAGCCAGGGGGACGCTCCAGGAGACCCGAGGAGTGCGCGGCCGCGATGGGCCCGGACAAGAGCGAAGGCGTGCACAAGTGGGTCGCCTGCGATAGCGAGTCCGGCGCGCTCGTCGGGCCGCGGCGGATCGAGATCGGGTGCGCAGTCTGGACGGCCCGGAAGCGTCCGGTGACCCCGACGTCTTCGCCCCCGACCTCGCCGCCCGCCGGGCCCTGCGCCGGCTCCGCGGTGCATCTGTCACCGGGTGATCTGGCTGTTGGTCAGGACGAGCAGGCGCGTAGCAGCGTGGTGGCCTGGGTGGCGTCCGTGCGGAGCTTGGTGAGGACGCGCCAGGATTTCAGGTCGGCGAAGCCGAAGGTTTTCAAGAAGGCGTTATCCTGCTCGAGTTCCGCGATCCGACGTTCCATCTCGCGTACCCGTGCACGCTCCGTGGCATCCCGAGCCGGCGAAGATCTCGCCGGCCAGAGTGTATGGCGGGAGCGATCAAGCCGAGCAGGCGTTTCACTCAGCGGGCGGCTTCGCTGCCCGGATGATCGCCGAGTGCATGCCGTCCGCGACCTGATGCGTAGGCGTGACGGCGATGTCGGTGAAGCCGGCGGCGGCCAGACCCGCGCGATACTCGGCCATGGACAGCGCGCCCGCGATGCAGCCGGCGTAGTCGCCACGCTCGGCACGTTCGGCCGAGGTGAGGTGGTCTTCCGAGACCACGTCAGAGACGCCGAAGCGACCACCCGGCTTGAGGACGCGGAAGGTCTCGGCGAAGACGGCCGGCTTGTCGATGGACAGGTTGATCACGCAGTTGGAGATGATGACGTCGACCGTGGCGTCAGGCAGTGGGATCGTCTCGATGGTGCCCTTGAGGAACTCGACGTTCGTCGCCCCGGCCTTGGCTGCGTTCGCCTTGGCCAGGTCGAGCATCTCGTCGGTCATGTCGAGGCCGTAGGCCTTGCCCGCGAGACCAACGCGTCGGGCGGAGAGCAGGACGTCGATCCCGCCGCCGGAGCCGAGGTCGAGCACGGTTTCGCCCTCGTGGAGGTCGGCGACGGCGACGGGATTGCCGCAGCCGAGACTGGCGCTGACGGCTTCGCCGGGCAGGGCGTCTCGTTCGGCAGGCTCGTAGAGGCCGCTGCCGAAGACCTGACTGTCGTCGACACCGCAGCTGGAGCCGCTGCTACAGCAGCCGGAGGATGTGTTGGCGGTGACGGCACGTGCGGCTGAGGCGTAACGGGCTCTTACTTCTTCCTGCACCTCATTGAGCTGGCTCATGGGAGCCTCCGTAGTGAGCTGATGAGACTTCTATCTAAATAGATATTCATCGAATCAGTCAAGATGTGGGAGTACGGCTTTGCGCCTTGACCTCGCAGGAGTAACCAGGTTCACCCAATGCCGGCTGAATCGAGGTTGTGCCTTTTCGAGACGGCAGAGATCACGGAGCGGGCAAGCCTGGTGATGTCGTCCGCCACGGTCGGCCTTACACGCAGATGATCGATGCGAGGGCCCAGCGCTTCCCTGAGGACTTCGATGGCATCATCGCCGGCGCCCCGGCAACAATCTCACCGATCACCGGTTCGACCTCAGAACCTTCAAGAGGCTGCGCGACATGGCGGGGGTCTACGACTCCACGCGTGCCGTGACCGCTCTGCGGGCGGCGCCGGGGTCGGAAACCAGCTCCTGGGTTCGGGGGATGCGGATTCCCCGTCTGCATGAACCGGCCGACGGCCCAGCCTGTGAGGAAGGCGGTGCCGTCGGCAGGATTGGGAGCCGGGGGCAGACGGGATCGTGGACGATGCGGTGCACGTCGTTGCCCGGTTCGGTGTGGAAGTGCAGGGGCCCTTGGCGGCCAGGCGCTTCTCCGCGCACGTCGGGGTGAATGACGCCCCGTCCCATGGATGACGCGGCGCTGCACCCGCCGTTGGCGATCGAGGGCGACGTGCCGCGTCGGCGCGTCCGAAGGTGTCGTACCAGAGCGTTGAGACTCGTGAAAGCGTCGCCGTCATCGCCTTGTAAGAAGTGGCGCAGGACAGCGCTTCTAGGGTGACCGGTATGAGCAGCGTGCGAACCACGGCCGCGATGGCGATGCTCGTCCTGCTGGCCGCCGCGTGTGGCACCGCAGGGCAGGATGAGACCGGGCCTTCGGCGGCTACGGTCACCACGGTCACCTCCGCGCCGGGGTCGTCTCCGCCGGCCTCTCCGGCGGAGACGACCCCGGCGGCGGGCACGGCTGCGGTGCCTGCCGCGCTGCGGTTCTCCGCCCGCACTCTGGACGGGCAGACCTTCCAGGGCGAGAGTCTGGCGGGCAAGCCGATCGCCTTCTGGTTCTGGGCGCCGTGGTGTCCCAAGTGCCTGTCGGAGGCCCCCGCCGTCAAGACGGCCGCCGCCCAGTACGATGACGTCGCGTTCGTCGGAGTCGCTTCCTTGGACACCGAGGCGGCGATGGAAGAGTTCGTCCAGCGCACCGGGACCGGCGATCTGGTGCATCTGTCGGACGCCAAGGGTGCGGTGTGGACGAAGCTGGGCGTCAGCGAGCAGTCCACGTTTGTTTTCATGAAGCCGGACGGCTCCACCCAGAAGGCCTCTGGTCCGCTCGGCCGCGACAAGCTGGACGAGCACCTTCGCACGCTGCTCGGCCGGTAGCCGCGCCCATGTCCGCCGTTGAAATGGGCGTCGCCGAGGCGCCGCTGGCCCTGGCGCTGTCCGCCGGCATGGTGGCCGCGTTCAACCCGTGCGGCTTCGCCATGCTGCCCGCCTACCTCACGCTGCTGATCAACGACCAGGACAGGGCGGGTCCGAT
Organism: Nonomuraea sp. NPDC048892; assembly: GCF_040649735.1. NCBI lineage: Bacteria > Bacillati > Actinomycetota > Actinomycetes > Streptosporangiales > Streptosporangiaceae > Nonomuraea > Nonomuraea sp. NPDC048892. The sequence continues at coordinate 188,845 of NZ_JBEZFZ010000001.1, read as the reverse complement.
CCGCCGCGCGTTGCTCCTGTCGGCGGCGATGACCGCCGGGTTCGTCACCGTCTTCGGCTTGTTCGGGCTGGTCGTGACCGTGCTGGCGGTATCGGTGGGCGGCTATCTGCCATGGGCGACCTTGGTCATCGGGGTGGTGCTGGTCGGGCTGGGCCTGTGGTTGTTGTCCGGCCGTGAGCTGCTGCTGCGCCTGCCCGGTCTGACCACCGGCCGCCCCACCACCTCGCCGCTGTCGCTGTACGGCTACGGTCTGTCCTACGCGCTGGCCTCCCTTTCGTGCACGGTCGGGCCGTTCCTCGCGGTCGCCTCCGCCGCGCTGTCCGGCGGCGGGCTGGTCGGCGGGGTAGCGGCGTTCGCCACGTACGCGCTCGGCATGGGCCTGGTCGTCGCCGCCCTGTCGCTGGCGGTGGCGCTCGCCCGTGCTGCCGTCGTGGCCCGGTTGCGGCGGCTGCTGCCGTATGTGTCCAGGGCCAGCGGCGCCCTGCTCACCCTCGCCGGCCTGTACGTCCTGTATTACGGCTGGTACGAGCTGCGCGTCTTCGCGGGCGCCGATGCCGACGACCCGATCGTGGGCGCGGCGACCGCCGTGCAGGCCACCATCGCCGGTTGGGTGGGTGGGCTCGGTCCGGGGCCGATCGCGGTCGTGCTCATCCTGCTCGTCCTGGCGGCGCTGGCGGTGCGCACGGCGCGCCGCGGCGATCGAGCTCGCTGATGGGAAGAAGGTTGCCCTCGATCTCGCCACCTCCTATCTTGGAATAATCGTTCCAAGATAGGAGGTGGCGAGATGCCCGACATCAAGCACTTCGATCCCGACACCACGCTCGACCAGGTCGTACGCCTGTTCTGGCAGCGCGGGGCCGAGGTCACCGGCATCGCCGACGTCGTCCAGGCGACGGGGCTCAGCCGCTCCAGCCTGTATGCGACCTTCGGTGGCAAATCGCAGCTGCAGGCCGCCGCGCTCGGCCGCTATCGGGAGCGGCAGTCGCGGCCGGTGTTCGAGGCTTTGGCCGCCGACACCCGGGGGGTGCCGGCCATCGCCGCGTTCTTCGAGCGGCTGGTGGCGGCGCGGTGCAGCGGCGAACACGCCCGCTGGGGCTGCCTGGTCACCAACACGCACGCCACGGCGAGCGGTGGCCTGCCGGAGATCCGGGAGATTCTGGACCGCCACCACGACGCGCTGCGGGCGGCGATGCGCGCCGCGCTGGAAGTGGCGCGGACGAAAGGCCAGCTCCGGGCTGGCCTAAAGCTAGGGGATGCCGCTGAAGCGCTGACCCTGCAGGCCTATGCGGTCAACCTGCGCTCACGTGCCGGCGCCGAGGCGGCCGTTCTGCTGGCGGGCGTGCGCGCCGTACTGGATGGTTTCACCACTACCGAGGAGAGACGATGAGCGGTTTCCGTACCTACGACGAGAGTGACGCCCCCGAGGCGGCCCGGCCGATGCTGGAGGCGGCCAAGAAGCGGATGGGGTTCGTGACCACGCTGAACGGGGTGATGGCCGAGTCGCCGGAACTGCTGGCCGGCTACAACGCGCTGGCCGAGCAGTTCGGCAAGTCCTCGCTCCCGGCGGCGGCCAAGCAGGTGGTGCTGATCACGGCCAGCGTCGAGAACGGCTGCGAGTACTGCGTGGCCGCGCACTCCACCCTGGCCCTGCGTGCCCGGGTGCCGGCCGAGGTGGTCGAGGCCCTGCGCGCGGGCCGGCCGCTCGCTAACCAGGCGCTGGAGGCGGTCCGCCGCCTGACCCGTGCGATGGTGGCGCAGCGGGGCTGGGTGGAAGAGGCCGAGATCGAGGCGTTCCTGGCCGCCGGGCACACCCGCCGCCACGTGCTGGACATCGTGCTCGGTGTCGGCATGAAGACCCTGTCCAACTACACCAACCACCTCGCGCACACCCCGCTGGACCCGGCCTGGGCCGACCAGAAGTGGGCCCGGGACCAGGCGGCAGTCTGATCCGTGCCGCTCAGGCCCGGCGTCGTCACGGTGCAACCGGGCGACGCGCCTCAGGGTCGGCCTTCGATTACTCGCCGCCGGAGACGGCCACCACGGTCGTCGGCTTCAGCGATGATGCTGCGCCGCTTACTGGACAGCCTCGTGGCACTTGAAGGCGCTTCAGTGCCGCAGCCGGCCTGCCGCTGATCTCGGGAGGTAGCCGGGGCGGGCGAACGCTTGGTGGGCCGAGTGAGCCTCGGCCTGGATAACGCACCCCTCGACGTGGTCGTTGATCAGCCCCATCGCCTGCATGAACGCGTACACGGTGGTCGGGCCGTCGCCTGCCGCGATCCCCATTCCCGTGCACACATTCATGTGGCCTGACGATATCCGTGCCGGTTCAGATGGAGACCTTCCACTCATCGGTGAGCCAGGCCAGATCCGCTTGGTGGCGCTCGTGGGCGAGACGCTCACGTTCGAACAGGGCTTCTGACTTGGTCAGTACCAGGGTGTACGGGCGGCCCTGCCGCCTGGTCTCGTGATGGACAGGCAGCTCGGCCTCATCGATCCTGGCGTGGACGTGCCTGCGCCTGTCCTTCGCGAGCGGCCAGTCGGCACCACGCCGCTCAGGGGCTCGGAGGAACGCGCCGAGCCTCTCGCACAGCTCGCACGCGCATCCGGTGGGCAGCTCGATCGACCAGTCGCCCGGCGCGCGTTGTGGCTGCGCCAGTAATGCGCGGATTCGGTCGGCACAGTTGAGGGCCAGTTCGTCGAAGCCCGCTCGGCGCGTCCCAGCGGCACGCAGCGTCGCCATCGCCAGGGCGTGCGTCCGATCAGCGGCCGTTCGCGTGAGCTTGTGGGCGTTGTTCAGAACGCCCGTCAATCCCAGCCCGGCCGCGGCCGCGATGATCCCGGAGCACGGCGCCCCCAAGGCTGTCAGCCATGCTTCCCGCCGGGAGGTGAGTGGCCCGTCGAGTGCTGGAGTGACCTGGCCCGCGAACATCGTCCATGACACTTCGATGATGCGGCGGGCGGCTGCGGTGGACGCGCCTCCCTCCGCCGAGAGCGCGGCACACAGGCGTGGGAGATCTTCGAACCAATCCAACGGTGCCTGGGCGAGGCCGTAGGAGCCGGGCCGCCAGCCCTCTGTCCAGTGGTGCAGCAGGCCATCCGTCCAGGTGTCGCCGTAGTGCGACGCGAGGGCCGCGAATGCCGGACCATGAGGAGGGACCAGCCGCTCCAGCGCGAACGGCCGCAGCAGCATGGCGGCGATCTCCGTGTCATCCAGCTCTCTGGCCGCCTCCAACGCCTTGCCCAGAAGTTCGGCCTGGCCGGGATAACGGCCGGCGGCGTGCCAGAAGGACTCCAGCGACCGCGCCGCCTCACGAGCCTCCGCGATCTTGCCGGCACGGGCTGTCACGGCGAGTTCGTCCAGCGCCCATCCTGGAGACGCTTCGGCCCGGCTGGCGAAGCCCTGGCCCTGGGGCCAGATGACCAACGCCGCCCGCCGGTACCAGCGGTCCAGGGTGTTGCCGTAGTTGCCCATGTAGCCCTCGTACTCGGAGGAGTAGGGCGTCATGTCGGCCGTCGGGGTCGTCGAGGCCACCTCGGCGTCGCTGATGTCCAGCGAGATGTCCTCCAGCCGCCCCGTTTCCGGGCCGATCCAGTGGGCGAGGGTGGTGGAGGTCTCGATCAGGTCCTGAAGGACGTACTGCTTGTCGTCAGCGCTGCCCGGGTCCTCGTAGTCGTCGGGACCCTCGTCCTCGTGGGGGCCGTACCACGCGTCCTCGTCCTCGTCGGGGTCGTAGGCGTCCCAGGTCTCCTGGATCTCCGCGAGGGCCAGAGTGATCTCACAGCCCGCCCGCTCGGCTGCGGCCCGCAGCAGGGCGCCCCGCGTGGCGTCTGATCCCTTCAGCCGGGACCAGCTCAGCCCGCGGGCGGTGTACTCGTGGTCGAGGAGGTACGCCAGCCGCGCCGGCGGTTTCCCCTTCCGGGAACTGTAAGGCAGGACGACCGGGGTGGCGAAGTGCGTGAGAAGGGCAGTGGCGAGGTCGCCGACCAGCGGACTTTCGGTCGCCGAGACCTGGTTGTCTCCTCTCAGGAGCAGGTTGTACTGGAGGGTGACGCGGTTGCCGCTCTTCACGGGCAGAACCTGGTGCCGGCAGTCGGAGTAGAAGGCCACCAGCGACACCGCGGTCTTCAGTCCCCGGTACTTCTTGCTCTGGCCCTGATGCTCGACCACGAGCTCGCCGCCGGTGTGCGCGGACGGCAGCGACACCACCAGGGTCGCGACCATGGCGTCGTCCTTCTCGGAGTCCTGGTGCGAGACGAAGAACTGCCCGGTCTCGTACAGGAGCACGGAGTGCAGCTCGGGCATGAGCCGGCAGTGCGGTGGCAGTCCCAGCTCCGCGCCCATCCCGTCAAGGACGGTCGTGAACGCTTCCGTCCACTCAATACGCACCAGTTCCTGGGGAATCTCCCAGGTGTCGCGCACCTCCGGGTCGGTCAGGGTCTGCTCACCCCGCCCGAACCGCGCCCGGCGGCCGAGCTCGCGTAGCTGGACGGCCTGCTCATCGCCGATGGGAAACCGCAGTGGACCGAGTCCATCGACCGCCACCGAGAGATCGGCTGCTGGCAGCTTTCGCAAGGCGCTGGCCGCAGCGGACTCCGCCGACGTGGCGAGCAACTCGGCCACTTGTTCACGAGCGATGCCGGGCACGGAATTCCTCCTTGGACCACGATCGAGACCGCAACGCGGCTTATCGGTACCCGCACTTGATCACGGGAGGAGGCGGCGTGCGAGTCGTTCGGCGTTGAGGGCGTGGATGGTACCGTCGACGGCTTGCCGATCGGTGAGGTCGATGCCGCGTTCAGTGAGAGCGGCGGCGATCTGTTTGGCGGGTCCCCAGGAAGTGTCGTCATCGAACGCCTGCCGGAACGCGGGAAGGTGGGCCTCGACGGCGTCGACCACCGGGGTGATCCAGCGTGCCTCGACGCCGCGCCGGCCGAGGGCGTAAGCCACCCACCGGCGCAGAACGTCGGGAAGGGCCGCACGCTGGGCGGCATCGAGAACGGCCTTGCGGGGCAGCCAGTCGGTGAGCAGCAGCATGACCTCGTCCGGGCTCCAAGCCAGCGGGCCGGAGATCACGTAGCCCTCGCCGTAGTCCAGGAACAGCTCGGCCAGTGACCTGCTCACGTCGTCGTCCAGATGGTCGGCGGTGGTGAACTCCTGGATGAGGCGGTGGCGTTCGGCTTCGGGCAGGCTGTCTCGTTCGGGCCAGGCGGGCAGGTGATCGCGGCAGCGGGACCAGGCCAGTGCCCGATTGTCGACGAAGTCCTCGTCGTCGTTGCGCGGCCAGGTGATATCCGTGGTGCGCAACGCGTCGGCCAGGTCGGCGAGCACCTCAGCCACCGGAGCCTGGGTGATCGGCATGGGCACCTCGTCGGATTCGTGCCGCTGGTCCCACTGCGCGGCGGCGCCGGGTTCGAGGATCGCGATCTTGCCGATCATCAGCCCACCCGGCTTGAGTACCTGGGCCATCAACGTGTGGGGATGCGGGCCGTCGTAATCGACGAGCAGCACCTGTTCGCTGTCCCACACGTCCACCGCTCGCCACGCCGATGTCGCGGTCCATTCCGCGCCCGCGGATGCGGCGATGTACCAGGGAGGCATTGGCTGCGTCTCGACCAGGATGTCGATCGTCTCGGCCAGCATGGTGACGTCGGTCGCGGGTGCGACCCGCGACAGCGCGGCGATCGCTCCCAAGCAGTGCGGTGAGGGCGTGGTGCATGCCCGGCCGGTCACCTCCATGCGCAAGCGATGCTCGGCCTCGCGTTCGCTCAGCTCCGCGGTCACCCACGCTTGACCGAGCCAACTGCTGGCCCAGACCTCGGCCACCAGTGGATCAGCCAGGCCGGTGAGCTGCCGTGCGTCACGCAGCAGCAGGTCAGATCGGCGCGGTGGCAGGGGCGAACGACGGACCGGCCTGCTGCCGGTGGCCTTGCGGCGGCCGCGGCTCTTGGGCATGCTCCAGTTCATTACACCCGGCGACCACGCCGCAGGTGTCAGTGATGTGGCGGATACAGGCGCTCGAGTCGATCGGTGTGCACGGCGTGGATGAAGGGGCCAGGACTGTCGGAGGCGGCGAAGACGGCCTGCTGGTTGATGACGAACGTGCGCGGCGTAGCCGTAGAGGACTTCGGCGCCGTCGGTGAAGAGCCGGCGGCTGGCCAGGGCGTGTTCCAGGCCGAGTTCGCGCTGCAACGCGTCGATTGCCGGCCGGATGTGCTGCAGCGGTAAGCCAGCCTGCCGAAATGCGGCCAGTGCGTGGCCCTCGGCCAGGCCGATGGACGGCACGGACGCTTCGTTCGGCCTGCTCTGCCCGGGTGGCGGTGATGACCGGCTTGGTGCGGATCGCACGGCCGCCGCGCTGGTGGCGTTGGTAGCCGAAGGCCCAACTGGTGAAGGTGGAGGCGGGGATCGCGAGGTAGCCGGCAGAGGCGGCGCAGATCCTGGTCACGGGCCGGGGCGTGATCGTGGCCGAGTTCATGGATGTCGGATACTCGCGGCGGTTACCGTGGAGCGAGCGGCTGCAGTCCGCCGAGCTGCTGATGGCTCTGACCGATCCGAACCGTGGCTGGGACGCGATCGTGGTCGGCGAGTACGAAAGAGCGTTCTGCGGGGATCAGCTCACACAGCTTCTGCCGCTCCTTCAGTCCTACGGCGTCCAGCTGTGGATGCCGGAGGCAGGTGGGCCGGTAGATCCAGCAAGCCCGATGCATCAGGCGTTGATGCTGTTGCTTGGCGGGCAATCACAGCGGGAGGTGCTGCGTGCCCGCTACCGCGTGCTGGCCGCGATGCGGAACCAGGCTGCCGATCAGGGACGCTTTCTCGGTGGGCGCCCGCCGTACGGCTACCGCTTGGTAGACGCGGGCCCGCATCCGAACCGGGCGCACGCCCGCTGGGGACGCCGTCTTGATGCCGATCCGGCCACGGCGCCGCACGTACGGTGGATGTTCGCACAGCGGCTGGCAGGAGTCAGCGTGACGGGGATCGCTCGGATGCTGAACGAACGCTGCGTACCGTGCCCCTCGGACATGGATCGCCAGCGCAACCCACATAGGTCTGGGCATGCTTGGACGCTACGGACCGTCGCCGCGATCCTCAGCAATCCGCGCTATACCGGTCGCCAGGTCTGGAACCGTCAGAACAGCGGCGCCGCCGATGTAACAACGCGCGGCTGGAACGCTCCTCAGGAGTGGGCGATCTCGACGAAGCGGAGCCATCCGGCACTGGTCAGCGACGACGACTTCGTCGCCGCGCAGGCTATCCGAGCTGCTCGACCCGCCCAGGACGGCAGTCCGCGCGTCTATCTGCTCGCCGGCTTGCTGAAGTGCGGCTTCTGCGGGCGCCGTCTGGATTCGCATTGGGCGAACGGACGTCCCGGCTATCGATGCCGTCACGGCTACACCAGCGCCAGACCTCGCGACGCGTCCGGCCCGAAGTTTCTATACGTGCGTGAGGATCGGCTGCTGGCGGAGCTATTAACGCAGGTCGGCGACCGGGTACCGAAGGAGCTGGCAGGGATAGTCTCTGCGTTACGAGCCAACGGCCTGATCATCATCTGCCACGCGGCGACCCGCGTTGTGATTGAGCTCAATAATGAAGAGCTCGCCCTGCGGGACGAGCTCTTCATGGGGTAATCCTGTGTCCGAGGGGAGACACTGCCGATACGTACATGCCGTTCAGCGCCTCCACCACGCTTGTTCTCCCTGGTCGGGAGGGCTAAACAGCGATGGAGCCGAATATGGGGGCCGTGCGTCGCATCCGGCGTACGACGATCACCGGGGTTTTGCTTCTCGCGGGCATCGCGGCGGTCGTGTCGTTCCGGCACATGCACGAGCTGTGTCTCCGGCACGGTGAGGATCAGCTGGCGGCGGTGCTCATCCCACTCGCGGTGGACGGCGCGATCGTCGTCGCCTCGATGTCCATCCTCCTGGCCAACCGGTACGGTTCGCGGGGCAGTGCTCTGGCGTGGATCATGTTGATGGTCGGCAGCCTGGCCAGCCTCGGGGCGAACATCGCCATAGCCGAGCCGAGCCTGATCGGGCGCATCATCGCGGCCTGGCCGAGTGCCGCCCTGATCGGCAGCTATGAGCTGTTGATGTGTCAGATTCGCCGAGCTCCAGACGAGGGAGCTGTTGGTGAGCCGGCCGATACGACTGAGACGGCGGGATCGGTTCGCGACGACGACCACGACTTCTCAGAGTCGGCGGAACCTGATGTCGGCGGAGCGGAAAACCTACATCGAACGGCCTGGCAGTGGGCCTTGGCGCATCGCACGCCCGACGGGGCTCTTCCATCGGGGAAGGTCATCGCTGAGCACTTCGCGCGGAGTGCACGATGGGGCCGCTGGATCAAGCGAATAGGTCTTGAGGGGAAGCTCGCCGAGCACGATCATTCCAGTCTCGTATGACTGGGTGAGTCACCGAGAGGTACGACTCTTGGGACCATGTCATGACAGCGACTGTTGCCACGGTCAGGAGGAGCGTCGCGAACTCCTTCGCCCTAAGGGAATCGATCAATATCCTGACCGGCCATGTGCACGGACACGTACGGCCACGGGCAACAACTCTGGTGGGTGGCCATGACGGCGACGATTGCTATGCGGGGGTCAAATGGGCATCGGCGGTGAGGGCCTTCTGAAGTTCGGCTGCAGGTTCAACGGCGACAACCAATGGAGACCCTCGTAGGGGGTGAGGTCATCTTCGAACACCTCGCCATGGAACCGCTGAGCAGGTTGAGACTCCTTGTAGGGGCGGTGAGGACCCTGGCGTTCGGCATCAACGGCAAAACGGTCATGGTGTGTTAAGAGCCCTCGTGAGGGCGGTGAGGACTGGTCGGGCGGTCGTCCTTCGGGGCGAGCCCGGCCAGTTGAGACCCCTCGTAGCTCACGGTGAGGACCTGCGCGCTCGGCCACGAAGGGGTGGACGTTGAAGTTGAGACCCCTCGTAGGGGCGGTGAGAACCTCCTGGACCACTACCAGGACTGCTCTGCCCGCTGCCAGTTGAGACCCCTCGTAGGGGCGGTGAGAACCCTGATCACGTCGATCCTGATGCGCGCCACCCCGTTGAGACCCCTCGTAGGGGCGGTGAGAACGGGCCGGGTTCGTTCATCGTCGCCAACGACCGTTGGTTGAGATCCCTCGTAGGGGCGGTGAGAACCGGGTTCGGCTGGTACGGGACGACGGAATGCCCCGACGAGTTGAGACCCCTCGTAGGGGCGGTGAGAACCCTCCTGGTCAGCATCGAAGAGGCCGCGGACGTCTTGTTGAGACCCCTCGTAGGGGCGGTGAGAACCGGGCTGGAAGACCAGCAGCTACGGCGCGCACCTGGCGTTGAGACCCCTCGTAGGGGCGGTGAGGACCTCCAGCTTCGCGGGCAGGCCGGTGCGGGCACTGTTGAGACCCCTCGTAGAGGCGGTGAGAACGGGCACGGCGTGGCTCGTGGGCCGCCTGGAGGAGTTGCGGTTGAGACCCCTCGTAGGGGCGGTGAGAACCGCGGATCGTCTCCTCTGGCTGGAGTTTGCACACGAACAGTTGAGACCCCTCGTAGGGGCGGTGAGAACGAGCAGCGTCTACCGGGTCCTGTGCCTCTCCCAGTTGAGACCCCTCGTAGGGGCGGTGAGAACCCCTGCACGACCAGCACCGTCGCCCTCTACAAGGCGTTGAGACCCCTCGTAGGGGCGGTGAGAACGCGTCGCCCTCGGTCAACTCCCGCTCCTCCAAAGCGTTGAGACCCCTCGTAGGGGCGGTGAGAACCTCCCATGTGACGGGACTGTGCGGGGAGCTGATCTGTTGAGACCCCTCGTAGGGGCGGTGAGAACCTGGGTGAGGATGTAGCCGGCTTCGCGCTCGCAGCCGCGTTGAGACCCCTCGTAGGGGCGGTGAGAACTGCTCCGGCGCGTACATCCCTCCGAGGCTCCGGCTCCGCGTTGAGACCCCTCGTAGGGGCGGTGAGAACCTCCTGGCCAGGATGCTAAACAGGAGGGAGGTGTCGTTGAGACCCCTCGTAGGGGCGGTGAGAACCTGTGCCGGACGCCATGGCGTTCATCCGCTACCTGTTGAGACCCCTCGTAGGGGCGGTGAGAACGTGAGTCCACGGCAGCTTGGTCGGGCGGTCGTCCTTGTTGAGACCCCTCGTAGGGGCGGTGAGAACCCCGGCCAGATCCGCCACCGTGGCGTTCAGCTCCCGTTGAGACCCCTCGTAGGGGCGGTGAGAACTGGCGCACCGCCGGCCTCGCCTTCGTCAGCCCCACGTTGAGACCCCTCGTAGGGGCGGTGAGAACCGGTGCCGTACGGCGGGTGCAAGATCCGCATTCAGGCGTTGAGACCCCTCGTAGGGGCGGTGAGAACGCCGGGACCGCCCGCTGGAGGTCCTCGGCGGTGCTGCCCTGTTGAGACCCCTCGTAGGGGCGGTGAGAACCCGAATACCGGATCACCCGCTACGACATCCACCGTGGGTTGAGACCCCTCGTAGGGGCGGTGAGAACCTCCCGGAAAAGTTCCCGTGCGCCGCCTGCGGCATGTTGAGACCCCTCGTAGGGGCGGTGAGAACTCGCGGTCCGTCTCATGGAGGCGGATCCGGACCTGTTGAGACCCCTCGTAGGGGCGGTGAGAACCCCAGTGTAAAGCGGCAGTTCAGAGGCCATGTTTCAGTCCTGCGGCAGGCGCGTTTTGCAGCGAACCTTCGGTAGTGCAGGAGACCCGGGAGGTTCGCTGCATAAACATGATCAACAATCTGGCTTTCGGGTCAGAGGATGTCGTCGGGAGCGGGCTGTCCGATTCCCCATTCTTGGCGCTCGGGCTTCGTCCCAGGCGGGAATGTGAAGACCAGTACGCTGTCGTAGCTTGCATCGATCACGTCAGTCACCTTGTGATGGAATCTCCGCAGCTGCGCGGGGCTGAGGTTGCCTTCGAAGACGCTGCGTTGCACGTGATGCAGGTATTGCCGGCACAGCCGCAGGATCGCCGCATTGCGACTGGCCAGAGTGTCATAGACGACCACGACATACACGCCGCGTCACCACCAGATCTTGAACGGCTTGTACGGGACCCCTTCGAGGCAGCGGCGGGTGAGTTGCAGCGCCTCCAGGTAGAGGAGTTCGTCATAGGCGACGTTGCGTCCAAGGCCGCGGTGCTGGACCGTTACGGCGAGTTCGTCGCGGACGGTCTGGACGACCAGCTTCCGGCCTGTTTCGCTGAGCATGGCCTGGTTGACGTCGATGTCGAAGTGGTGGGGCTTGAGTTGTCCTCGTCCGGAGAGCCGGAGTAGCAGACGTTCGGCGAACAGGGGTTTGAACACTTCGGACAGATCGAGGACCAGTGAGTGGCGTTGGCGTTCCATGGTGCTGTGCAGAAAGGCCATTCCGGAGTGCAGGGGCGTCAAACGTACAGCGGACAGAATCCGGGCATAGACGATTCCGTTGACGTAGCTGATGAAGGCGTTGCCGGCGTTGCGTGGTGGCCTTCTGCTTCGGCCGTCGAGTTTGAGCCAGTCGGGCAGGCGTGTGTCCATGACGGCCCAGGCCGAGCGGCGGAAGGTGCCTTCGGCTCCCATGAGTTCTTCTCGGGTGCTCGCCTCCGTAACAGACTTTTCGAGGCGCTCCATGGGCCGGGTGAGAAGTTTTCGATCGACGACGCGCCTGACGTTCGCGGCTGCGCTGGTGACGATGGCGCGGGCGATGCTGAGGGAGGCTGACGGGTCGTCCGCGAGACGGGCCTGTGCGATGACGGTCTGGCCTGAGGTGCTGGTTTCGGCAGTCAGCAGTGAGCCGGCGTAGTCGCCGTAGTGGCTGAGGAAGTGGACGTTGATGTGGTGGCGGTTGAGCAGGCTGATCACGGCGGTGTTGAGGTCGACGGACTCGCACGCCACGATGTCGCGCACATCGGTGATCGGGATGTGGACGGGTGCCCCTTCGATCCTCTCGATGCGCAGGGACTGGTCCTTGCGCTGGATACGGCAGGGTGTGGTGAGCCAGTAGGTACGGGACGCAGCGGGCATCTATTCGTTCCAGCAGTAGTCGGAGTAGGAACAGCCACGGCAGGCCGAACGAGTCAGGCGCGGCGGTGAGTCGGCGGCGGAGACGACCTTGACCACTTCGGCGATGTCGGCCGTGGCCTGCTCGGCGGCTTCGCTCGTGTACGGCAGGCGCTTTGTCCGCCGGGTCTTGGGATAGTGCAGGATTCCACCCTGCGCGGCGACCCCGACCTCGTGCAGCCGATAGCAGTAGTGCATGGCTTGGGCTTCGTCGGCGCGACTGGGCTTCGCGGAGGATTTGACCTCGTGGACCCAGGCGGCTCCGTCCAGATGGTCCAGCTGCGCCGCGCCCAAGTCGATGGGAGAGCTGCGGCTGTAGGAGGTTTCGTGAACTGCTTCGCCGAGTTGGACGGTATTACTGAGGTGTTCGGGGCGAACGCCTCTGGCGTACAGCCAGAGTTGCCGGGGGCAGTGGTAGAGGTACTTGATATGGACGCCGCCGACGTCGGCTGCCGTGATCACAAGACTTCACCTGCCTGGTAGGTCTGTGCGGCGGGTCCTTGGATGCGACCCAGCCCTGAGCGGTGGTGGTATTCGGCGTTCAGAACGCGAATGCCGAGCTTCTTCTCCCAGGTGGACATGGGTGCGGCCCAATACGGCATCGGGATGAGATAGCGCTCGGCGAGGAGGCGTCCGGCTTTCCGGTCCCCGTCGATGCTGGTCAGGTCCGCTTCGTACTTGTCGCGGTCCTGGTCCAGAACGGCTTCTGTACCGTCGAACAGTTCGTCGAAGAGTTCAGCGAGATCGTCCCTGCTGACGAATGGGTGCGCGAAGGTGAGGAAGGCGTCGGCGAAGACGTGGCGGTGATGCTCCACTTCGGCACGCCATTGAAGACCCCAGTCCGATTCGTACACCTCGTTCAGCCAGACCCGCGCGTGGGCTTCGTCGACGGGTTCGCCGTCGTGGCGGCTGAGGATGTCCCATGCGAGCTCTACGGGGACGCGTTCGTAGACGCCGTCGGCGACGTCCGCTCCTCCGGTACGGCGTGGGGCGAAGGTCGCCGGGTGGATGATGACCTCGGCGGGAGGGCGGGCAGCGATTCTGTTGACTCGCCCGAAACGCTGTAGCAGTGCCTCCAGCGGTGCGGCCGAGGTGAACAGGCAGTCGAAGTCGACGTCCAGGCTCACCTCGACCACTTGCGTGGCAACGACCAGCCCGGGACGTCGATCCAGGCCGGTGCCGAAACGCCTGCCGATGGCCTCTTCAAGTGCGGAGCGATCCATCCGCCGGAATCGAGAGTGCAGCAGGAACGCCGCCTCTTCCGCGACGGAAGGTGCGAGTTCGGCGAACAAGTGCTGGGCGTCGGCCACATTGTTCGCCACCACGAGCACCGCTTCGTTGTCCGCCAGCCGTTGCCGAATCTCCTCGATCGCTTCTTGTCCGGTCAGGTGTCCGGCGCGCAGGCGCAGCCTGTGACGTGTCCGCATGCCGTCGGTATCGGCCTCGACCAGGTGAATCGTCGCGTCCAGCGCGTCACGGAAAGCCTGGGCAAGGGCGTCGGGCAAAGTCGCGGAAAGTACGGCGACGCGTCCGCCGAGCCTTTCCCACAAGTGAGCCGTAGCCAGGATGTAGCCGAGCCGCCGTGGATCGTACGCATGGAGTTCGTCCAGGACGAAAATGGAATTCGCCGCGTCGATCAGGAGGGATGAGTGCGTGGGGCCGGCCAGCACGCCGCGCAGAATCTGGTACGGCGTTCCCACCCGAACGGTTTCCCGGAACAGCCGGGTGGCCGCCGCGCGGGAGACGGCCTTGCGCGCGGCCTCGGCATGGCGTTCCTCCTCGTCATCCGGGCATACGGCTTGGGCCAGGTGAAAGGACGCAGCCCGCGAATGCATGACGCCGACCAGGTCGTCGTTCTTCAGCAGCCGGCCGAGCCGTAGTGCCATGGCGTTGATCGAGGCAAGGTAGGGCAAGGTGAGGAACACGTGGGGAATTCCGCCGGTACGACTCGACATCTCGGTGGCTTGTGCGGCCGCCCAGAGCAGTCCGGCCTCTGTTTTGCCCGAGCCCGTGGGAGCACGAAGCAGAAGGTGTCCCTTGGAGTCGGCGGCGTCGCCTTGGTGTGGACGAAGCCGGTGGCCTTTGCCTGCGAGTACGTCCTCCAGATGCGGACGGAAGGAGTCGTTGAGCGGCTGATGCAAGTGCAGAACGCCGTGGGCGGAGGAAACATGGTCGGCCAGCGTGACGGCTCCCTGGAGGAGAACCGCCGCCAGTCCTCGATGGCCCGAAGCCGGCATTTCCCACCATTGGCAGAGGCGATCGAACAGCTGCCGAGCTTCTCCGATCACGTCCAAGACGCGCGGCGGAACGTGCCCGACCGGTAGCCGGGATCGTTGTGCGAGGTCGAGCAGCCATTCCGCCAATTCGAGGGCGGCGTCTTGGGGAAGTGGTTGAAGGCGGTCACGCCATTCCGCCTCTGACGCGTGACCGTAGAGCGGCTGGAGCGGGCCGCGTCCTCCCTCCAGCGAGCGGTGATGTGTGGCCACGCCCGTGGCCGTCCACATCAACAACTCCTCGTCCTCCAACAATGCGGGAAGGAAGCCGAGGGAGACGATCTCGTGCCGTTCTCCCCAAGACTTGGTGTGGCCTTTCAGCATGGCTTGAAAGCCGTCCGGGACTTTCCCCGCGTCGTGGCAGAGCCCCGCCAGGCACACCGCGGCCCAGAACCGTCCGCCCGTGGCCTCGTCCAAGACCGGGACGGTACCGACGCGCCGGCGCAGCGCGATGGCGCCGTCCAGGGTCGCGGCCAAGTGCGCGGTGAGTTTCTCTCTCGGCCGGCTCTTGGCCAAGAGATCTTCCAGCTTCATGAGGGTGTGCCCACTGCGGCGAGCAACTGATCGGGATGGACCGGCGCCAGCAGCGCGACCGCCTGCCCGTCGTCGGCCCAGTCACCGGTGACCAGAACCTGCGAACGCCCCGTGGCATCGAAGTGATAGCCGTCCCAGCGCGTACGCCCACGATCCAGGGAGATGGCCGTCGGCAGCCGCAGCAGCGTTCCGATCGGCTGCGGGCTGTTCGCCTCAGGGAGGACAGCAGCCCCCTGCCGCCCCGACTCGGCGTGCAGCATCACTCGCCGCGTCGTCACCCCGACGAGGTCTTGGCTGCGGCCGAGCCGCAGCGGCCATACCGGTCGGCGCAACCGGCGCTCCCACAGGCCGAGTTCGGTGAGCAACCACAGGGTCAGCGTGGCGTCCGTGAGGAACTCGCGTTCCCGGGGTGTGGGATCGGCCTTCTTCCCCGTCGCGTCCAGGGGATGGTACGTCTCCAGATCGACCCCCGCACCGCGAGCGTGAAAGGCCATCGCGAACCGAAGGCCCCGGTCGACCGCGCCCCATCCTCCGGCCGCCGCCGCCAGCATGCCGCCCACGGTGGCCGGCGGCGGACAGGGCAGCGTCAGCTGGACTCCGGCGTACAGCGGGTTGCGGAAGGAGACGATCGGGGCCGTCACTGTCACCCGCAGGGCCTCGGCAGACTTCGTCATCCCTTCTCGTCCTCGAACCAGGAGTCCCGCTCCCCACGCTCGATCTGCCCGGCCAGCGTGTTCAGCACCAGCCGGGGGTGGTCGAGGATAAGGACACCGGCGCCGATCAGGTCGTCGAGCTCGGAGCGGACCTGGTCCCGTTGCGCACCCAGGAATCCGGGAGCCCAGCCGAGCAGCACCGGTCCGTCCAGCTCATCGCTCCACGCCTCGATCTCCGCCCGCAGCACTGCGGCGTCGAACTGCGTACGATCCATTCGTGCGCCGAGCACTCTGGTGAACGGGTTGATCCCGCCCTTGACCGGTGCCAGCAGGACCAGAGCCGGGGTTCGATCTCCGTAATGCAGGGACTGCTTGGCTCCGCCGCGCACCGCGGACAACGTCCGCAGCAGCAGAGCGGCTCGCCTGCGCCGCTCCGCGATGCTCAGCCGAAGCGCGGACGTCCCACGGAAGCCGACCTCCTCGGCGCCGGCCTCCCGCGCCTGCTTGGCGGCCGGCTCCGGAAGCGCCACCTTGAGCCCAGTGCCATCGGTCTCGAACACGCCGATCCTGGGCAGGTCCAGCAGCACATCACCGGCCAACTCGGCGCTGTAGAACTCGTGCCCGTGCAACACCGGGTTCTCGCCGGCGGCGAATCCGCGGCTCATCGTGCCGAAATCCCGATCCGGGCGGCGCGGGGCGACCGACACGAAGGTACCGGTCGCCAGGACGGTGTCACGCTGGCAGGTCTTGGTCTTGTCACCCTTCACCGCCACCATGTAGCCGAAGAGGTCGTCATCCAGGTAGAGGTCAGGGCGCCCCTGCGTGTACGCCTGCTGCTTCTGACCGCTGCCGGAGCGGACCACCGGCGACACCGGCTCGCCGGCCGGCAACGAATCCCTGACCCAGCGACGGAACGCCTGCGCCGAGACGTACGGATGGATGTCCCGTCCGACCCGCAGCTGCTTCACCCGCGCGACGTTGTCCTCGCCCAGCCCGTTGTTCGGTGCCCCGGCCGTCACATCCAGGACGATCTTCCCCACCAGATAGCTCATCTATGACTCCTCGTCCTTGAAGTGCTCAAGATCCTCTGGATGCTCGCTGTTGTCGTCCCGCATCTCGGCGGCGACCTTCGCCCCGTCCTCCGGCGCGAATCCCAGCTCGTGCAGGCGCTGGACCACGGACACGAACAGCAACTGCCGGTGGAACCACGCCTGCTCGACCTCCGGGTCGAACAGCAGCCGGAACTGACTCTCGGTGATCAGCGGACCCTCCAGCCCGTCGACCGGCTTCAGCAGCGCATCGATGTTGCGCCGCATCAGCCAGTACCGCATCCGAGCCGGCTCCTGTCGGGTCGCGTTGAACGCGCGCAACGGCCCGGCGGAGTTCTCGGCCTTCAACCAGATCGCCACCTGCGTTCCCGCGGCCTTGATCTCGTCGATCTCGCTCTGATTCATCTGGGTCACCTCGCTCACGAAGGACAGGCACAACTCGGCCAGCGCGCTCGTGTCCTCGCGGATCACGCCCTGGTCGAGGTACGCCGTCAAATACCGGCTGCAGGCGCCGACGATCCGCTCCGGTGCGCGAAAGGCATTGCGCGCCAGGCCGACGACGCCCGCCGTCTTGGGGGTCGCGTGGGCACGTACCAAGGAGACGTAGCCGCGCGAGCGCGGCGGACGCGACGCGCGCCGCAACCATTCGGCGAGCGGCTGCTCCAACGACTGGACATCCAATGTCTGGCCGCGGTTGTTGTTGCTGAAGATCAGCAGCTCCACGCCCGCCGTCAGCCGATCGTCGTACAGGCGCAACGCCCGCAAGGCGAGTACCTCGTTCGCGCCGGCCTCCTTCGTGTCGGGCCTGCCCAGCGCGATCAACTGCTGGTTACGCTCCACCCGTCGTGACAGCGTCCGCGCCATGAACCGCTCGTCCCAGCTGTGCAGCGCGACTGACGGTCCGCCGGTGAGACGGCACCCGTACGGAAGGGCGTGGAAGCTGCACAGGCATGGCCAGCACAAGGCCATCCCCGAATGGCGGCGGGGTGTGTTGTTCCGATAGAGATCACTCTCGGCCAGCGGAACGTCCACCTTGCCGAAGAACCCCACCGCTTGCCGGCCGCACAACACGCACGCCACCGGTGGCCACAATGCCTCATCCGGCATCCGACGCCATGCCCGCACAGCCTCACGGATCGCGTCATCGTCGCGTTTGGCGTTGCTGTGATGGTTCATCTTCGAATTCGGGAAGATCGACAGGCTCGCCTTGAGCCAGAACCCCTCGCCGTTCTTGGAATCCCGTACGAGAGCGGCGCGAAGAGCGTCACCGGTCATCCGCTCGACGGCCCGGGTGAACGCATCCGGCGACAGCGCCTCGGGCGAGGAGGCCTTTCCGAGGTATGCCAGCGCGTACGCACCCACCCGCTGCAGAGGGTGCGCCGTCAACGCCACCCGGTGCTGGTCGTCGTCGCTCACGCGGCCACCCAGCCGAAACCTGCGGCATTGGCCTGCCCCAGTCCCCAGGACCAGATGGCGCGCAAGGTCTCGGGCGCTCCCACCAACTCCACTTCGACGGGCGCGCCCGGCTTCGCCCCCTGCCCCACGCGGTAAGAACGCTTGGCGCCCACCCAGGAGATCTCCGTCAGTGACACCTCGGGGTCCAGACCCAAGGTTTCGGCCTTGCGCCTGAGGTTGTTCTGAAAGTACGCCGGGAACTCCGGCTCCGTCGGAAGCAGCCACGCCTGGCGGGTGACGCGGACTCCAGTCGCGTCACGCCCTGACCCCTTCATGACGACCGGCGTGCTCGTCCTGATACGTGCCCGCCCCGAGGCGAACTCAGGCGGATCCACCGCGGTCACGCCAAGCACGTGGAACGCCACACCGCCCCAATCCAGCAGTTCCTGCTGCTTGATGCCCTGAGCCAGCGCCATCGCGACGTCAAGAACGGGACTTCCCATCTCGATCCAGCCTTGGCCGCCCGCCGCGTACTTCCCCCGCCGACGCTTCGCCAGGGGAAACACCGGAGCTCCGTGACCGATGGGGACCATTCCGTACGGGGCCATGCCGCCATCGTGGAAGTAGCGGCCGACGACGGGGGCTTCGCGATCGAGCACGTTGTAGATCAGTCCTCTGCCCGGCGCCAGCACCATGGCCCACGGGATTTCGGTGGCGGTCGTAGCGACGTCGACCCGTACCCGCATCCTTGCCTCCCGGTTCTTCTTTGCCTTCACTAGTTACAGATGGACGACGGGAGCGGACGAGCTGCTTCTCCTGCGTTGCTGCAGGTGATGCCATGGGTTGTATGGAGCGTCAAGATCCTTGGCTAAGGTTTGTCGTGGCGTCGGCAGGCGGATTATGATCATGAATTCTGCAGCGAACCTCCCGGGTTTCCTGCACGACCGGAGGTTCACTGCAAAAGAGGTCCTTCAGCCGTCCCGCTTGCCAGGTGTGACCTGCGGCTTTACTTTGGGGTCCTCATGGCCCTCACGAGGGTTCTCAACATGTGGCGCTACTGGCAGAGCGCCATCGCAAAGAAGTCCTCATGGCCCTCACGAGGGTTCTCAACGTGAGCCGGTAACGGGCCTCGCGGACGTGGAACGCGAGTCCTCATGGCCCTCACGAGGGTTCTCAACATGTGGCGCTACTGGCAGAGCGCCATCGCAAAGAAGTCCTCATGGCCCTCACGAGGGTTCTCAACGTG
>NZ_JBEZFZ010000001.1:126250-169576 GCF_040649735.1 Nonomuraea sp. NPDC048892 | reverse complement strand
ACGTGAGCCGGTAACGGGCCTCGCGGACGTGGAACGCGAGTCCTCATGGCCCTCACGAGGGTTCTCAACCGGAGCATCCGTTCGAGCTGCTGTTCGGCCTCGTCGTCCTCATGGCCCTCACGAGGGTTCTCAACCTTCGAGGTCCTCCATCCAGGTGCCCCACGCGGTCCTCATGGCCCTCACGAGGGTTCTCAACTTGTCCGGGAAGAGCACCACGCGGTTGGTCCGCTCCAGGTCCTCATGGCCCTCACGAGGGTTCTCAACTGAAGATCTTGAACGCGCGGCTTGAGGAAGAGAACCGGTCCTCATGGCCCTCACGAGGGTTCTCAACACGGGTTCGTCGGCACGATCGTCGCCCCTCACAAAGTCCTCATGGCCCTCACGAGGGTTCTCAACCTGACCGTCCGCAAGACGCTCAAGATCAAGTCGCCGGTCCTCATGGCCCTCACGAGGGTTCTCAACTGGACGTCTTCCAGGGTGGTTTCGGTCCCCTTGGCGGTCCTCATGGCCCTCACGAGGGTTCTCAACCCTATCCCCAGTTCGAGCCGGTGCCGCTTTTCTTCAGTCCTCATGGCCCTCACGAGGGTTCTCAACTTTCATCCTGGCCGTGCCCGCGGCCGGCGACGCCGGTCCTCATGGCCCTCACGAGGGTTCTCAACATCGCGAACTCCTTGATCGCGTCCGCGGCCACGTCCGGTCCTCATGACCCTCAAGAGGGGTCTCAACTTCGGCGCCTCGGTGTACGCCGTCAGCTTCTTGGCGGTCCTCATGGCCCTCACGAGGGGTCTCAACACAGGTACGCCCGGGTGGCGAGCGCCCACGGCCGTCCAGTCCTCATGGACCTCAAGAGGGTCGCAACGCCATGCACCACTCGCCGAGCACGTACCGGCGGTACCACAAGTCCACATGGTCCTTGAGAAGGGTCGCAACTAGACGGGACGCAGATCGTCGGTGACGAGGAGCTAGCGTTCTCATCACCCCTGTGAGGGGTCTCTCCGCGCGGCCACAACGATGTCCTTGTGGCGATTGGGAGGATGTCAGCCCAAACACACTCGTCGATGGGTACCTCGGGACCGTCGCCGAGCGCAATGGCGTTGGAGCGCCAACTCACCCGAAGCCCTCTCCCGTCGTCCATCTGTAACTAGTGAAAGGACGAGAACGGGAGGAAACACAAATGGCGTTGCCCAGAGGGCCTGGGAACCTCTTGGAGAAGGCGTCGAGTTGGCTGATGGCGGCCCTTGCGGGTGTGGCCGCCGCTGTTGCCGCCGGCACGTTGCCAGATGTGATCAAGGGATGGCTGGGGGAGCAACGGTGGTTGCTGACGATCCTGTGCCTGGGAGCGGCCGGGATCTTCACCGCCATCAACCTCTGGCAACAACGTACGAAGGGCGTGGGCATCGTCATCACGTTGCCCAGGACGCGCTGGCGGGACCCGTGGAACACCCAGTGGACCAGGGCGGCGATCGATCACGCGAGACGGCACAACGACTCCTGCTTCACCGTCGAGCGGGACATCGCGAGCCCTTCGCCAGAAGACGACGCTGAGAACCGCTCCGCCGCGCGGCGGCAGCGCGCGGACACGCTGGAGTTGGTCCGTAGCCTGGTGATCGCCCGTCTTACGGAGCTGTCCGAGTCCGACCCGTCCACGCCGGTCTCGATCTACATCAACGCGGCGCTTCCCGACGCCTTCGAGATAGGCACCAAGCTCAAGTTCCACGTACATCGGGAAGTTCGGGGGCTCGGTGCTGATCCGGACGGACAAGACAGCAAGACGACCGCCCCTGTCGTCCCGCAACGCTCGGAGAGCATTGATGCGGACTTCTTCCCTGCCATTCGCCTGAGCAGCCGGTTGAAGGATCCGCTGACTCCTGAGGAGGCGGCACGCGCGGCGAGGCTGGCAACGGTGGTCGAGGAGCCGGCTTTCGAGGCGGATCCCGACGGTCAGGCGATCGCGCTCATCGTGCATCTGTCGGACAACCCGCAGATGGTGGCTGAGTCTCTGCTGGCCGCTCAGCATGGCTGTGTAGATGCTGATGGCCGCGCGGAGAAGTGCCGAGCCGCGCTGGTCATAGACGGTGGCTCGGCGAACATCCCGGAGACCACGCGCGAATTCGAGTTGGCGGTGCGTCTGGTCTACGCGACCTGGCGAGCATGGAACGCGGCCCACCCCGAGTACGCCCCCTTGCGGCCACGGCTGTTCATCGCCGCTCCGGCCAGCGTCGCCCTGGCTCTCGGTTGGCTGCTCGGCCACAAGGTGGCAGCCGTCCCCTATCCGTTTCAGAGATTCGAGGCAGAAGAGTCGTGTACCTCGTCGTGATGGCCACAGCGGGCAACCAGCGCTACATCTTCTCCTCAGGCAAACGCCAGGAGATCGTCGGAGCGTCCGACCTGATCGCGAGGGTGAACGGCATCTGGGTGCACGAGGCGCTGGCCCAGGTGTTCCAGGGATTCGACCGGCACACGTGGCGCATCGAAACTCACGACGCGGAACTGCTCGTAGCCGCTGCCGGTCGGGTCTCTGTCCTGGTCAAGGACCGTGTCGCCGGACAGAGCCTGGTCACGATGCTGACTTGCCGGGCGCTGGAGGAAGCTCCTGGACTGGACCTCTGCGGGGCGGTGTTCGAGTACGAGGAAGGCGAATTGGGGAAGCTGCTGAGCACCGCCCAGCCACAGCTCGCCGCCGTGAGGCATCTGCGACCGGGTACGGCGGGGCGGTTCCTGCGGCTGCCGTTGGTCGCCGACTGCGCGTCCAGCGGGTTGCCCGCGGAGGGGCTTCGACGAGAAGGGGATGAAGGGCCCGCGCCCAGGTCGGCCGAGGCGATGAAGAAGCTGGCCGCCTACCCCGGGGCGCTGAATCGGCTGAGCGGGAGTGTGCCTCCTGATCCGCAGAGGATGCGAAAGACGGTGGATCGGCTCGGCTTGGAGGCCGACTGGGTGGCGATCGTTCATGCCGATGGGAACGGCCTGGGCGAGGTCTTCCGCAGTGTGGTTGAGTCCGAGAACGGCCATGATGACCGTACCCGGGCGGACGCACTTCGGAGCCTGTCGCTGGGCGTGGACGAATGCGCCGCACGTGCGCTGGCCACGGCCCTGGTGGAGACGAACAGGGAGATGGGCCCCTACGACGTGGTTCCCGTACTGCCGCTGGTGGTGGGAGGCGATGACCTCACAGTGGTCTGTGAGGGTGAGGTGGCGCTGTCCTTCACCCGCCACTATCTGGAGGCGTTCGAGGACGAGACGGCGCAGAACGAACGGCTCAGACCCTTGCTCGACGCATTGGAGCGCCCCTACCTGGGAGCCGGCGCCGGTGTGGCGATCGTCAAGCGAAACTACCCGTTCCACTTCGCATATGAGCTGGCCGAGCAACTGGCCACCGAGGAAGCGAAAAAGGTCAAGCAGTGGAGCTCCGCACTCGCCTTCGTGGCGCTCTACGAGAGCTCGGCGCCGGATTTGACGCGCATCCGGACGAGCGTCTCCTTGTCCGGCGGATCGAGCCGCTCACCCTCGCCGTACCTGGTCGGGATGGGATCACGGGATGAACGCGCCCGCGGACGTACGTGGGACGACCTGCTTCGGCGAGTGAGGGCTCTGCGACGGCGGGACGAGCAGGGCGAGTTGCTCATCGCCCGCGGGGCGGCGCACGACCTTCGAGAAGGAGTGTGCCTGGGCCGTAAGGCGGCGGCCTCCCGGTTCGAACTCCTCCGCACCCGCTACTCCGGTGACCGCTTCAGAGCCGAAGCCCTTGAGCACCTCACGTACGACGGCGATCTGGTGTGGACGGTCGGCGACGGAAGCGAGAGCAAAGAGGTGACAGGCCTGCTGGATGCGATGGCCGCGTTGCCGTTCGTCCCGGAGGTGACCCGATGAAGCACCAGGGAGAGTTCACCATCTCGCTGCTCATGTTGAGCGACTGGCACGTCGGCACGGGGACGGGGCTCCACGGCTATGTCGATCGCGTCGTGCAGCGGGACACCGAGAACGGCTCTGGTCTCCTTGCCGCGCCCGTCATCCCTGCCAAGACTCTGATCGGCGTGTGGCGCGACTCCTGCGAGATCGCGGCGCGGGCACTCGACAGTGGACCCTCCGGGGTGTGGCACGAGTGGCTGGAATTCCTGTTCGGCGGCCAGTACGCCACAGGCGGCTCCGTCTTGCGGCCGGCGAGCCTGACGATCGAGGGGCCGCTCCGCCTTCCGGAGAGACTGATTCGGCTGCTACGGGACAAACCACGGCTTGCTTGGGCGGTCACCTTCCGCAAGCCGGGCGTGGCCATCGACTCGGCTTCGGGGACGGCGAGTGACAAGAAGCTGTGGTTCGACGAGATGAGCAGAGCGGGTCTGCGGCTGGAAGGCCATGGCCGCGTCGAAGGCTTCGCCGATCTGGACGACGAGCAACGTCGGGCCGCAGTTCTGCTGCTGGCGGCGGGAGCACGACTGCTGGAGGGCATCGGTGGCAAGCGACGGCGAGGCGCGGGCCGCTGCGTGATGTCTCTCGAGGGACCGGGCTTTGTGCCGGACTGGTCGTCCATGACGGTCGTGGACGTGCCCAGCCCACCGTCGACTTCACCGGATTCCGTCCCCGTTCAGGTTTCGGCGCCGCGCCCGCAGCAGCGAGGCTGGGAGCGGGCGGAACTGGTGATCGCCGTGGAGCAGCCGATCTTGGCCGCTACCACGGTCCTGGGCAACGTCACGATCGGTGAGGGCCATGTCCCCGGCTGGTGTCTGATGCCCGAGGTGGTGCGCCGCCTCGGGCGAAAAGCCCATGCCCTGGTACGGACGGGCGATCTCGTCGTCACAGCGGCGACTCCCCAGGCGTCGGACGGCTCTCGTACGCTGCCCGCACCGCGCGCACTCATCTGCGCGAAGGGCGGCCACGAAGTCATCGGGAACCGAATGGCCGGTCCTGTCGGGCCGGGAAAGCCGTGCAGGGACGGCTATGCCGTGCCCGAGACAGCGGAGATCGTCAAGCCCCGCACCACGGTACGGATGCACAACAGCATCGACGACCGCACGCAGCGGCCCACCCGTGAGATCGGCGGGATCTACGTCTACCGAGCGCTGGCCGCCGACACGGTCCTGCGTGCAGAGGTACGCGTACGAACCGGGCTCCTGGAGCCAGGCTGGGAACAGCGGCTGCCGGGCCGGTGGCGCATCGGTCGTTCCTCCAAGGACGACTATGGTCAGGCGCGGGTGACCGTGCGCCGGCTCGTTGATCAGCACCACGGAAGTGCAGCCGGTGATCGGCTCACGGTGTGGCTCCTCTCGGACCTCCTGGTTCGAGATGTTCGGCTACGGCCCAGCACGAACCTCGATGACGTGGCCCGCGCCTTGCAGCAGGCTCTGTCCCGGGCAGGCGCACCCGATGTTCGCCTGGAACCGGTGGTTGACCATCAACTCGACGGTCCCGCGACGTTCGCGGCCGGCGAGCGCCGCACCGAGAGCTGGCATCGGGGCTGGCGGATGCCCCGTGCCACGTTGTACGGCCTGGCCGCCGGTAGTTGTCTCACCTTCAAGGTGATCGGTGGCCTCATCGACGCCGACGTCCTGGCGGAGGTGCGTGCCGCCGGCGTCGGAGATCGCCGCAGCGAAGGCTTCGGCCAGGTCGAGCTGGACCACGATCTCCTGACGCGTCCTGTCACCGCGGGAGGGGCAGGTGGTGGGCGTGCGGAATCCGCCGCCGTCCGGGAACCTCTTCTGTCTCCCGGCGAAGAAGGGTACGAAGAAGCACGGATCTTCGAGCGTGCGGCATGGCGTACCGAGATCCGGCGCCGCTGTGACGGCATTCGCGGCGACCAAGACCTCCGCGCTGAGATCATCCCTCAAGGCGTGACGAACACCCAGCTCAATGCCCTCCGCGCGATCGTACGCGAGCCGACTCCCGAACGGGCGCTCGCTCGTTTCCAATGGCTCACCAGGAACAAGGCCGGTCGCGCCGACTGGCCGGCCGCAGCGGTCTCGACCTTCCGCCGGCTGCTCGATGATCCGAACGCGGTCTGGAACCTGCTCCAACTCCCCGAGGAGAAACTGGTCGCCACGACCGACGGAGGAGAAATCCTGCGGGCCGACCTACGCGCGGAGGCGCTCAGAATCCTCGTCGACTCCTGTCTCGCCGCGCATGGCCGGGCGGAAGCGGCCAAGAACCTCGAAGGAGGCAGGCGTTGACCGCCGTGGGCCGTCCGGTGAGCAGCCGGATCAGAGTACGCGGGTGGCTGCGTACCGAATCACCCCTCCACGTCGGTGGTCTCGAACACGAACCGTCGGAACCTTTGCCGATCGCCATGGACGGAAGGGGGCACCTGTACGTGCCCGCCACCACCCTGGCCGGCGTGCTCCGCGCCTGGTGCCTTGGCTCGGGCGAGATCCCCTCGGCCATGGACGAGGTATGGGGATACGAAGCCGATGGAGGGGCCGGCGGGCAGGCCAGCCGCGTGGTCGTCGCGGACGCGCTGGTGACACG
This sequence comes from Nonomuraea sp. NPDC048892, assembly GCF_040649735.1. NCBI lineage: Bacteria > Bacillati > Actinomycetota > Actinomycetes > Streptosporangiales > Streptosporangiaceae > Nonomuraea > Nonomuraea sp. NPDC048892. Next base: position 163,123 of record NZ_JBEZFZ010000001.1, on the reverse strand, counting down.
GACGACGGTGACCGACGAACGTGGCGTTCCGGCCCATCCGCTTGAGCATGACGTCCTGGAGTACCGGCCCTCGGTAGCCATCGATCGGGTGACCGGAGCAGCCGTTCCGGAGTTCCTGCACGGCAGAGAGGTCATCCCGATCGGCTGCTATCTGCGGCTGGAGTTCCATATCGAATCGAACGAGCAGCCCGATCGTGACGAAGCCCTGATGGGCGCCTTGCTGGCCGCGTTGAGCGGCCGGCAGGTACGCCTCGGCGCCGCTACCGGCAAGGGTCTGGGCCTGGTCAGGCTGCTGGACGAACCTCTTGACGTGATCGTGGATCGGTTCGACTCGCCCGAAGGACTCTTGGCCCTACTCAGGAACGACCCCTCCAGGAATCGGACGGTCGTCTCCCTGCGTGCGGGAGAGGCGGCGCTGCCGCCTCGACGTGAGGTGCTCGACGTACGCATCACCTGGAAGCCCACCGCGCCCGTCATGGTGCGATCGGGAGCGGCTGGGCTGCTCGCCGACACGCTCCCTCTGGTCACCCGGATCGATGGAAGGCACCTCACGCTGGTCCTGCCAGGGTCTTCGATCAAAGGGATGCTGCGTACTCATGCCGAACTGATCGAACGCACGGCCCGTGACCTGCCCGCACCCGCGGCCCCGCCTGGAGAGCCGGCTGCCAGGCATGGCGCGGCGTTCCGGGCTCAACTCGCCCAGCTGCCCGCGGTACGGGCGCTGTTCGGCGCGGCACGCGACGAGGCCGCCGGCCACCAGGCCGGAGCGTTGCGCGCAGAGGAGTGCCTGGCGAGCTTGAGCATCCCTCATGAGCTGTGGGATTCAGTGACCGGTTCCGGGGAGACGCTGAGCCCACCCGAAGACGGTCGGCCGTTCCAGGTGCCGGAGCCGATTCGTGACCGTCTGGCCGATGTGGGGCTGGAACGTGCGGATCACGTCGCGCTCGATCGGTGGACCGGTGGTGCCGCGGACGGACGGCTGTTCAGCGTGCTCGAACCCTACGACGTGTGCTGGGAGCCCATCCGCCTGTCGGTGGACCTCACGCGCCTCGATCGCGCAGTCGAGCGAGACGTCGGTCTCGGCTTGTTGCTGCTCGTCCTGCGCGATCTGGCGGAGGGCCGGATCCCGGTGGGCGCGGCGACCAACCGTGGATTCGGCGACGTCGACATCAGTGACATCGCGTTGTCCGGGGGCCACTGGGCGGAGGAGACGTCGCTCACCGACGTTCTCCTCGGCCCCGAGGCGTCGAGCGTGTCCGAAGCATGGACCAGATATCTGGACCAGGGAGCATCATGACGACTCTCTACACCGCATACGCGGATGACCTCACCCTCGCTGAGGCGCTGGGAATGGCGGATGTCGAAGGAGGCTGCGCCCTGTTGACCGGCCCCACGGCATTCACCGTTGCCAAAGTGAGCGCCGGAAGCTGCCAGGTCCCCGGGCGCGACATCGACCTGCGTTCCGTGTACGAGGCACGAGTGTTCACCCCACGGCTCGAACTCCGCTGGAGGGAGGAGGACAAGGCCGTGGCACTGACGGAAGAGGAGAACCTGCTCCCACCGAGCTTCCCGGAGCGCCTGGACCCGCTGCAGGCAGTGGCCACCCTGCCGGCCCGCTATCTGATTTGGGGCGATGTCACCGGCTCGACACCGGAATGGACGACCCTCCGATCCAGACAGGTGGGCACGGTCACGCTCCCCATGGCGGGCGTGACGACAAGAAGAGTCCGGTTGACGGCTCGCGAGTACATCACCGCTGATGATCTCCATGGCAACGCGTATGTCGCTGAGGAGCGACTGATCGGTTTCGAGCCTTATGCAGTGGAAGGAGCGGAATGATGGCCGAAGGGTTCCTCAATCCCTACACGTTCGTCCCGGCCTTTCCCCGAGACACCTTGCCGAAGCCGCTTCGGGACAACCCGCCGCCCTCGCGAGACCAACGACATCCGGACCGCTGGAGCGGGCGCATCCACGTGAGCCTGACCACCGAAACCCCGCTCCTGCTTCTGGACCCGACCCGAAGTCGTGCGCCATCGGACGGTGAGAACGACCACAGCGTCTATCCCGTCCGGGTGCGCAACGGCCGACCGCACCTGGCAACCACCGCCGTCAAGGGCTTGCTCCGATCCGCCTTCGAGGCGGCCACGAACTCACGCTTCGGAATATTCGAGGGCCACCAGGAACCGCTGGGCTTCCGGCGCGACGCAGGATTCGCGCTCAAGCTGGTGCCTGTCCGCGTGGCGGGAAACGGCAGGCTGGAGCGGTTCAAAACCGCGCCTCTTGAGATGTACGACGTGCACGGGAACCTGCTGCCCGGGCGTTCGGTCGCCCACATGCAGAAGACCAAGGCGTTCCTTCAACGTACCGGGAAGAATCGCCTGGAAGCCATCGTGGCCCGGCCCGGAGAAGCACCTAGAGGGCGTCGCGTCGACGGCATCGCCTATGTAACCGGGCCGACGATCGAAGGTAAGAGGTTCGAGAGATTCTTCTACCGGGACTCGGGTGAGTGCATGCAGCTGGCCCGTGACTGGAAAGAGATCGAAGCCGACTGGCACCGCCTTATCGCCAACTACCGGAACGCGCACAACGATGAGGAACTCTACGAACGGCCGGCAGGCGAAGGCCGGGTCGCCATGCCTGGGGAACGGATCGGAGGCAGCCCGGGAAAGCTCGCTTGGAGCCCGCACATCTACGATGCCGACCACCAGAACCTTGCGGTCGGCACCTTGTGCTACGCCCACGTGAACGGGGGCAAGGTGGAACGGCTGTATCCCGTACTGATCCCACGGGATGTCTACCCGGTGTCTCCCGCCGACCTGCTGCATCCATCCCTGCATCCCGCTCGCTGCTACGGCGAACTGTCCCCGGCGGATCGCCTCTTCGGCTGGGTCGCCCCTTCCGGCGGGGACGCGAGACCCTCCTCTTATCGAGGGCGTCTGCGGGTCGGTCCCGTGACATGCTCCGGCGATGCCGACGCCGCCGTACGCACATTCACGGGGAACGGCCTTCCGCTGGCCATCTTGAGCGCACCAAAGCCACAGCAAGGTCGCTTCTACGTCGCCGAAAGCACAGATCGCCCCGATGAACCGATCAAAGACCGGACCCAGAAGGCGGATATCTATCGCCGTGGGCGAGGGCTGCGCGGGCGAAAGGCGTACTGGCATCATGCGGGGCTGGACACGAAGCGCCACTGGGAAGTGCCAGCCGGTGGCTCCGACCCAGCACAAGACCTGGTAGGTGGGCGCTATCGCGAATATCTACGACCCCGCACCATCGCCAGTGAAACCGACCCTTTGACGCGAGACAGAAAACACTTCGCCACCGCATATCCCGAACAGCGGGACTCGCAGAACCAGTCCATCGGTGGATGGGTGAATCCTGGCACCACGTTCTACTTCGCCGTCGAGGTCCGCGATGTCGACGCCTGTGAACTGGGAGCTCTTGTCTGGCTCCTTACGCTTCCTGCCGGCCATTTCCACAAGCTCGGCCACGGGCGTCCGCTCGGGTTCGGCAGCGTCCGCCTGAACATCGAAAACGCCGAACTGCACAACGGAAACGAGTACAAGTCTTACTACCGCACGCTGTCCGGTTCCCTCCCGGACCGGGATTGGCGCGCGATCACCGACGCGGCTCGTGAGCAGTTCGACACCATCGTGGAATCCTCGCCGGCCCTGAGAACGGTTCGCCAGGCAATGCTCGCCGTGACACGAGGTGCGCCCGACCTGCCCGTCCACTACCCCCGGGTCCGGGACCAGGGTTTGGACGACACCGTTCCCACGCCACCTGACCCGCGGGGACTCCAGTACAAATGGTTCACCGCAAACGAACAGATGAGCGATAGAGCCATCACCCGCGGGCGGGGACGCTCACTGCCGCCAGTCGACTCTCGACGCTCGCTGGAGATCTACAGGGACGAGGAAAAGGAGGATTCTCTGTCAAAAGGTGCAAATGGTCGCAAGCAATCAACAAGCGGGAGTTCTCGGCATCGTGCGCGAAGGCCCGGCGGCAAGCGACAGTAATCGCTCCCGATCTTCGGAAAATGTCGGTGCCCGGGATTATGGTCGGCTGCATCTGATCCGGCATGCCGTCCCGGGAGGTCGACATTCCACAGAACGACGTGCTCCTGGTACACGCGATCGGCGACGGTGACCTGGGTTTCGCTCCGCCCGGGTCCCCCGCTGACATCGAAGGCGACCCGCAGGAGGTGGGCAGAGAACGTCGCCCCCTACGGAAGATCTTCGACGCGATGGCCGCCGGGCTCCGAATCACCCGCATCGTCCTGCTGGGCACCACCAACAGCCGCGAAGGGCATGCGAAGACGTTCGCCGACCACGCCACCGACGTCAAAACGGCCTTGTCCTCGAACAAAGGGCTCTGCGGCGCGCGCTTCCCCGCCTCGGCCGTCTCGGTGGTCGAGGTCGCCAGCCCCACCATCCGTGATGCATCAGCAGCCCTCGGCGGCTGGCTGGACGGGAATCCGGCTGCCGAAATCCTGGTCACCTGCGGGTCGGGGGCCTTCGCCCTGAGTGCCGGTGCGGTTTGTGCGGCGCTGGAGACTCGGCAGGCTGTTCGTATCGTCTCCATCGATGCCCCGACGGAGTCATACACGCTGAACCAGCCGACCGATCCAGACCTGCACCTTCGATCCTGGCTGCAACGGCACCGGTTCTGGGACGCCCTGGTCGAGGTCGATCCCGTCCATGCGGATCTGTGGCGAGTCCTGGCGGCCCGCCAGGCCGCCGACCATGGCCTGATGCAACGTCTCGCCGCCGGCCAGGCGGAATGGGCTTCTATGGCCAAGCCATGGCCGGCCGTACAGGCAGCAGTGTCCGAACGCATCGGCCGCGGCGAGGCCGCCGACTACGGCCTCGTACGAGCCTGGTACAGCGAGCAACTGAGCCGGGCCTACGAGAAGGAAGAAGGCAGGCTCTCCCCACGTTCCCGCGACGAGATCAAAGGCCTCATCGACGCGCTGCGAACGCGTCCCGACGGACGCTTGTCCGCACATATCCGGCAGGTCGCCCGCTTTCTCGACAACGACCTGGACTCACTCTGCGTCCGCATGATCCGTGACGCCGACCTCACTGCGCTCTACACCAATGCCGCCACGCATCAAGCACATCTCAAACCGAGTCCTCAGACCCCCGGACCGCTCCCGCCCACCTTGCTCGCCGCGATCGACGGCTGGGAGAACGGGGATCCCGCTGTTCGGCTCGTCACCCGCGCTGGAGAGGCGCCGTGGCCCGTCGCGGGCAGCGGCGACGTCCTGGCCCTCCTGGCCGTTGGTCTCGATCGCCCAGGCGTGGAGACCGAAGATCGGCAGACCGCCGAGGCCATACTGGCCGAGATGTGGGAGCGGCGAGAGCGGCTCCTTCGCCGCGGCGCCCTGCGCTTGCGCCTTCTCGCCAGCCCCGAGAGCCTGGAACGAGCCCGCCGCATCGCCCACGACGTCAAGGCCGTCCACACCAACGTGGACATCCGCGTGGTGCAGGAAATAGCAGGAGGGCTCAACCAGGTTCGGGACGCCGTCATCGCCGGCCTGAGGTCGGAAGCGCAGCCCACCGGCCGTACCGGATCGGGCAGTCTCCGAGACGCGGACGAGATCGTCCTATTCCTCAACCCCGGTCCACCCCTGACCAACTACGGCATGATCGCAGCAGGAGTGGCATGGTCCCTGATCGCCGGATGCCCCCTGTCGATGATGGAACTCACCCGCGTCAACTCCACCACCCAGGTGAGGGGCGGTCGGCCGGTCCTGGCCCGGCTCGGCGCCGATCGCATGCTCGCGCGCCTCGCCATCAGCGCGATCGATCGGCTGGACCTCCGGACCGCACGCCGTCTGCTGGAAAGAGGCTCCACCCGGTTGCAGGCCCTGCTGCCCTCTGTCGAACGGCTGGAATCCCACCTGTACGGCCCCTGCCCTCGCAACTCCACGCAGATCGACCGGCTTGCGCTCGCCCGGCAGCGCATCCTCCTCATCGCTCACGTGCACCGGGACCATCCTGACCTGGCGGCCTACCTGACGGTGACGGCTTTACGGCCTGCACTGTTCTCATGGGATGCCTGGACGGAGATGTGCAAGGAATACCCGGCGCTCGGTCGGATCTCACAGCTGGCCAACCGTTCAGCTCACGGCCATGCTCTCGACCGGCAGCAACGGGGACGCGGCCGCCGACGTGCTGGCGACGGATCGTTTCCCGAGGTCCACCAGATCATGCGCGAGGCTGTACGTGAACTCGCAGAATCGCCTGAGACGGATACAGAGCTAATAAAACACCACAATGCAGCCCTAGTAGCCATTGAATCCATAATTCGGGAACCTGGTTGACGAGCCGGGAACGTTCCTGCCAATCTCATCTTGTCCAACGGCCAGCGCCAGCGGACCCCGAGCGATTCATGCCGCTCCATCTGAGGGTTTCCGGACTTCGGAGGCCGATACCGCAACGAGCGTCGATTTCGACGTCTCCATTGCCGTACTCGGAGGGGCATCGTCATGCACATCGTCAACGAGGCGAACAAGCAGATCGACTTCGACTCGTACGCCGCTTTCGTCGCGCCGGCCCTTCGCGCTGCCGCGGCCCCGTCGCTGCGCCGAGCGCGTCATCGTGGTCAGGCGTGTCAGGGCGTACATGCCGACCGCTGGTGCGACGAGTGCGAGCAGACGATCTGCGACCTGCTCCTGAACGGGTACAACAGGTTGTCCAACGCCATGCGCGGCGATCACCCCAAGACGAAGTCCGGCGAACCCATCCGAGAAGTGCAAACCATCGTGCAGTGGCTGACCACGCCGTTGAGCTTCGAAGACTTCCAGCGCGCCGGGCGCAGGCTCCGTCAGCGTCCAGCGCCGCACGACCCGCCGCACATCCGCGCCGCCCGGGCGCAGCTGGTGTTCCACGAGTTGCGGAGCCTCGAAGCCAAAGTGGCCCGAGCCGACGCCCAGGCCGGCGGCGCTTCGGCTCAACCGGCTCGGGACCTCAAGACGGCGGACTGGGCGGAGCCGCTCCGGGCGGATGGCTACGCCTTCGAGCTGCTGCTCAACGCCATCCTCCGCCTGAGGAGGGGAGCCAGCGACCCGTTGGCCATCCCCGACGATCTCATCGACCGAGCACCCAGTGCCTGCCGCGCCCAGGCCGAGCGCCTGCTCCGGAACCACATGGAGATGCTTCGACAGGCACGTCCGGACTTCTACTGCGCCAACGTGATCAAGTTTCTGTACGCCACGGAGGAGATCTCTGAAACGATCCAGAGCACCGCGCCATCTCCAGAAGAGGTGATCATCCGTTTCGACGACGCCTGGTTCGCTCGCCGAAAGCTTGCGGCGTTGATCGGTGACGATGGAGTCCATCGGTCTCGCGAGCACTACCGCGCATTCTTGAGGGACATCTCAACCACCGCCCTTCCGAACGGGCCGCAACTCGTCGCGAGAGTGGCCCGATGGCTCGACATCGACGCGAACGTTGCCGAAATCTTCATCCGCAGGATGATCAGTCTCGCGGTCTGCGCGGGATTGGACTGGGTCGCTGAAAACTGTGCGTGACCTATCGAGATGCGGGGCGCCGCAGTCCTGGCTGCCGGGACTTGGTGGCCCGCCTCTCCGCTGTTTCTGCAGCGAACCGCCGGGGTCATCTGCACTACCGGAGGTTTGCTGCAGAACTCCTTGTTTCGGGAAGCGTCTTGCAGGTCGTGACCTGGGACTTTACATTGGGGTCCTCAGCGCCCCTACGAGGGGTCTCAACATGCCCAGCTCGTAACGCAGGCGTTGCAGCCGCTCCGGGTCCTCAGAGTGCAGTTTGCGAGTCTATGCCTGTGATATCGCAGTGTGATCGTAGGGATTTGTAGCGTTACCGCCGGTTGGCGAGCGAGGTCGTGCTGTGATGGTTGAGTGACTGAGCGCAAGTCCTATCCCAGCGACTTAACCGACGCGCAGTGGGCCCTGATTGAACCGGTGCTCACCGCGTGGAAGGCCGCGCATCCGTCGGTCAGTGGTCACGAGGGCGGCTACGAGTTGCGCGAGATCGTCAACGCCATCCGCTACCAGGGCCGGACCGGCGTGCAATGGGACTACCTGCCGCACGACCTGCCGCCCAAGAGCGCGGCGTACTACTACTTCGCCAAGTGGCGCGACGACGGCACGGACAAGACGATCCACGACCTGCTGCGCTGGCATCTGCGGGAGAAGAAGAAACGATTAGCCGACCCGAGCCTGGTCGTGCTGGACACCCAGAGCGTCCGCGTCGCGGCCGGCGTCCCCGCCTCCACCACCGGGAAAGACGCTGCCAAGCGCGTGCCGGGCAGGAAACGCGGCCTGGCCGTGGACGTGCTGGGCCTGGTCATCGCCGTGGTCATGCTGGCCGCCTCGGCCCACGAGAACACCGCCGGGATCGCGCTGCTTGACCGAGTCGCCGCCGGCACCGAGGGCACCGTGGCCAAGGCGCTGGTCGACCAGGGCTTCAAACAGGCCGTCGTCACGCATGGCGCCGGCCTGGGCATCGATGTGGAGATCGTCGAGCGTAACTCCGCCGGCAAGGGGTTCGTCCCCCAGCGCACGAGATGGGTTGTCGAGCAGACTTACGGCATTCTGATGTTCCACCGCCGCCTAGTCCGCGACTACGAGCACCTGCCGGCCAGCTCCGAATCACGGGTGTACTGGGCGATGACCGATGTGATGTCCCGCCGCCTGACCCGCGGCACGGCGCCGCCGTGGCGGTGGACATGACCGCACCCGACGGGCACCCGGCCGACCCCGGCAGCTGGCTCCTGAGTCGGATCGACGCCCGCGAGCACCGGCTGACCTGCCAGATCGAGCAGACCCAGATGGAGATCGACACTCTCACCGCACGCCTGGGCGAACTCAGCGAACAGGTCGAGCACCTGCGGATCACCCGCAAGACCCTCATCTCCCTGGCCGAGGAGGACCCCGCCCCGGCCGAACCGCTCGCAGCGCCAGCGGTCCCCGGCCACCCGGCCTACCAGCAGATCCTCACCGTCTTCGGCGAAGCCGGCGGCTCCCTGCGCGCCCGTGACGTGGCCGTGGCCCTGGACCTGCCCCTGACACGCAACGACATCCAGAACCTCCGCGCCAAGCTCAAACGCCTCGCCGACCGCGGCATCCTCATCGAGACCGAACCGGGATTGTTCACCCAACCGCGCCCATAGCCCGAATGACGAGCCTCTGACCGGGCGACCTAAGCCAACTCCTCCGACAAAAGGGGTATCAGCTCGCGAAACGCACTCTCAGCGCCCCTACGAGGGGTCTCAACCGAGCGGATCGCCGAGTGGGAGGCGCTGCCGACCCGGTCCTCAGCGCCCCTACGAGGGGTCTCAACCCCGACACCACACCGGAAGGCAGGGAGATCGAGTAGGTCCTCAGCGCCCCTACGAGGGGTCTCAACGTGGTGATGGCGCCGTCGATGGCGGCGAGGCCGCGGTCCTCAGCGCCCCTACGAGGGGTCTCAACTTCTTGCCGTCCTTGACGAGCATCGGCCCGGCGAGAGTCCTCAGCGCCCCTACGAGGGGTCTCAACGCAGGGATGACCACGGTGAGCGGGCCGTAGCGGTGGGTCCTCAGCGCCCCTACGAGGGGTCTCAACACGCGCGACTACCTGCGCTGCCGCCCGTTCGCGCCCTTGTCCTCAGCGCCCCTACGAGGGGTCTCAACAGGACTTTAAGGGCTCGCCCGGCAGCCGTTCACTGAAGTCCTCAGCGCCCCTACGAGGGGTCTCAACCGAGCATGGCCCGCAGTAAGCAGGTGAACCTGTTCGGTCCTCAGCGCCCCTACGAGGGGTCTCAACAGCTCCAGGCAGCCGTACGGCCAGGCCGCCCACCGGTCCTCAGCGCCCCTACGAGGGGTCTCAACTCGTCCAAGGACGTCGTTTCTGTGTCGAGGAAGACGAGTCCTCAGCGCCCCTACGAGGGGTCTCAACTCAGCTCGACGGCGGGGCTGCCCGCCGCGTAGGAGTCCTCAGCGCCCCTACGAGGGGTCTCAACGCGTTCAGCTCCACAGCGAGGCCTCGCCGGCGCAGGTCCTCAGCGCCCCTACGAGGGGTCTCAACCTCTCCAGCCCTCAGGCGTGGACGTGGCGGCCGGAGGTCCTCAGCGCCCCTACGAGGGGTCTCAACACGGGTTCGGGGAACGGCACGCAGTCGGCGACCGCCTGGTCCTCAGCGCCCCTACGAGGGGTCTCAACAGGCCACGCGCGACGCCTGGGGGCATCTGGCCGACGTCCTCAGCGCCCCTACGAGGGGTCTCAACATCGCATCCTTCGTCGACGCGGCGACCGTGCGCCGGTCCTCAGCGCCCCTACGAGGGGTCTCAACCGCGGGCCATCCTCGGGAGGCGGCGATGAGCCGCAAGTCCTCAGCGCCCCTACGAGGGGTCTCAACCCTTGCCCGCGCGGTTCTGCTTGCCCCACACGTCCAGTCCTCAGCGCCCCTACGAGGGGTCTCAACCCTCTCTCAAAACCCACATGCGCAAGCACCATGGGGGTCCTCAGCGCCCCTACGAGGGGTCTCAACGTGCTCGCGCTCATCGTCCATCCGCCCATCGTGGCCCCGTCCTCAGCGCCCCTACGAGGGGTCTCAACATCAGCACCAGGTCAACGACGTCGCCGGCGGCGTCCACGTCCTCGGCGCCCCTACGAGGGGTCTCAACTTCGCCATGTGCTGCATGGCCAGCGCCAGGCATTCGCCGTCCTCAGCGCCCCTACGAGGGGTCTCAACTCCTCGGCTGGCGGCTGGCCATCATCATCCGCACGTGGTCCTCAGCGCCCCTACGAGGGGTCTCAACAGCGCTACCAGGTGGTGTACGGCACGAGCATCTGGGAGTCCTCAGCGCCCCTACGAGGGGTCTCAACGCAGCGGCGTCGACGAGCCGACCGGCATGGTGACCGCGGTCCTCAGCGCCCCTACGAGGGGTCTCAACTCCTCCTCGGGTCGGGGTGCGCCCTTGAGCACCCAGTCCTCAGCGCCCCTACGAGGGGTCTCAACTCCTCCTCGGGTCGGGGTGCGCCCTTGAGCACCCAGTCCTCAGCGCCCCTACGAGGGGTCTCAACCATGCACTGGCCAGTACGGTCACGGCCGCGTGAAGTCCTCAGCGCCCCTACGAGGGGTCTCAACGCGACGCGCCTGTTGGGGACCGGGATGACGGCGCCGAAGTCCTCAGCGCCCCTACGAGGGGTCTCAACCGGAAGGTGTGGCCGTTGCCGACGCCGGGCACGTTCGTCCTCAGCGCCCCTACGAGGGGTCTCAACAGGTCAGAGGGGGAGCCGTGCTCGTACTCGGCAGTCCTCAGCGCCCCTACGAGAGATCTCAACCTAATGCCGTCCAGGGTGTACTGGCCGTGGGCCCCGGTCCTCGTAGCCCTTGCGAGGGCCGCCACCAAGGTCCGCTTTGATGGCTACAGCGCCTGTCGTGAGCCTGGAGATCGCGTGCTGAGTTGTTGCAGTATGGCTTGGGTTTCCGGGGATGGGGCGACGCCTAGCGTGTTGAGTCGGGTTCTGAGGTGGCGTGCGCGTTGGCGGGCTTCGTCGGTGCGGCCGAGGGTGGCCAGGAGGCGGATGGTGGAACGGGCGGCGCTTTCCATGTCGGGGTCGAGGGCGTAGGCTTGGTCGTAGACCTCAAGGGCTCGTTCGTTGTGTCCTGCCTGTTCGTGCAGGGCGCCGAGCTGGAGCAGGGCTTTGACGCTGGCGATGGTGAGTGGCCAGCGGTGGTCTTGGTCGAGCCAGTCGTATTTGAGGCCCTGACCGAGCTGTCCCAGGCATAGGGATGCCGCGGCTTCCAGAGCCATGAGCTTGTTCTGCTGGCTGGTGGCGGTACGGGCGTCGGCGAGAGCTTGGTGGAACGCCCAGAGGTCGACGTTGATGTGCTGGGGGTCGACGCGGTACGTTCTGCCGCTGCGTTCGATGAAGTGAGCTGTCTTGCCGTCGGAGGTAGAGACCTCACGCAGGGCGGTGCGCAGGTCTTTGAGTGCGGCGTGGAAGCGGTAGCCGGCCAGGGTCTCTTCCAGGTCGGGCCAGAGATGCTCGCAGATTTCCTCGCGGTCGAGCCCTTTCGGGCGTAGGGCGAGGAGGACGAACAGTTCGAGTGCCTTGGTGCGTCGGGACAGGTCGACGGGTGTGCCGCTCACGTCGATGGAGGGTTCTCCCAGGAGGACGAACCGTACGGGCCGGGGCGTCGCGCTGGACGGGGGGATGGGGAGGTCGGCCGGCTGTTCCGGGTGTTCGGTGGGCATGCCGTTGCCGGTGGCGAGCGTGTGGAGCATCGATGCTGCGGCGTCCGGCGGCAGGTGGAAGAGCGTGACGTCGCGGAGTTCGGTGGCAAGGGGGCCGGTCGCTTCGGTGACGTGGTGTGCCTGGTTGATGGCGCAGCTGGTTCCTGCTGTTGTGCGGCCGGTCAGGACGGCTCCGAGCCCGAGGTCGGCGGCATTGGTCAGGAGGTTGTCCAGGTAGGGGTGGCCGTCGGGGCAGGAGGCTGCTAGCAGCAGGGCAGGGAGGGGTTCGCCGGGTTCGGCCTGGCGGAGTTGATGGATGTCATCGACCTCGTAGTCCTGGAGAAGGCCACGGCGACCGACGAGTTGTTCTTCCAGCTGGTGGATGGCTTCGTCGAGTGTGGCGATCAATTGCAGTTCGGGCAGGTGGTCGGTGAGGGCGAAGATGGTGTTCCCGAACCAGCGCTCGGCGTCGTGGGTGGGGATGAGGATGCTGGTGCGGTAGGCGTCGGCCTGGGTGAGTAGGTCGAGCACGATAGCGCGGATACCGTCGTCGGCTCCTGGGCCGGTGAGGGCCAGGTTCAACCCGGACAAGGGCAGGTGTACCGGGTCCTCGCCCCGAATACCGGCCTTGAGTGTGATGGGTGGGTCGATTTCGAAGGCTGAGCTGACGACTTCGAGATCGTTCAGAGGCTCCGCGTCGACGTCTCTGCTGCGGTGTGCGCGTTCGAGTGCTCGTACGGCTGGAGGCTGGGGTTCCGGGGCGAGCACACTGATGGGTTCGTCGGTGGTCGGAGCGGGCAGGCGTCGCCTGCGGTGGAGCCGGGTGGCGGCGAGCGCGACGGTGATGCCCGCGGCGAAGGAGAGCGCCATCATCCCGCCTTGGGGCAGGACGATCACTTCGGAAGGTGACGCTACCGCATCGGATGGCGGGGTTTGCGGTGCCGTTGGGGCGGGAGGCGAGGGCGCGTGGGAGCTGGTGACGGGCTGGAGCGAGACTGCCCTGGCGCCTGGACCAGGCGAGGAGATGTTCTCGCCGGATGCCAGCCGCGAGGAAGCGATGCTGGGTGGCGAGTCCGAAGGGTGCGGCGAGGAGAAGCGATAGGCCGGTTCGGCTGTGTGTCGCGAAAGCGTACGGCGCTGGACCGGTTCGGCCTTGCGGGCGTCACGTTCGTGCTTGGGCAGGATTAGCCGCCATCCTGGTTCCAGCACGTCCGGGTCTCTCAACTTTCCGCCGTCCGGCTGCGGGCGTCCCTTGTTCAGCTTGAAGATCTTCTTGTAGCGGTCGCCCTTGCCGAGATGTTCTTTCGAGATGCCCCAGAGGGTTTGGCCAGGAGCGACCGTGTGCGTGCGTGGTCGTGTGTGCTGCGGCTTTCTGGCGTCCGCGGGGAGGTGCAGGGTGCAGCCGGGCTGCAGCCATTCGCCGTGGGTGAAGGGGCGGCCGTCGTTCATGGTGCGGCCCTGGTTCAGGGCGATGATGTCCCGGTAACGCATGGGGTCGCCGAGCTGCTTCTCGGCGATCGTCCACAGGGTGTCTCGCTGCTGGACCACGTACGACACGTACGCTTCGGTGATCTCCGTCTGGTGCGGCCCAGCCGCGGTCTGGCCGGGCGTCTCGGCGGATGTGGCGGCGATCGCCGCGGCCGGGATCAGGGCGCGGGGTGCGGCGACGGGGACGGTCGCTGCGACGGTGATCGACGTGATCAGGTACGCGGCGAGCCGTTGGAACGGCAGACGTACGTGGCTGCGCCTGGCGCGGGCGACGCCTGCGAGCTCCACTGCCACTGCGGCGGCGAACAGAGCCCAGCAGGTCCACACCGTGGCCAGCAGCAGTGTCTTGATGACGACCGGTTCACCGGGAGTGGCCAGGTCGTCGAGGGTCGGCAGGACGATGGGCCAGAAGAAGATCAGCAGAATAGCCGGGATGCCGGCCAGCAGAGCGATCAATCCCGCGCCGGCGGCGGTTCTGGCCAGCAGCGGATGACGTAGCCCGTACAGCGTCATGTTCGTCCTTGTTCGATGCCGTGGAACATTCGGGCGGTGGCGGCGGCCGTGGCGGTGATGGAGCCGATGCCGATCAGGGAGATCAGTACGGTGGGTTTGGACACCGTGACGGTGACCCGTACCTGGTTGCCGGTCGTGGAGACGGTTCCGGTGTGGCCGGCGGCGGACAGGTAGGCGCGGGCGGCGGTCATGGCTTGGGCAGCGTCGATTTCGAATCGGCCGCTGGTGTAGGCGTGGCCGATGTCCATCTGCCCGGCGCCCGCGCGGGCGGCTTCCTCGGCTGTGGCGTAGGCCTCGCGGTACGCCTGGATCTTGGCGCCGCCGTCCACCATGAGCCCGGCGCACAGCAGCAGCGCGAAGGCGATCACCGCGGCGAACACTGTGACCGAGCCACGTTCCGCGTTCGCAGCCGATCCCCTGAACTGAAGCACCGTCGTGGCGGGCATCATGGACCCGTGTTGCGCTTGTTTCGCGCCCATTGGGATGAAGAGGACATCTGGTTCTATTTCGAGGTGGACGCCGAGGGCTGGGTGACCCGGCAGATCGAGCTGCGCGGACCGGAGCTGGTACCGATTGCCGCGGCGTCTCTGACCGAATGGCAGGAGGCGCAGAAGGCGGGCAAGCTGAGCCGCTACGAGGAGACGTACGGCATGACAGCCGACTCCCCGGTCCATGAATGGGAGGGCTATGACCCTCAGCCGTTGACCTTGAGCGACTTCGAAAGCGTCTGGCGGCAGGCTCGCAGGCACCTCGAACTCACCCGATGAGCACCGGCCGCTGCGCCGAGTTCCAGGAAAGCAGGTCACGTGTCTATCCACGGCTGGACCTTCTGGCGCGGTAGGGGTCGACCGGACTCTTGAAGCTGCTGGTGATGGTCTTGCTCCCAGGGATCCCTGGGAGAGCCAGGTCTGCCAGCCGCAGCCGGCAGGAGACGTGCGCGACCACCGTGGCCGGTCTTCCCAGCGGGGCCGAGAGCCCCGCGGTGTCCACGGTCACTGACGGCGTGCAGGACAGTGCTTCACGAGCCAGCGCCGCCCGTGCGCTGCTCGTGGCCGTCGAGCGAGCCTCCGCCGGATCACGGGCGATGGACGCCTGCCGGGCGGCGTCGCGCGCGGCGGCGTCGAGGGCGCTGTGAGCCAGGGTGATGCGACCCAGCCCGATGACCATCAGCAGCAGGGCGATCAGCGCTGGCGCGATGATCGCCATCTCCAGGGCTATCGACCCACGCTCATGGTTCATCCCGTGGTCCATTTCTCGACAGGCGCGCGGGCGACCTGGGTCACCGCGAGGGGCAGCAGCGGGACCAGGCTGATGGCCTGGCCGCTGACCGACACTTCGAGCGTGTCCGCGTCGCGGGTGACAGTGACCTCCGGCCGGGTGAGGAACGATCCGCCCGCCTGCCGAATGAAGTGTTCCGCTGTCGTCTGGCCGGCCGATGGGCTGGAGCCGTGGGATCGGCCGGCGCGGAGCCCTTCCTGCGCGGCGGCCATGGCCAGATTTCTGGCGTGAAACCACAGCGCGGTGTTCATGGTGAGCAGGACGAGCAGGAGCACCGCCGGATAGACCAGGGCGGTCTCCAGTGTCGCGGACCCTCGCTCTCGCTCGCTCATTTGATCTTGGCGAGCTGTTCGTCAACGACAGATGTGATCTTCGCGCCCACGGTGATGGCCAGCAGGAACACCACGGCCGCGATGATCACCCATTCCACGGTCGAGGCACCGCGTTGGGGGTCCAGGCCGCGCCGTACCGCACAGCGGTTGAGCAGCAGTTCCAGCCGTACGGCGACGGCGAGCACACGGTCACGGATCATCGGTCGGGTACCTCCGGGAAGCGGGTCAGCCGCCGGTCATCCGCGCGAAGGCGGGAAAGCCGAGCAGCAGCAGGAAGCCGAGAACGGACAGCGCCATCGGCACGGTCATGGTCTCGGTACGGGATCTGGCCTTGGAGACCTCGGCTGACAGGTCGGCCTCACGGAGGGACTGGGCCTTGGCCATCAGAGTGTCGAGGATGCTCGCTCCTCTGGTGCCGGCGAGCTGGGCGATGGCGGCCATGTCCGCCAGTTCAGGGGCTCCGATCTCCTTCGAAAGGCGGGTGAGTTCGTCCCATGCGCTGCCGGTGCCTCGGCGTGCGGGATCCAGAGCTTGGGCCAGCCGCTGGAAGGTCCACCCCTGGCCGATCTTCGCCGCGGATTCAAGAGCCTCAGCCGGTCCCGCTCCCGCGGCACGAGCGAGCGCGACCAGGTCGAGGTAGGCGACGATGGCCTGCCGGAACGCCGTACGTGCCTCGGCGGCCTGGCCGCGGATCGCGGCATCGGGAGCGAAGAACACCGCGACGGCGAAGGCCAGGCACGCCGCCCAGGAGACGAGCCAGGGCAGTGTGACATCGAGCAGCGCGCACCAGGCCCAGAAGACGAACGGCCCCGCCACTCCCATGGCGATCATCAACGCCTTCTGGGCGAGGTAGTCGTGGCTGGTCTTGCCCAGCAGCGCCAGGTCGGTGTGTGGGATCCGGGCGCCGATCGCCGTGTCGGCGAGCCGTCTGACCAGGCGTGACTTCCAGTCCTGCTCAGGTTCGGCCCGCGCGCCTGGCTGAAGGCGTTCCATCGCCGGGCCGAGCTTGACTGGGGCAGGGAAGGCAGTGGAAAGGGCGAGGGCGATCCCGAACCCACTCACCGCGCCAGACGCCAACACGATCCCGATCACGATGACTCACCGGCGTTGAGGAAACGGTGCCCCTTCGGCGGCCGGGCGAGGCGGTGCAGCCAGACGAACGCGCCCGCGTACAGGCCGATCACGATGGCGAGCACGAGCTGCCCGCCAAGCGTGCCGAAGGGAGAGACATAGGTGGTGTTGAGCAGAGCGAAGCCGGTGTAGCCGAGCAGCGCGCCGACGACCCAGCGCGCGGTGACGCGGTGGGTGGCGCGCTCGGCGTCGATTTCGCGCCGGGCGGCGACGTCCTTGGCGACCGTACGGGCCAGGCGCTGCAGGACCTCGCGCAGTCCCTGCCCGCGGGCCCGGCAGGCCAAGATGAGCGCGCCCGCGATCGTGTCGCCTGTCGGGTCGGCCAGGTCATCGGCGAACGCGCGCAGCGCCTGTTCGGTCGGAGTCCGGTAGCTGAGCCGCCGGGCCAGCGCCCGTACCTCGGTGGCGATCGGTGCGGGCGGGTGGTCGGCACTGGAACGCAGCGCCTCTTCGATGCCCGCGCTGCCGCCGAGCACGTCGGCCAAATGACGGATCCAGGCCTCAAGCGCTTCGAGTCGCTCGATGCGTCGTACGGTGTCGCGGTTGGTCAGCATGCGGGGCAGCGTTATCGCGCCCGCCGCTACTCCGGCGGCGGCGACCGGCCAGCCCGTCAGCCACCACGTCACGCAGAAGCCGGTCATACCGTAGGCGAACGGCATGACGGCGGCTCTGGGTATCCGGCGTCGAGGCGGTCTGGGCGGCCGCTCGGGAATCTGGCGTGATCCGGCGACGGCGAGCAGCGGTCCCGCGATCAGGGCCGCCCCGGCGAGGGCCGCCAGCCAGCCGCTCATGCCCATCCTCCGGTGAGCAAGTTGGGGTCGAATCCGGCTGCGACCAGCTCGTTCATGCACTGGGGGATGGTGTTCGGCACCGCGCGCCCGTTCTGGCCGGGGATGTAGACGCGGTTGACCGCCGGCTCCAGTCCGTCCGCCGGCGGCAGGACCTCGTGGATCTCGGCGACGTAGCGGTGATTGACCAGGCCGTCCAGGTCGTGACGGAGCTCGTGCCGCAGATGGACCACGAAGTCCACGGCCATGCCGATGGTCCTAAACAGCGTCTCGGGCGCGATCGTCAGGCCGCCAGATCCGGCCAGGATGAGCATCCGCGAGAACACCTGGTCGGCCGAGTCGGCGTGCATGGTGCAGATGGAGCCCGCGCCGCCGGTGTTCATCGCCTCCAGCATGGGGACCAGTTCGTCCCCGCGGACCTCGCCGACGATGATGCGGCGGGCGTTGAAGCGCAGGGCGTCCTCGATCAGCTGGTGCAGGGTGATCGCGCCGAAGCCTTCAGTGTTGCCCTCGCGGGCCTCCAGCGCGAGCACGTCCCGGTGCCGGTCGGGCTGGGCGTGGAGGAAGAGTTCGTACTCCTTCTCCACGGTGGCGATCCGCTCGTCGGGGTCGATCTCGGCGGCCAGGGCACGGGCGAAGGTGGTCTTACCGTCGCCCATTCCACCGGTGACCACGATGTCCTTGTGGGCTCGTACGGCGGCGGCCAGGAATGCGCGGCAGCCCTTGTCCAGGGTGTCGGCCGCCATCAGGTCGTCCAGGTCGGCGTGGAGCATGCCGTGCCGGCGAATCGACAGGCTGGGGCGTGGCGTGACCCCCATGATGGCGGCGATCCGCGTGCGGCCGACCGACAGGTGCAGGCGGGGACGGGCGATCGAGAAGTCCCGAGCGGTCTGGCCCTGATAGGCGGCCCACCGGCGGATGTTGCCCACCAGCTCCTCGTCGCTCTCGGCGATCGGCGGGCCGAGCACCTTGCTGCCGTCCCGATAGGTGATCCACACCTGGTCGCATCCGTTGACGTCGATGTTCTCCACCTCGGGGTCATCGACGAACGGCTGCAGCCGCCCCAGGGCGAAGATCTCGTTGTAGACCGCTTCGGCCAGCAGCCGCTCCTCCGCCAGAGTAGGTACGTTCCGGCCGGTCAACGTCCTGCCGTCGGCGTACTCGCGGACGAGGTCGATGATGACCGCTCGCGCGTACTCCCGGACGGCTTCGTCTCCGGTCACCGTCGCGTTGTCGAGCGCCTCTGTGACCTGGGGCAGGATCCCCTGCACCGCCCGCTGCACGTCGAAGCTCACACGGCCACCTGCTCACACAGCTTGGCGCCGAGCGAGCGTGCGGCTCGCAGGAGTAGGGAGCGCGACAGATGCCGCTCACTGCCGAGCCCATGTGTCAGGATCGCCGCGGCCTTCGGATCGTGCGGCAGATGGCCGGTGACCTCGGCGCCCAGACTCCTGGCCACTTCCCTGCGTCCATAGGGCCCATTGCCGGTGAGCAGCACGCGCGGGGCCGGTCGCGCACCCCGCGCCGCGGTGATCTCCGCGAAACGGGGAGCGAGCGCGGACAGATCCCTCAGCGTGGGCTGGACGATGACAAGTACCTGATCAGCCCCGGCCAGCAGCGGAAGAGGAGTCTCCGTGCCGCCAGTTCGCCCGATGTCGGCGATCACGTCGCCGACCATCCTGGCGAAGGTCCCGGCGATGTCCTGCCACAGCGGCTGCACCGATGCCACCTGGGAAGGACTGGCGAGCCCCGGTAGGACCCGGCGGTTCTCCGGATCGTTCAGGCGCAGGACCTGCTCAGTCAACGTGGCCGTCGCATCGGCGCCGCGCCGCAGCTGAACCGCCCATTCGCCGAGGCCGCGCTCCTGCCGTTGCCCGACCAGATATCCGGACAGGACGCTGCCGCCGGCGGGATCGCACTCGGCGAACAGGATCTCGCGTGGCCAGGTCAGGGTCAGGGCAAGTCCGGCCGTCGTCACGCCAGGGCTGTGCCCGCCCGAACACAGAACCGTCAACATGGACTGCTCACCCTGCCCGCGACTGCAAGACGATCGCCACCGCGCCGTCAGCCGCCTGGCGGGCCAGCGCCGGGCCGGCCGCTGCGGGGACGATCAGGTCGATCACCACCAGGCCGTCGGCGTCCGGCGGCCCGACGCGATCCACTCGTGCGGGCTGCTCCTGGGCCGGACCCGCGCCGGTCGCTCCTGTGGAGAGGGCCGTCGCCACGACGCGATCACCGGGTTGAATTCCTCTGGCCGGCAACCGGCTGGACTTCAGTGCCACCGGCACCACGACCTCACCCGGAGCGGGTGCCAGCGTCTCCGTCACCTGCGTCGGGGAGAGCAGGCTGCCCGCCCTCAGGTCCACCGCGGCTCGCCTGCCGATCACCGTGCTCTTGCCGGCCGCGTCGACACTCTGGACCGTCGCGTCCAGGCCGAGCGCGACGGTACGCAGATCCTGCGCCTGGAGCTGCTGGCCGATCGGGACGTCACGAGCCATGACCAGCACGGGGACCCGCTCGCTCGCGACTCCGTACACTTGCCAGGCCACCAGCGCCCCCAGTGCGGTCAACGCGACGCCCGCCACGAGCATCATCGGGCTGCGCCGGCTGGGCAGCGGACGCACCTGGCCCGTGTCCCTGGACGGCGAGAGCCGCTGAAGCAGCATCAACGTCTATCCCTTCGTGACAAGCGCCTGGGCTTCCACCACTCGGACCGGGAACGTGACCGACCTGGTGATCGGCGGCAATGCGCCTCCTGCGCCGCCTGAGCCGTGCCACGTACCTCGCCAGGTCACCGACACGGTGACCCGGTGGGCATGGGTCGGTTGTACGTACCGGTGCGAGCAGGTGGAGCGCTGCAGCGCGGACGGACGTGAAGAGTCGTAGGTGGTTCCCGGGCCCGCGCAGACGAGGGTGTGGCCGTCGCCCGTCGCGACGGTCATCCGCTGCGGGATGGCGGTTGCCTCGGCCCAGACGCCCCCGGCGTGGAGCCTCTTGGACTTCGAGACCCACTCCCCTTGGGCAAGGTAGAACCAGTGCGGGAGGCCGACCAGCGCCTCCCGTCCGCGTGGTGGAGCGGTCAGCACTTTTGGCGCGGAAATCGGGATGCGTTCGTATGCCCGGTGGGCGAGACGTTCGCGAACGGCCGCCGTTGATTTCCGGTTCTTGATCCAGACGATGTTCCGGTAGCCGTCGGAGCACCTGACCTCGTACCAGGCGCCTTCCTTGGGCTGCTCGGTGCTGAGGGGGCGATCTGGGTCGGGTGCGTTCGCGCCTTCCTTCTTCAGATCGTTCACGTACCACCACCGCCGGTAGGAACAGGTGACCTTGGGTTTCCTGGAGGCAGGGACAGCGGATGCCCGACGGGGCTTTTCGTGAGCCCATATGAGGTAGTTGAAGGGCTGAGCCGAGACACCGACACCATCCCCGTCGTCCTTCATCAGGGGGAACGCGGCGAGCCCGGCGACCAGGAGACGGGTCATGCCGCTGGTGAGCAAGGCTCTTCCAACTGCTCGACCTTCGCGACCCGCCAGGCGCCGTCCATTCCCTTGATAAGGGCGGCGACCATGTGAGTGGCGGGCATGCCGTGAGTGAGGCGCTTTCCTGTCCGGTCGTCAGCCTGGCCGGCCTTGCGGGCGTCCTGGCAGTCATGCAGGGCCGCCCGGTCGCCCTGGACACGTACGTCGAAGGTGTACAGGACGGGCTGCCCCCAGGTGACCCGGCCGCTTGCCCGAAGTGCGGTGATGCCTTTTAGCATCGTGTCCAGGAGCGGCGGCGCCGCGACCCGCTCAAGGATCGCTCTCCGCTCAGCGGAAGGAGCGTGTTCGGCGCGGGGGCCGGCGAAATAGAGCTCGCGATACACGGCCAGGACGGCGTCCTCGTCCGTGGGAGTACTGGGCGTTGAGGTGGCTGACGCTGTGGGTTTCGCTGCTGCGGTCGTCGGCGCCGGAGCGGGGCTGCCGGTGCATGCGGTCACGGAAGCCGTCGTGGCGAAAAGTGCTGTCGCCAGAGGGATGGCCGATCTGAAACCCGCCGACTCCGCTCTCACCGACCACAACCCTTCACCTAAAGCAGTTGGTTAACTACATTCAGTTGCCAGGCCAGAGTAGTCGCCACCGTCCGATCGCCAACCGCGTCGGAGGCCGATCATTACTCGATATTTGTCCGCCGCTTCTCTGAGAGCCTGCTGTCAGGACTTCGGTGGCGAGGCTCGAGTCGGGAGAGTGTTGGGGCGCGGTCATGGCTGACCGGTGATCGGCCACAAACTCACCCAGCATCTGGTCGTGTGCTTTGAGATCATGTCTGTACTCGCTGCGGCGGACCAAGCCGTTGGCCTCTACCCCCCAGGGAACATGAGCTCTCTCATCTACGTCGAGTCATCTGAATCCCATCCCGAGATCCCGCTCGTCGGCGGTGACGTCACCGAGGGGGTCGTGCGGGTCGGCGACACCGTGCGCCGTTCGATCGGCCCCAGTGCACCGCTTGTCCACGCGTTACTGCTCCATCTGGAGGAGGTCGGATTCCCGGGCGCGCCGCGATTCCTCGGCATCGACGCGGTCGGGCGCGAGGTGTTGACCTTCGTTCGCGGTGAGGTTGCCGGACGGCCGAGGCCGCCATGGATCGCCGACGAGGAACGGCTGGCCTCCGTCGGGCACCTCGTCCGCGACTACCACGCCGCTGTTGTGGGTTTCGTCGTGCCCGACGGGGTGCGGCCCGGCCTCGGGGTGTCGGTGCCGCCGGACATGCCGCCGGCGCCGCCGTACCCGGTCGAACTGGTCGGGCACATGGACTACACGCCGGACAACATCGTGTTCCGCGACGGTAAGGCAGCCGCGTTGATCGACTTCGACCTCGCCAGGCCGGCCACACGGGTGGATGAGGTGGCCAACGCGATGATGTACTGGGCGCCGCTGTGCGACCCCATCGATGCCGACCCGCTGCTGCGGGAAGTGGACGTGCCGCGCCGCTGCCGGATCCTGGCCGACGCCTACGGGATGTCGGACGTCGACCGTTCCCGGCTCGTCGAGGTGTTCACGCTGCGGACCCGGAGGGCGTGGTTCTCGATGAAACAGATCGCAGAGGAGCGGGGCGGTGGCTGGGCAAGGATGTGGGATGAGGGTGTCGGCGACCAGATCAAGCGACGCGAGGCTTGGCTGGATCGCCACGGCGCGGCCATAGACGCGGCGCTGAAAACGCCGTAAACCCCGGCCGAGCCGCGGCTACCGTGGGCTGGGTCTTTCCTCGGCGCGATGGTTCGGCGGGGAAGGCTGCGTGTGTTGTGGCCGGAGTCCCCTCGGCGGGTTTGGTCGTAGCAGCGCCGATACCACTTACCGTTCGTTCCGTGTCAGCCGTCCGGCTCTGGCCCTGTTACAGGTCGCCGATCATGGCTCTTGTCTGGTACGCGCAGCCCCAGGAAAGTGTGACGCCTGCGCCGCCGTGGCCGTAGTTGTGGAGCAACGTACGGCCCGCGATCGGATCCGCTTCGACGCGGACCTGGTCGCGAGTGGGGCGCAGCCCGACGCGGTTGCCGAGGATCTGGACCTGCGCCAGTCGCGGTTCGACCGCACGGCAACGGGCGAGGATCGCTTCGGCGGCCTGATGATCGACTTCGAGGGATTCGTCGCCGTCGATGGCGGTGCCGCCGAGGACGGCGATGTCGCCGTGGGGGTAGATGCAGAGCAGTTCGGGCGATGTGCCGGTGTCTTCTGAGAAGAACACTGTCAGGCCGGGGTTGGTCACCACCAGCTGCTGTCCGCGGATGGCGCGCACGCCAGGGTCGTGGGCGAGGGAGCGAGCCGACAGTCCTGTGCAGTTGACGATGGTGGCGGCCGGCTGCGCGTCCTCCAGGGAGGACAACGTACGAAGCTCGATGCTCACGCCGGCTGCATCGAGTCGACGCCGCAGGTAGTCGAGGTAGGTGGGCATGTTGATGAGCGGAACCGTGAACCGGTAGCCCGTCGTGAACCCCTCAGGGAGCTCGGCGGGGGCGCATGGCTGGAAGCCGGGAAGGGTGGTGGCCCAGTCGGGCGGATTCTGGGCGGTGCGGGATGCCTCGATGCCGCTGGTGAGGCGGACGCCGGTGGCTGGGTCGGTGGCGAGTTCCTGGAAGGTCAGCAGTGACTCATGGCTCCACTGGTCGACCTTGTCCTTGGGCTCGACCAGGTAAGGACCCCACATCGCGCCGGCGGCCAGCGACGTGACCCCCGGGAGCTCGGCGGTGATGACGTGCACGTTGTGGCCGGCTTCGGCCAGGACCACAGCGGTGGTCAAGCCCGAGACGCCGGCCCCGACTACGACAACGCGGTCAGAGGTCATATTCGGTGACCCTAACTCCGATTCGTCGCCTGCAAGGCATGCTCCAGCCGGGGGAGAAAGCTGCGAACGTAAGGGTTACGCTGGCGGCGGCGCAGGTCCACGGCCAGGCGCCGGAGCAGTTCCGTGCTGCGAGGTGAGCGGACGGTGCTCAGCCGTTCGGCGGCTGTCTCCCCGACGTGGCAGGCGGCTTCGAGTTCGCCCCGTGCGCTGTTGCCGAGGGCGAGCCAGGCGCCCTCGTACAGGGCGCGCCGCTGATGGGCCGCTTCCTGGCTCCGGTCGTGCGCACCGGTCTGCAGCAGCTCGATCCCCTGGCCGAGCAGAGTGCGTGCCTTGGTGGTAGTGCCGTCGTCGTTGCGGGACATGCCCAGGTGGATGAGGGCATAGCCCGCCTGGCAGTCCAGGTGGTTGGGAGTGAGGAAGTACATCCAGCGCGGCTCGTGACCGGTGGGCGGCTGGTCCACGAGTTCGCGAGCCATGGTGCGGCTTCTCTCGAAGTCCGTGTGGCGGCCCGCCGTGGCGTACGCGAACGAGAGGCGGGAGAGGACCGAGGCCCGGACGGCGGGCGGGGCGGCGTCGCCTGCGCGGCGGGCCGCCTCACCGAGGGTGATGGCGTCAGCGGGGTGATCGCGGCTGGCGGCCTGGAAGGACATGTCGGCGAGGATGTGGGCGCAGAGCGGCAGATCGTTGACCTGATGAGCGGCGCGCAGGGCGGTGACGAAGTAGCGCTGGGCCAGGCCGTGGTGCGTCGCGTCGAAGGCCATCCACCCGGCGAGCTGGCCGACTTCGGCCAATGCTTGGACGAGTCTGGCCGTCACGGCAGAGGAGCGGCCTCCCTCGTGGAGCAACAGGGCGATGCTGCGGAACTGGGCGCCGATGTAGCCGAGGTGGCGTGCGCCTCCGTGCTCGTCGTCGAGTGCTTGGAGCCGTGGCAGCTGGCTCTCGATCTGTTCGAGGAGGAACGCCTCGCTGGTGTCGGCAGGGGACTGTGAAAGGAAGCTGCCACGTCCGGCGGTGCCGTCGAGGTAGTCGGTGACGACGGCGGCCAGACCCGACCCGGAAATGGCAAGGAACTGGCGGCGGTCGACAAGCCCTCCAAGCACCCAATCCTCCACGATCTTCCATAGAGCTTGCGCGGTCCACGGCAGTTCCAGGCCGCCGCTCGCGGGGACGAGCATCGGCGAGTCCGGGGCACGTCCCTGCCACAGCTCGCCGACGGATATGACCCTCCCCGTTTCCTGGGAGAGCACGTACGCCGTCATCATCGGCAGGGGAGAGCGGGGTACGCGGGCGTGATCCCGCCAGTGGTAGGGAGCGGAGTCGGCGACGGTTCCCGGTCCGAAGACCTTGTTCAGCTTACGAGCCAGGGACTTCGGGCTCCACCCCAGTTCCTCCAGGCACGCGGCGAGCACTGGGTTCGAGTGCTTGGGCTGCGGTGTCATGGCCGCTCACCTCGCTGTGGTGGGGGTGGCTCGGGTTCTGAACCCCTTCATCATGTGCCCAGCCTGCAGTTTCGCGATGCGTCGCGCACGAAGTTGACCCAGTTGACCGGTTGACCACCTCGTTTCCCGCCTCCGTCCTGGGCTGTCGTAGAGGCAGCCAGAACGAGGCCACCGAGGAGGGATACGTGACAGTGATCGAGTCGACCGTGGCGACGAAACCGACGTACCGAGTTGTCGTCGCTCTGCAGGACGGGTTCTACGGGGCGAGGTCGGGATCGGGGTTCAGCAACAGGGACTTCCTCATAGCGCTCACCCGGCTGCTTCCTCCCGGGTGCCTTGTCGTGATGCCCGTGCAGGGGCCGTCCGACACGGTTGATCCTTGCTGGGCCGACCGGCTGCTGAGGAGGTTGAGGCAGGCACAGGCCCAGATCGTCCCGATCAACGACAGCAGCGAGGACCCGTCCCACGTACGTCGCCGGATCGTCGAGACGGTCGCACACCTCGCTACCGGAACAGAGCGGTGCCTGCTGATCAGCTTGAGCAGATCTCTGCTGAGCCTCGGCGACCACGCCATCGACAACGTCGATCTCATGCTCGTGCCTCGAACCACAGCTGCTCTCAGCTGTCCCGATGACGTGTCCGAGATCGGCCGGGAGCGAGACTGCCTGCACACCGCCGTCAAGCAGGGCGGACGTGTCGCGGCGATCTCGGTCTTCATGCGCCAGCACCTCAGGGACGACTACGGCCTGCCCGCCGACGGGCTGGTGGACCTGCCCAACGGCCTCCTCCTCGGCGAGGAGCCACCAGAGGAGGAGGCGCTTCCTCTTCCCGGCCCGGCTGAAAGAGGCTTTCTCTTCGCGCTCGGCCGCCCGGTTCCGGAGAAGGGCTTCGAAGACCTGCTGGCGGCCCTGGACGTCCTGCGCAGCCGTCGTGTGCCCGTTCCGCACCTGGTCCTGGCGGCGACCACGCCGGACGCACCGAACGGGTACCAGCGTCGCCTCGCGAAAGTCATCGAGGACGGCGGCGCCGACGCGACACTGATCACCGGCTTCGACCCTCGGATCAGGGCCTGGATGAGTAGCCCCGCCCTGCTCGGGATCATCGTGCCCTCTCGCGTCGAGCCCTTCGGAAGAATTCCGCTGGAGGCGTTCGCGGCCGAAGCCGGTCCGGTCATCGCCACCCGCGTCGGAGGCTTGCGCGAGACGATCGTGGACGGCTTCACGGGCTTCACGGCCGAACCACATGACCCGGCCCTGCTGGCGGACGCCGTTCACCGCGCCCTCACGATCAGCTCTCGTGATCGTTCTCGCTTCATTGAGACCGGTGTGGCGCTCCTGCGCAGACGTCACGACTACCTCCGGACCATTCGCGCCGCGCTCACAGAAGTCGCCCCCAGGGCCCTGTCTCCCACGGTGAGGAGCGGAACCCGGTGAAAGTCACGATGTGCCTGACGTCCGATCAGGACTTCTGGCAGCCGTCACAGGAGCAGGTGAACGCTCTCCGTTCGGCCTTCCCCGACGTGGAGTTCCACGTCGCCGCACCCTTCACTGCGCCAGGCGCTCTTCAGGAGAGCGAGGTCTATTTCGGCTGGCGCTTCGCTCCTACCTGGTTCTCGCACGCACCGTCTCTGCGGTGGATCGCGTCCCCGGCGGCTGGTACCGATCACCTTCCCGTACGACGGGCGAGTGAGGCCGGGGTGATGCTGACCCGTTCGTACGGATTCCACGGCCGTCCCATGGCAGAACACGCGATGGGGCTGGTCCTCGGTTTCTCCCGTGGGCTGTTCACCAGCAGCCGCCTTCAGCAGACCCAGCTCTGGTGGAAGGACGAGCTCGCCACCGAGTTCTTCGACCTGGCCGGCGCCACCATGGCCATCGTCGGCTGCGGAAGTATCGGCGCTCACCTGGCTCGGGCCGCCGGTGCGTTCAAGATGAACGTCATCGGCGTACGCCGCACGCCCCCGGCCGATGCCCAGGACGGCATCCGCTGGATGCGGACCTCCGCAATCCGCCGAGCGGTGGCCGACGCCGATGTCGTCGTGGACCTGCTCCCGGCGACCGCGGAGACCATCGGCTATTTCGGCCAGCGGGTGTTCAACTCCTGCAAGCCGGGCGCGATCTTCATCAACCTGGGGCGCGCCAGCACGGTCGACCATGCGGCTCTGCTCCAAGCGCTGAACTACGGCCCGCTGGGCGGCGCGGCCCTGGACGTCACGACCCCGCGACCGCTGCCCATGCATGACTCCCTCCGCCTGCACCCTCGCGTGATCCTCACCCCCAAGAGCGCCACGTTCTCACGCTCCTACATGGACGAGGCCATCGCGTTCTTCGCCGACAACCTGCGCCGCTACCTGGACGGCGTGCCGCTTCACGGTCTGGCCACCCTCACCACGGAAGGCTGCTCCGATGCCTGAAACCGATCGCAGCGCGCTGCTCGCGGAGTTCGCCGCGTCCGGCCGCAACCATCCCTACCTCGCGTTCACCCTCAACTCGCTGTGCAACCTCGACTGCGTCTTCTGCAAGCCGCGGTGCATGCCCGACTACGGGCACAAGGATCGTCCGCTGAGCGCGGGCGGCTATGCCGCGATCGCCCGCGAAGCCGGCGCCTGGAAAGTATCGAAGGCGCACTGCTCCGGCGGGGAGCCGACGCTGCGGCGCGACATCGTCCAGGTGATCGCCGCCCTCGCCGACGGGCTCGGTACGGGAGCCTCGATCGGCCTGACCACCCACGGGAACCTCCGTCGCGGATTGACCGTCGACCAGCTGGCCGGCGCCGGGCTGACGTACCTCAACGTCTCACTCCACAGCCTCGACCGCGCCCGCTCAGCGGAGATCATGGGCGGTGGCGACCCGAATCGGGCCCGCGACACCATCGACGCGGCCCTTGCCCGCCACCTCAAGGTGAAGATCAACTGTGTGGTCCAGCGCTCCTACCTGCGGGACGCCCTCCAGGTCGTCCACCTCGCCAAGGACCTGCCGGTGGCGGTCCGGCTGATCGAGCTGCAGAACATCGGCCCGGCCTCGGCGATCTTCGGCAAGGAGTACATCCCCGAGGCCGAAGTCCGCCCTCACCTGGAGGACTGGCTGGCCGGAGCTGGCCACGTCTCCCGGACGGAGCTCGGAGTCCGTAGCCCGGGAGACTACCTCCAGCCGGACGGATGGGCGGGATCCATCGGATTCATCTCCAACTCCAGCTGCGCCACCTGCTCGGACGCCAACCGCATCAAGATCACCCCGAGCGGGGTGGCCAGACCGTGCATCCTCCACAACCGCGATATCGCGCTGAAACAGCATCTCGCGGACGGAACGCTGAACGAGGCTTTCGCCCATTTCTTCCGGGCCATGCTCGACCGCGACAGCAATCCCGCCTGGCAGGGCTTCCACTACGTGGATTACGACCTTCGCTGGGATCGGATGCGACGTCCCCAGGGCGCATCCGTCACACTCCCCGTTCTCTCCACCGGCTCATGCGGCCGGACTAGCGCGGGGGAGGCGCGGTGACGGCGATCCTGTCCGCGGAGACCTCACCGTACGTCCAGCTCGGCACCGAGTACGAGCGGGAGCTGGACCACCGGGGGATACCGGCGGCGATGCTCGCCCACAAATGGCAGCCGGCGGACCTCCAGGCCCCGCACTCGGACCTCGACCTCCGGATCGTCCTCGCTCAGCCGCCCCAGGACTGGTGGGAGTGGAACCACCGCCTCGCCGAGGCTCACTCGGCGGTCGTGGCCAGGGACATCGTCAACCGGCGTCTGCTGGAACATCCACCAGGATTCGCCTTCACCCTCCAGGAAGTCGATCAGCGCCGTGTCGCCCCGGCGGAACTCGCCACGTGGAACATGATCAGTGGGCATGCGCAGGCCTTCCACCGCTGGAAGTCCCAAGCCCAGATGGCTCCCTGGAGCCGGGCCGACGAGCTGTTCTACCGGGGAATCCTCGACGCCCGGGCTGGCGGGCGCTATCGGCTGTCGGCCGACAGCACCGACAACGTCCACATCGACCTGCCCGGCTACCGCCGTCACTGCGTCCTGTGGCACTACCTCGCGCCCTGCTGGTTCGCCATCGCGTCGCTGGCCACCCGTACCCGCTGTCCTGGAAAGTTCGCAGCCCTGGCCCAATGGCACCCTCCGGGCCTTGAGCACTACGGGCAGGCGTTCGCCCGGCAGATCCGTGACCGGCACGACCACCCCATCGCGAGCCTGATCCGTACGGCACACGCGGCGGTGAAGGCGGCCATCCGGCACCTTCCGGCCACCGCGGAGCACGACGAGGCGCCGCGCCCGACCTCCACGATGACGGCCGGCATGCTGCGCGTCCGGGTCGCCCGGTGGTTGTACTACCTCGACCCGCCGCCCGCTACGGCGACCGCCTACCTCGTCCGGCGGGAGGCCCGCGAGTTGCGAGCGGCCGCCGGAGCCCTGCGTATGTTCGCGTCCGAGCAGGAAACAAAGCAGCAGCGGCTGGCGGCTCGCATGGCCGATCTGCTGCCCACCGGTCCCACCACCGAACGCGTCCTTCGCGACACCCTCGCCACGTGGCGTCGCCACCGCGACCTGGTGGAGGACTTCCTCAACGCGGGCGGTTGCTCATGACGGCCCGGATGCTGAAGACCGCGAAGATCAAGATCACCACCAAGTGCAACCGCGACTGCGCGTTCTGCATCTTCGCCAACGGCGCGCGCGGCGACAACATGCCACTCGACCTGTTCTCCACCATCCTGGAGAGGCTGCGGTCGATCCCGTTCCAGCAACTGCACCTCAACGGTGGCGAGCCGACCGTCCACCGTGACTTCCCCGCGCTGAGCCGGCTGGCCCGCACCCGCCTGCCGGAGACGGTGATGGTGCTCGGCACCAACGCCATCCCCTTGGCCCGGAACCAGCGCCTCATGGCGACCACTGTCGAGTGCTACGACCAGATCCTCATCGGGTGCGACGACGAGCACGGCAACTACGAGCAGGTCGAGGCCGTCGTCCCCGAGCTGCGCCGGGCCGGGAAGACCGTCGTCGTCAACAGCGTCCTCGAAGCGATCGATGATCCCCGCCGCAGCTGGCTGGCGCGGCTGTGCGCCCGCTACGGGGCCGTCCACGTCACCAACCACGTCCACCACATCGACGTCGGCCAGCCCCTCAACCGGCTCGGCGGTCTGTGCGCCCGCTACCTCGATCAGCACCTCATGATCGAGCTCGACGGCTCCTGCTACCGCTGTTTCAACGCCATGGCCAAGGAGGACAGCGAGTTCAGCGTCTGGGACCGCGACTTCGCCGCCAAGGTCTTCGCGCCTCGGAGTGAGCACTACAACTTCTGCCTGCGGTGCCACGAGTACACCGACTCCGGCGCACCTGTCGTCCCCGTCGAAAGGTGACTCCGACATGCCCGCCGTACTCGGCCTGAACTTCCACCACGACACCTCAGCCGCCCTGATCGTCGACGGTCGTCTGTACGCGGCCGAGGAGGAACGCTGGAGCGGCATCAAGCACCATCGGCAACACCAGTGGAAGACCGTGCTGACCGCGCCCACCCAGGCGCTCACCTGGTGCCTCGATTCCGCGGGCGTCGGCCCCCACGACATCGACGCGGTGTGGGTTCCGTCGATGCGGCCCACCCCAGCGGCCGGCAGCTGGTTGAGCGCCGAGCGGGAAGAACTCGCGGCCGACCTGCCCGAGCCTCTCGGCTCTCGGCTCCACCTCATGTCCCACCACACCGCGCACGTGATGTCCGGCTATCTCCTGTCGGGCCCGGAGCACGCCGCAGGGCTCGTCATCGACGCCGGGGGCTCCACGCTCGGTGCCGACTTCGGCCCGGGACGCGAGCGAATCACTGGGTACGAGCTGACCCCCAACCGCATCGACCGCGTCTACCAGGCCATGCCCACCGTGCTGCCCGGCCCGCGCCGGGCGCATCACTCTCTCGGGCACTTCTATCGCAACTTCGCGATGAGGATCATCCCGCCCGGCGACGAAGCGGAGGGCAGCTTGATGGCGCTGGCCGCCTTCGGTGATCCCGGCCGGTACCGGTACGACCTCCAGCAGCTCCTCCATCTGGAAGACGAAGGCATCGTCCACATCGAGCCGCTTCTTGGATCGGCCGACGCCACCACGCCCGTACGGATCGGAAGCCGAAACTGGACCGCTGGATCGGCGGCGGATGCCTCATTCGAGGAGCGAGCCGACCTCGCCGCGGCCGTACAGGAGACCTTCTGCCGAGCCGTCATCCACGTCGCTCGCCATTTGCGCCGCATCACCGAAGCGACCAGCCTCGTCTTCTCCGGTGGTTGCGCGCTCAACTCCCAGTTGAACGGGCGTCTCGCCGAAGAAGTGGATTTCGACACGCTGTTCATCGGCCCAGCCCCGCACGATGCCGGAACGGCGCTCGGGGCTGCCCTGTACGGCTGGCCCCACCAGCTGCGCCAGCCACCTCTCCCCGTGCCGGTGGACGCGGCGTGGGGCCCCAGCCCAGGACTGATCACGAACACCGCTGTTCCGGCTGGGTATCGGCTGATCACCGGCCTGGGAGACCGGCTGGTCCCGACCGTGGCCGCCCTGCTCGCCGGCGACCACGTGGTGGGCTGGGTCGAAGGCGGAATGGAGTTCGGCCCACGTGCCCTCGGCCACCGCTCCATCCTGGCTCACCCCGGCCGTACGGAAACACGAGATCGGCTCAACGTCATCAAGCAACGTGCCGCCTACCGGCCGTTCGCTCCCGCGATCCTCGCCGAGCGCGCCCATGAGTGGTTCGTGACCGGCGGCGATCCGTTCATGAACCGCGTCGCCCGAGCACGGCGCTGCCGGTCCTCCCAGATCGGCGCGGTCGTCCACCACGACGGCACCACCCGGCTGCAGACCGTCGGCGAACAGCACTCCGGCCTGCGCCCGCTACTGGAGGAGTTCCACCGCCGGGCCGGCCTGCCGCTGCTGCTCAACACCTCGTTCAATACCAAGGGCGCTCCCATTCTGAGGGATGCCGAGTCGGCCGTTCACGCCGCCGCCGACCTCGGGCTCGACGCGGTCGCCATCAACGACTCCCTGCTCGTTTCCGACAAGCTCTCCATCTGAGGTGATCTGCCATGCACGACCGCGACCGCATCATCGCTGCTCTGGGAGCGGATGACTGGCCCGCCGAACTCCACGCCCGCGCTCTGAACGCGGCCACCGTGTCGCTCGCCGTCTACGGGAATCGCGTACGCGACCAGGGAACCCCGTACATCGAGCATCCACTGGCGGTGGTTGCGATTCTTCGGTGCGAACTGGGTGTCACCGATCCAGAGACGCTGATCCTCGGCCTGCTGCACGACGCACTGGAGGTCTCAGCCGGTTCCGAGCCCGAATTGGCCCCTTACCTGAATCGCTTCCTCATCGCGGAGTTGCGCGCGATGACGCCCGACCACCGCCTCGAAGATCGTCCCAGGAGGGCTACGGACGAGGTCGCCTGGCGTGCCAAGGTGCGGGGCTTGAGCGTGGGCGGGCTGCTCATCCGGTTCGCCGACCGCATCCACAACCTCCGCGACCTGCGCCATTCGCCTGACGTATCACGCCATCGGCCGTTCATCGCGTCTCTGGTCGACTTCTACCTCCCGCTCGCCAAGGAGGCCCAGACGGAGAGTCCTCAGCTGAAGGCGGCGTACGAGCTGCTGCTGAAGGAGTGCGACCACTATCGGAGCAGCGGGATGGCGCTCGCACACAGCCCGATACCCCTTCCCTGGATCCCACCGGCTGTGCCGGGGGACGCGTCCGCCTGCGAGTGCTCTGGCAACTGACGGATCAGGGATGGCCCGCGGAATCCCTCCACATCATCTCCGTCGCTTGGTCGCCGATTTGAGGACAGGTAACGTGTTCGACACTTAGCCTCCCGCTCTCGCTGGTGGGGGAGCACTCTGGAGGCATGTCGAAGATGCCTGGGGTCCAGCGTGTGGCAGGTTCGCGGCTGTGGCGCATCGTGGCGATCACCGGGAGCATCGTGCTGGTGGTCTGTCTGGCGGTAGTGCTGGTCTGGTTCTTCGCCAATCCGCTGCACCTGCCTGACGAGGTGCTCCAGGTGCTGGATCAGCGGGCCAGTGTGATCGGCATATTCACCGGCATGGCGCTGGGCGCGGCCGCCCTGGTGGTCTCCGTAGCGGCATTGCGCGCCCAGCTGCGCGCCGAGCACGCTCCAGCACGAGCTGCGCCAAGCACGCCGCCCGCGGTCTCCGCTTCCGGCGACGGGGCGGGCGCTCTCGGCGGCGACAACTTCGGCATCGTCTCGACCGGCGACGGAGCACGGAACGTACAGATGCGAGCCAAGACCTCCGGTCCGGGCCCGGTGTATCAGGCCGCTGGCGAACAGAGCATCAACGAGGGCGACGACCGGCGCTCCTACGGCGGCGACCACATCGAGTTCCACCACAACACCTTCCCGGGCACTGTCGTGGGCAAGCAGGTGAACGGCCCGAAGCCCGCCTCACCGGACGGAAGCGACGATGCGCGCTGACGGCGGCGACCACATCGAATTCCACGACAACGTCATCAAAAAGGCTGTTGGCGCCGAATATCATGAGCATCACCATGCCAGGGCACTACCGCAGGTCACGGAGATCAAGGCGCCGCCGGCGACGGTGAACGTGCCCGGACACCACCGGGTGTTCGTCGGACGCGACGACGACCTGGCCGCCCTGCACACAGCTCTGACCGCCAGCAAGCCGATGGTGGTGGCTGCGGTGCACGGACTGGGCGGCATCGGCAAGTCCACCCTGGCTGCCCACTACGCCGCCGCACACGCCGCAACGTTCAACCCGGTGTGGTGGATCACCGCCGACACTCCGACCGCGGTGCAGGCGGGACTGGCAGCCCTCGCCATCGCGCTGCAACCCGACCTGGCCGCAGCGCCGCTGGAGACGCTGAGCGAATGGGCCGCCTCCTGGCTGGCCACCCACCAGGGCTGGCTGCTGATCCTGGACAACGTCACCCACCCCTCCGATGTGGCACCTCTGCTGGCCCGTACGCTGACCGGACGGGTGCTGATCACCAGCCGGCTCGGTCAGGGCTGGCACACGCTCGGCGCCCAGGTGCAGCGGCTGGACGTGCTGGATGGTGCCAAGGCCCTTGACCTGCTCAACCGAATCGCCACCCCACCCCCACCTCTCTCCGCCCCTGCTCCCGGGGTTTCGAAGCAGGAGCCGGAGGGAGCGACGGAACTGGTCGAGGAACTGGGCGGGCTGCCGCTGGCGATCGAGCAGGCCGGCGCCTATTTGCGGCAGAACGAGCTCACCCCCCGCGCCTACCTGGACCTGCTCACCGCATACCCGGCCGAGATGCTGGACCAGACCGCCGAAGGCGGCGACGCCCGGCGCACCATCGCCCGCATCTGGCGGCTCACCCTCGACCGGCTCGCCGACATCCCGCAGGCGGTGGACCTGCTGCGCATCCTGGCCTGGTACGCGCCCGAAAGCATCCCCCGCGACATCCTGGACGGCCTGGCCGACCCGCCACAGCTGCAGCGCGCGCTGGGCGCCCTGGCCGCCTACAACATGATCACCCTGGACAGGTCAGGCATCATCGTGCACCGCCTGGTCCAGGCCATCGCCCGCACCCCCGACCCGGCCGACCCCCATCGCCAGCCCGGCGACATCGACACCGCCCGTACCTACGCCGTCCAGCTGCTGGACCGGGCCCGCCCTGCCGATTACGACGTACCCGCCGTGTGGGCACAGTGGCGAGCGCTGCTGCCCCACATCGACGCCGCCTTCGAGCGCACGCCCCCCGAGGCCGACACCGCAGACGCTCATGAACTACTCCGCACCATCGGACTGTTCTTGAACGACCAGGGGGCCATCGACCCCTCGCTGGCATACCTCAAGCGCTGCATGACCTTGGCCCAACGCGTCTTCAACGCCGGCCACCCCGCCGTACTCAACACGCGCGCCAGCCTGGCCTACGCCTACGCCACAGCGGGGGATCTGCGTCAAGCGATCCCACTGATGGAGCACAATCTGGCAGAAGGAGAACGCGTCCTAGGCCCTGACCACGTCAACACCCTGACCTTCCGCAACAACCTCGCCTACGCTTTCGAGTCGGCGGGGGATCTAGGCAGGGCCGTCCCGCTGTATGAGGCCACGCTCGCTGAGCGGGAGCGGGCGCTGGGCGGCGACCACCCCTCTACCCTGACCTCCCGCAACAATCTCGCCCACGCCTACCAGGCGGCGGGGGATCTAGGCAGGGCCGTCTCGTTGTATGAGGTCACGCTCGCCGAGCGGGAGCGGGTACTGGGCTCCGACCACGCCGACACCCTGGCCTCCCGCAACAACCTCGCCTACGCTTTCGAGTCGGCGGGGGATGTGGGCAGGGCCGTCCCGCTGTATGAGGCCACGCTTGCCGACTGCGAGCGGGTGCTGGGCGGCGATCACCCTTCTACCCTGACCTCCCGTAACAACCTGGCCGGCGCGTATGAGTCGGCGGGGGATGTGGGCAGGGCCATTTCGCTGTATGAGGCCACGCTCGCCGACAGTGAGCGGGTGCTGGGCGGCGATCACCCTTCTACCCTGGCCTCTCGCAACAATCTCGCCCACGCCTACCAGGCGTCGGGAGACCTGGCCAGCGCCGTCTTGCTGTATGAGGCCACGCTTGCCGAGCGGGAGCGGGTGCTGGGCGGCGATCACCCTTCTACCCTGACCTCCCGTAACAACCTGGCCGGCGCGTATGAGTCGGCGGGGGATGTGGGCAGGGCCGTCTCGTTGTATGAGGCCACGCTCGCCGACTGCGTGCGGGTGCTGGGCGGCGATCACCCTTCTACCCTGGCCTCTCGCAACAATCTCGCCCACGCTTACCAGGCGTCGGGGGATCTGGTCCGGGCCGTCCCGTTGTTGGAGGCCACGCTCGCCGATTACGAGCGGGTGCTGGGCGGCGATCACCCTTCTACCCTGACCTCCCGCAACAATCTCGCCCACGCCTACCAGGCGTCGGGGGATCTGGGGCGGGCCGTTCCGTTGTTGGAGGCCACGCTCGCCGACTGCGTGCGGGTGCTGGGCGCTGACCATCCCTCCACCTTGATTTCCCGTAACAACCTTGCTTCTGCCTACCGGTCGTCGGGAGATATGGTCCGGGCCGTCTGGTTGTTGGAGGCCACGCTCGCCGACTGCGTGCGGGTGCTGGGCGGCGATCACCCTTCTACCCTGACCTCCCGCAACAATCTCGCCGACGCCTATCAGTCGGCGGGGGATCTGGGGCGGGCCGTCCCGTTGTTGGAGGCCACGCTCGCCGACTGCGTGCGGGTGCTGGGCGGCGATCACCCTTCTACCCTGATCACCCGCAACAACCTGGCCGACGCCTATCAGTCGGCGGGGGATCTGGGGCGGGCCGTCCCGTTGTTGGAGGCCACGCTCGCCGACTGCGTGCGGGTGCTGGGCGGCGATCAAC
>NZ_JBEZFZ010000001.1:125893-126154 GCF_040649735.1 Nonomuraea sp. NPDC048892 | reverse complement strand
CTCCCTTCTACCCTGACCTCCCGCAACAACCTGGCCGACGCCTACCGGTCGGCGGGGGATCTGGTCCGGGCCGTCTCGTTGTTGGAGGCCACGCTCGCCGATAGCGTGCGGGTGCTGGGCGCTGACCATCCCTCCACCTTGATTTCCCGTAACAACCTTGCTTCTGCCTACCGGTCGGCGGGGGATCTGGTCCGGGCCGTCTCGTTGTTGGAGGCCACGCTCGCCGATAGCGTGCGGGTGCTGGGCGCTGACCATCCCTCC
>NZ_JBEZFZ010000001.1:0-125796 GCF_040649735.1 Nonomuraea sp. NPDC048892 | reverse complement strand
ACCACCTTGATC
Organism: Nonomuraea sp. NPDC048892; assembly: GCF_040649735.1. Lineage (NCBI taxonomy): Bacteria > Bacillati > Actinomycetota > Actinomycetes > Streptosporangiales > Streptosporangiaceae > Nonomuraea > Nonomuraea sp. NPDC048892. The sequence continues at coordinate 125,784 of NZ_JBEZFZ010000001.1, read as the reverse complement.
ACCCGCAACAACCTCGCTGGCGCCTATCAGTCGGCAGGGGATCTGGTCCGGGCCGTCTCGTTGTATGAGGCCACGCTCGCCGACAGTGAGCGGGTGCTGGGCGGCGACCATTCAACAACGCGTACCGTACGAGGCAACCTCGCAGGGGCGGCCGATCAAATGCTGGGAGACCATGTGAGTCGGGGTGCCGAAGGGCGATGACAGAGGTTGCAGCTGACCTCATGGAGTATCGACAACTTCATCTAACGATCGCTTCTTGAAGCCCCGGCCGAGCGGCCTCCAAGAAGTCCTTGAGCGTCGGTCATGTAGTTCTGATGGCATGTGTGGTACCTCTTCCTGATCGCGTCTTTGGTCGGGGTCAGGGAGAGGATCCGTGATTCATGCGTCCCAGAACGTGGCAGCCCCCGGTGGAGCCGTCCCGGGCCGAGCAGAGCATCCTCAAGGCGATCAAGAAGGCCAAGCTGTTTGTGTTCCTGCGCCTGCACCGGCACGAGCTGTTCGACGAGGCCTTCCAGGACGAACTGGCCGGCCTGTATGAGGATGCGGCCAAGGGGCATCCGCCGGTGCCGCCCGCGCAGCTGGCGCTGGCGTTGATCCTGCCAGGCGTACGCGGGGGTCTCCGATGATGAGGTGATCGAGGCGACGGTGGTGGATCGGCGCTGGCAGCTGGTGCTGGACTGCCTGGATGCCGAGCGGCCGCCGTTCGCCAAGGGCACCCTGGTCGGGTTCCGGCAGCGGCTGATCGAGGCGAACGCCGATCGGCGGCTGATCGAGCGGACCATCGAGATCGCCGGTGTGAGTGGCGGCTTCGGGCCGCGGGCGTTACGCGCCGCGCTGGATTCCTCGCCGTTATGGGGTGCCGGGCGGGTGGAGGACACCTGGAATCTGATGGGACATGCCCTGCGTAAAGCCGTGGGCATGATCGCGCGCCGGCAGGGGCGGGGGCCGGCGGAGAACACGCAGGAGGCCATCGGCCGGGTCGCGGATGCGGCGGGGGCGCCGCAGCTGGCCGCCTCCAGCCTCAAGGCCGCCCTCGACGCCGACTGGGACGATGCGGCCGCCCGCGCCCAAGCCCTGACCACCGTGTTGGACTGCCTGCACGCGGTGCAGGCGTTCCTGGCCGCGCAGCCGGCCGGGCCGGCCGTGGAGCGGGCGGCGGCCTGCGTGGCCGTCGCCGCGCAGGTCCGCGACCAGGACGTCACCTTCGATGAAGGCGGCAGCCCGGCCCTGAATCGGGGGGTGGCCAAGGACCGGCGCATCAGCGTCGAAGATGGTCAGATGCGGCACGGCCGCAAGTCCCGCTCGCTGCTGTTCGACGGCTACAAGCGGCGCGTGCTGACCGACCTGGACAGCGGCCTGGTCGCCGCGGTCGGCCTCACCCCGGCCGACGTGCCCGAAGCCTCGGTCACCGACGCCATCGCCGCCGACCTGACCGAGCTGCACATCGACCGCGCCTACCTGTCCTCCCACCTGGTCCGCCAGCGCGACCCCGGCCTGGAGATCTACTGCAAGGCCTGGCGGGTCCGCGCACCCGGCGACCGGTTCGCCAAGACCGCCTTCACCCTCGACTTCGCCACCGGGCAGCTGACCTGCCCCAACCAGGTGAGCATGCCCTTCCAGCACGGCCGCACCGTGCACTTCCCCGCCGCCACCTGCGCCGCCTGCCCGCTGCGGGAACGCTGCACCACCAGCGCCAAAGGCCGCAGCGTGAGCATCCACCCCGACGAGGCGCTGCTGGCCGAACTCCGTGAACGCCAGCTCACCCCGGCCGGACGCGCCCAGCTCCGCCAGCGCGTCGCGGTCGAACACACCCTGGCCCACATCGGCCGCTGGCAAGACCACCACGCCCGCTACCGCGGCACCCGCAAGAACCTGTTCGACCTACGACGCACCGCGGTCGTCCACAACCTCCACGTCATCGCCCGCCAGCAAGACGGCTCCAGTGTTTCCTACGATGGGAGCATGTCCCGTCTGATGCGTGATGGCCCGGCGTGTTCCTGAAGTCGACGGAACTAAGAGGTAAGCCGTAGCAGTGCGGCGTCGAGGCGTGTCAGCGTTCGATCACGGCCGAGGATCTCCAAGGACTCGAACAGCGGTAGCCCGACGGTCCGCCCCGTGACCGCGACCCGGACCGGGGCCTGCGCCTTGCCCAGCTTCAGCCCGTGATTCTCGCCCACCGCCGTCAGCACGGTCTTCAGTTCATCGGCCTGCCATTCGGCGTCGGCATAGGCAGCACGTACGTCACGCAACAGTTCCGTCGTGCCCGGCTTCATGGCCTTTGACCAGGACGGCTCGTCGAACACTGGCTCGTCCAGGAACAGGAAATCGACATAGTTTGTGATTTCCGACAGCAGCGTGAGGCGTGTCTGCGCCAGCGGAGCCACCTTCGTGAACACTTCAGCGTCGAACGCGTCGGCTCGCCACGGCGCATAGGGCTCGGTCAGCCACCGAGCGCAGGCGTCGATGAACGCCTCTAGTGACAGGGCGCGGATGTACTCGCCGTTGAACGCCGTCAGCTTCTTCACGTCGAAGAACGCCGGCGAGGTGTTCACGTCCTCGATCCGGAAGAGCCGCTCCATCTCCTCGTACGGCATGATCTCCCGATCGTCGCCGGGCCCCCAGCCCAGCAGCATCAGGTAGTTGACCATCGCCTCCGGGAGGAACCCGTCGGCCAGGTAGTCCTCCAGCGCCACCTTGTCGCGCCGCTTGGACAGCTTCTGCCGCTTGTCGTTGACGATGACGGGCAGGTGCGCCCACACCGGAGGCGCCGCTCCCAGGGCTTCCCACAGCAGTTGCTGCTTGGGCGTGTTCGACAGGTGCTCCTCGCCGCGGATCACCTGGGTGATGCCCTCATCCAGGTCATCGACGACGTTGGCCAGCAGGAACACCGGAGACCCGTCACCGCGGGCGATCACGAAGTCCTCGATCGAGGCGTTGGGGAAGATGGGCTTACCGCGGACGAGGTCCTCCACCACCGTCTCGCCCTCGTCCGGCGTACGGAACCGCAGTGCCCGTCCCTCGGAGAACTCCAGCCCTCGCTCACGGCAGAAGCCGTCGTACCCCAGATGCTCGGACCCGGTCCGCTCCTTGAGCTGATCGCGGGTGCAGTCGCAGTAGTACGCCCGCCCGGCCACATACAGCTGAAGCGCCGCTTCCCGGTGCCGCCCAGCGTTGTCGGACTGGAAGTACGGCCCCTCGAACGCCGGATCGGCGGCGCTAATCCCTATGGCCGCCAAGGTGTCGATGATGCCTTGTGTCCACTCGGGTCTGTTACGGGCTGTGTCGGTGTCTTCGATACGAAGCACGAAAGTGCCTCCGGATTGTCGCGCCACGGCCCAGTTATAGAGAGCCGACCGCGCCCCGCCCACATGGAACATCCCAGTGGGAGAAGGCGCAAAACGCACGCGAACCGAAGACCTGGACACGCTGCACAAGCCTACCGGCCAGGCCAGTAGCACTTCAGTGATTCTTGAGGACGGGCTGCTGCTGCGGTCTGTGACGCCGATAGCGGTGGCAACTGCAAGCGGCTGCGCGCGTTGGCAAACCGATCGTCTGTACGGGAGTCCGGCCACCGCCGACGACCGTCGCAGCCGTGTCCGGGACGAAACACTTCGGGCTGTTGCCCGTCGAGGACTTCGCTGAGGGACTGATGGTGAATCAAGCACGGTCCGCTCGGATGCGATCTCGGTGGTGTCTCGCCGCGATCTTCCGGTGATCCGCGAACGGCACAATGTCCTGCATGCTGCCTCGCCTATCGGCGTTTTCAGGTCTGCTCTTATGTACGGTGGCCGCGCTGACGGCGTGCACCGTGGCGCCTGCCTCCTCGCCGTCCGCTACCCCAGGCGTCCAGCAGGCGTCAGAGCCGGCTCCCTCTCCCGCCGAGGTCAGTCTTCCGCCTGGCGTGCACCGGTATCAGGCCACGGAGCTGAGGCCGGGCGATTGCATCGACCCCTTGCCCGAGACGTCCCTGGTGACGGTCGTTCCGTGTGATCGGCCGCATGTGGCGGAGTTCGCCACCACGTATGTCATCCCTGACGGTCCGTTCCCGGGAGCGGGGGACATGCAGCGGCTGGCGGAGTTCGGGTGCACGCCGAGAATGCGGCTGGTGGAGAAGAGGAAGGACGAGGTCATCGTGAGCGGTCTTGTGCCTTCGGAGGCGAACTGGCCTCGGCACAGGACGATCTACTGCCTCGCGATCGCCGCAGACCGAGGATCGTCGCTGGTTGGGCGGGTCATTTTGTAGTACGACATCCGGTGAGAGCCGGACAACGTGCTCAACAGCTCCAATGATCCTCTCGCGGCGACTGCAGACAGGACCGAAGACCAGAGATCGTGGTTTTCGACGGGAGACGTGTGATTGTTGTCCCGGCTCTTGCTTCACCACGCCCAAGCCAGTCGTACGCCTCCGGCCTCGGCCGGTCGGACGGCCAGTCGTCGGCCACTCGCCGGCCGATTGAGAGTGGCCGACCGTGACGGAGGTGCCGTCCCAGGTCGAAGGCGGAGCAGGACGGCCAGTGGGCGCCCCGACTGTACTGGCCTGTCCAGCATTGAGAAGTGGCGGGCTGCCTGCCGCTCTGAATTAATCTAATTAATTCAACGTGCATATTATGAGTGCCGTCCCTGCTCCTTTGTTTTCCGCTTTGTTTTCAAGTGATTCAAGGATGGCTCATTGTCCAGGTTGGCGCGCTATTCCAGTGTCATTTCCTAGCTTCTGGATAATGGTAAAGAAACGCTCGATGTCGTTGATTCGCCCTGCAGTTCGCGATGTAATTGAAGTGAACAAAGGCAGTGCGGCGCAGAAATGGGCGTCGCGGAGATGGGGGAATCATGTCGTACGCGGCTACCGGAAAGAGCGTTCCCGCCAACGTTCCGGGGGAGAGCCTGACGCCCGAGGACATGGCGCGGGTCACGCCGGAGGACTGGGCGGAACTGCGGCGGCTGGCGCGGGGCTACTGCCGTACGGTGGACGCCACGCGATCCCGTAAGCGAATGGACGGGAGCGCCACGATCATCAAGCAGGGTCACGCGCCCTACGGCACCGACGACGTTTCGGATGACGTCACGCAGGATGCGGTGCTGCTCTTCGCGCAGCGGCTCCAGGCCATCTCCGCGTCCTGTCGCAACGCGCCTGAGAGCACGGCGGAGCAGCCCGTGTGGGTCTACGTTCGCCGGGATGGCGGTGAGATGACGATCTCCCGGACGACGCTCCACAGGTGGGCTGTGCGAGACGCTGCCGCGCGTAACGGCTATCGGGTCGACGTGCTGCCCGGCGAGGTCGAGGCCACGCCCAACGCCCAGCTCATGCGGCCCGTGCCGCGAACGGAGAACGTCACCCGGGCGGCTGCGGCGTTCTGCGCCGCCCAGAACAGCGCTGTCGTCTTCCGGCAGGCGTTCGGAGACGGTGAGGACTTCCCGGTCCTCCAGGATGTGATGGAGATCGCGGCAAAGGCCGATGATCTGGGGCGGGCGGGGATCCTCAGCCAGGTGGCCCAGAAGCGGTACGGAGGCGCGTACGGTTCCCGGCGGGCCGTGATTCGAGCACGTGACGCCGCCCGCGCGGAATGGAAGGAACTGGCCGAGCGCATCGATGACGCCAGGAGCGACTTCCAGTACGACGGCTCCCCGGACGAGTAAGCGATGACAAAGAGGGCCTCAGAGAAACTTTGAGGCCCTCTTTTTATGTCGTTATCGGCATGGGATAACTGCGGCGGAAAGTCCTCATCAGAGGTGGACGGCCGGACGGTTGGGATGGGATGGCGGACGTATTTAAGTGAGAGCGAGAATCGCGACTGAGCGGCAGTCGCAACTGGCACCGGAGACACTTTCCGGCGGACGGCTGAGCCGTTCCCGCCACCGTATTCAAGTGAACATATCGCGACGCCGCGCCCGTCCGCCGCTCTTCTCGCCTCGCGGCGCTTAAACAGCGCACGGCAAATACACCTCATCCAGCCCTGGCCGTCGGCCAGGGCTTCATCACGCCTGGAGGTTTCTCATGAGCACCGCACCCGAACGCACCGACGCCATCACGCTCAGGAAGCTCGCCGATGTGGTCGCCCTCGTGCCGTACCTGCTCGGGTTCCATCCCCAGCGGAGTCTCGTGGCGTTGACGATCGAGGACGCCGCAGTACGGGGAACGGTGCGCCTGGACCTGACGCAGGACCCCGCCGAGATCGCGGAGCGTGCCGGACATCTGGTCGATGTGCTGAGCCGTAACCGCAGCCATCGCGCCCTGCTGATCGGTTACGGATCGGGGGCGGAGGTCACCCCCATGGTGGACGCCGCCACAGAAGCGCTTCGCGCGGCCGGGATCGGTATCAGCGAGGCGATCCGCGTCGATGACGGGCGTTACTGGTCCTACGTCTGCACGGACGTCACCTGCTGCCCGCCAGAGGGGACCCCGGTCGATCTCACCAGCAGCGTGCCCGCAGCAACCGCTGTGCTCGCCGGGATGTGCGCGCTCCCGGACAGGGCGGCCCTGGCCGCGACCTTGGACCCGCCTCAGCTGCTCGATCAGGACCGAGTCCGGGACATCACCCGGGAGGTGTGCGCCCAGGCGAAGCAGAGGAGCAAGCAAGGCGTTCGCTGGTTCTGGGACGGGGCGAACCGGGTCGTCGCCGCGCTGGAGCGGGTCCAGGCCGGCGAGGACCTCGACGTGGAGACAGCGATCTGGATCGGCGTGCATCTGACCGCGAAACCCGTACGCGACATGGCCATGACGTACGTCCCGCGATACGGAGCGGAGACCCACGTGCGTCTGTGGACGGAGGTCACGCGCAAGGTTCACCCCACGTTCGCGACCGCTCCGGCAACGCTCTTGGCGTTCGCCGCGATGTGCCGGGGAAACGGGGCGCTGGCGGGGATCGCGCTCGAACGAGCGCTGTCGAGCAGCCCGCACAACACATTGGCACTGCTGCTCAGTGAGGGCCTCATGGCGGGACTGCACCCCTCCCACATGCTCGCTTGCGACTGGAACGGAGTGGCCGACGACCTTGTCGCGCGGATACGCCTCTGCCCGTCGGCCGCCTGGCCGCTGCTTCCCGAGGGCTGGTGATCCACCCGTCGGCGGGCTGAACAGGCCTGCCGCGCTTCGCCATCGACCGCCAACGGTCACTTCCACTGCACAAAGGAGCCCCATGAACGACCGCAACACGTACGACCTCGTGGCGCAGATCGCCAGGCACCTGACCGGGTTCGCCCCACAAAGCCTGAGAGGCGCGCTGTACCTGCTCGGACCCGACGGCGCACGCTTGGCCGTACACCCGCTGATGGGGCGGGCAGAGTGGATCGTGGTGACGGGACTCTACCCCGCCGACTCTTCCGACCTGCGGCGTCACTCGGTCATCGCAAAGACCACACGAGGTCCACGGCACATCGCGAAGAAGATCGCCCGTCGGCTGCTGCCGAAGTACACGCGTGACCTCAGGCAGTTGCAGGCCAAGTTCGCCGGGCGTGACGAGCGGGCCGACCTGGTGGCGACTCTGTCGGCCTTCCTGCCCGACGACACCATCGCCGCCACCGAACAGCAGACCGTCATCCGGTGGCAACTCGGCTCCATGAGCGGCTTCTTCAAGGTCCGCGACCACGCCACCAGGATCGAGATCGACAACGCCGACCGCGAACTCGCCGAACGAGTCGCCTACGCGATCAATCAGCGCTCCACCTGAGCGCAAGCCCCGACCCACCGACAGGCACCGGTTTCGACCGGTGCCTGTCGTCTTTCACCAGTGCAGAGAGGAAACCCGTCATGTCCCGTGAGTCCCTGGAGTGGCTGAACACGAACACGCTGATCGGTCACACCGACAAGCGCGGAACCGCCTGGCACCACCGGGCCAGCATGCAAGGGGAGGAACCCAACCACTACCCGGGCCCGATCCCCGTGGAGGACGTCAAGCGACGCCTGTTCGGCTGGCAGGCGCTGTCCAGCCCGGTGTACGTGGAGGACCCACGCGGAGGGCTCGCCCAGGTCCCCGACCGGCAGGCGTTTCTGCGCAGCGACAACGGCCACGTCATGGGCATCTTCTCCGACGGCTACGAACCGCACCCGTACCGGGAATGGCTGGTCGGCAACATATCCCGCCTCCTGGACGCCGACCTGTCGATCGGCTCGGCCGGGCTGCTGAAGGGCGGCGCGGTCGCCTGGGTGTCGGTCGAGGTTCCCGACAACATCCGTACTCCGGAAGGAGTTGAGTTCCGTCCGCATCTGTTCGCGGCCACCTCCTTCGACGGCTCCCTGGCCACCACCTTCAAACGCGCCATCACGAACATCGTGTGCGACAACACGATGGCTGCCGGACTCGCCGAACGCGGGCAGCAGGTCAAGATCAAGCACTCGCGGCACTCCAAACTCCGGCTGACCGAGGCGCGCGAGGCGCTGAACATCGTCTACACGCTGGCCGACGCCTTCTCACAGGCCGTCGGAGAGCTCTGCCGGATCCCGGTGAGCCGGAGCCGGTGGAACGAGTTCCTGGACCTCCACGTCCCGATGCCTCCGCACCCGGGCCGCAGCCGCACCATGGCCGAGAACAAGCGCGACGCCCTGGCCAGGCTGTGGACTCACGACCTTCGCGTGTCGCCCTGGCAAGGAACGGCGTGGGGCGTGGTCCAGGCTGTCAACACCTACACCCATCACGAGCAGGCCGTACGTGGAGCCGACCGGGCCGAGCGCAACATGCTCCGTGCGGTTACCGGCGGAGTCGACGACCTCGATCGCGACACCCTGCGCACCCTGTCCGTCGTCCTGGATCGTTCGCTCACTGTCGCTGTCTGAGCTTCCGCTCATGACGTCCAAGGCTCCCGGCCTGGCCGGGAGCCGACCGGAAGGAGAGGTCATGTTGTGGACCCACGCTCGTTCGGGGCGTCCCTGGTCAACTGCCGCCCGTCCGGTGCGGTGGATCAGGCGGGGCTCCCGGAAGAAACGGCTCAGAGGCACGGAACAGTGCACCCCTCGCAACCGGAGGTCCTGGAACGGCGTCGGTGGCCGATGCCGTCAGGCCCCGGCGCGAGCTGTCCCGGCACCTACACCCGACCAGGGGAGATGAGCATGGTGGTCGGAGAGTTGACCGTCGTCAGTGGCGGGCGCGGGAGTGATCACGTGCATGGAGTGTTTCCGGAACGCCCCTACGACCTACGGCGGTGACGAGCGGCGCGATGGAAGGGTCAGGGTCGCTTGGATGACACGTCATCGGACGGCTTCCGCGCGTTCTGGACCCGTGCCTGGCCGTTTCTGAAACCCTGGCCTGGTGCTGTGGAGCACGCTGCGGGCGAGGTGGGTCGGAGGCGACATGAACGAAGCGACCGCGCATCTGCTGTTCGATGCGGTGGAACGCTTGGAGGAGAACATCGTGGCTCGGGAGTGCCCTGCCATGGTCGCCTTGGACGGCGGGGACAGGATCCTGCTGAGCGATTACGACTACCTGCGCGACGCGGAGACGGCGAAGGCGTTCGAGAGCCGGGCAGCGGAGAAGGCCCTGGAGCTCGACGCCGTCCGGTGGGTGCTGGCCGTGCCGCAAGTGTGGCTGTTCAAACCGCCCAGCACGATCGCGGTCCGGGCCGTCTCCAACCATCCGCTGCGCGAGGGGGAGCAGGAGGCCATCACCTGGATGAGTTTCGACCGCGAGGACGGCGTCGACTACGGACGGGTCGCCTACACGCGCCGGCCGAACGGGGAGCCCGTGTTCGAAGACCCGGAGATCTTCGACGTCGGCGTACGTCCGGCGGAGAGCATGCCCGGCTTCGTGCTGCTGCAGCGGTATCTGGCCGAAGAGTGAGGGCCGGTTCTGAGTAACCGGCCCTCGACCGACTTCACATCCGTGAACAAAGGCAGATCGAGGTCAGTCGCCGCGAGCCTATCGCCTGCCTGCCGGGTGCGACGCATCCGCTACGGCGGGGCGGACAGCTCCGATGAACTCTCGTTCGCGGTAAGGATCGCCCGCCCAGGTGTCCACGCGTACGGTGCTGCCGGTGGAGGGGGCGTGCACCATTCGGGTGGCGTCGACCGCGATGCCCACATGGTGAATCGTCGCCGGTCGAGCCGGATCGAGGGCGAAGAAGACCAGATCTCCCGCGCGGATCTGACTTCTGGGGACGTGCACGCCCACGTTCCACTGCGAAGAGGTGTGCCCGCCGACCCGGGCCCCGGCCTTCGCCCAGGCGTATTCGGCCAGGCCCGAGCAGTCGAATCCACGGATGTGGGCGCCGTGCTCGATGCCGAGGCTGGGGCCGTCGGGACCGCCACCGCCCCAGGAGTACGGGACGCCACGCATGAGCAGCGCGGCCTGCGCAGCGACCAGGCCGCGCTCCGGTCCAGCCAGTCCCCTAACAGGACGCAGGTCCGAGCCGCACGGGCTCGTGGTACGTCCACCTCGGCTGCTGCCGTCGCACATCGTGGTGGCCGTGAGGTGGGCGCCCCCTACGAGTCCGGCCAGGAGGACGACGCCGCCCATCAGGCCGGCGGCCACGGCGAGGACCGGCGCGAGGCCGGTTTCTACGATCAACAGCGAGCCCCGGATGGGGGCCAGTGCGCGGTGAGCTCACCCAGGCGCAGCCGCTGGTTCCGGCGATCGTAGGGTAGCCAGACGGCATCTTGCGGGTCGGCGCCGGTGACGGCTGTGGCGCACGGCACCGCGGTCTGGGCCGCGCGCAGCTGGAGACGGTCCTGCAGGGTGCTCTCCCTGCGGCGCGAACTCGTCAGGAACAGGACGGGCGTGGTGATGCCGGTGGCCCTGGTGAGCGCGTCGTAACCGTCCAGTTTGGCGACGACTCTGCCGATGGTCTCGGTGCCGGTGTCGTATTCGAGGAAGAAATCCACAGTCCGGCCGTTTTCAGTCCAGCGGCCGTAGGCATCGGGGCGGACGTGCGTACCCCATTGGGCGGCGCAGCGCCTCTCCGACCACCAGGTGTGCAGGTGGCATCCATCGGTACGGCGGGCGGCGCCGTACAACTGGGCGAACACGTCGTTGGTGCCGACGGTGTGGGCGAGCCGCTGGCTGTAGGCGATAGACAGGACGCGTTCACGGCGGTAGCCGAACTCGGACAACTCGATACCATCCTCGATGGCCAGCACGACGGCGCCGATTTCTCCGAGCACGTAGTGCCACGGGGCGGAGCCCACCGGTGGTTTGGGGCGGAAGCGGTTCAGCACGCCGAGGTGATGCAGCTTGACCAGGCGGTGGCGCGCGGTGGTCGGGTCGTTGAAGGCGATGCGGGCGATCTGGTGGCTGGTCAGGACCTTGTGGTCCCAGACGAGGCGGAGCAGGTGCCGGTCGCGAGTGGTGAGCTGGGTGGCGAGCGTGGACATGACGGCGGGCGTGTAGTGCTCGTTCATGCGTGTGGTTCTCCTTCGGTGCCGGGCCGCTGCCGCGGGTCGTCCCGCGGCAGGACTTCGGGACGGGCCGGGGCACGGCCGTGAGCTCGGGCAGCGGCGGACCGGATGCGCTGGGCGAGCTCGGGGTCCGGATTCGGAAGCGGGTGGGTCCGTAGGGTGAAGGGCGGGGTTTCGCCGGCCCGGACGATGAGGCGCGCGGCGGCTTGGTAGGCACCGAGGTTGGCCAGGTCGTGGCGGGTGAGGTACGGGCTGAAGTGGTGCTCGGTGTCGCGGGCGTCTTCGGGTGAGAGCGTGAAGTAGATCTTGTTCCGGGCGTCCGAGCTGATGGCCTGGGTGAGGTCGCGCGGAAGCTGGGCCAGGTGCTGGTGGGCCAGGACGATCGAGACGCCATAGGCGCGGGCTTCGGCGAGCATGTCCGACAGGGCACGGGGGAGATTGAGGAAGTTCTGGGTCTCATCCACGTACAGGGCTGAAGGTGCGCGGCTGCGGCCGAGGCGGGCGCGGTGGGAGGCGGCCTGCCATACCTGGGCGAGGAGCAGGGAGCCGAGCAGCCGTACGGTGTCGTCGCCGAGTACGCCCTTGGGCAGGCGGGCGAGCAGGATCTTGCCGTCCAGGACATCGCCGACGTCGAACGTGGACTGCGCGGAGCCCAGGATGTCGCGGACGAACGGACGAAGCAGGAACGCCCGGAGCTTGTTCATGATGGGCGCGGTGACGTGGGATTGGGCCTGCTCCGACAGACGTTCGTACCAGGTCCAGAACCCCGCCAGAAACGGGTCGTCCAGGTGCCCGGTGAGGTGGTGGCGGTATGCGGGGTCGGTCAGCAGGGCGGGGATGTCGGCGAGCGTGCCGCCGCGGCGGGACAGGGTCAGAGCGCAGCCCCGGAGGATGTCGTCGCTGCGCGGACCCCATGAGTCGGAGTAGATCTTGTGGAAGATGCCGACCAGGTTGTCCACCAGGGTGTCCTGGTTCGGGCCGCTCAGCACGTTGAGCGCCGGTCGCGAATGGGGATCGTCGGGATCGATGAGCGCGATGCGCTCACCTGCGGCCTCGGGGATGAGGCCGAGCAGGTCGGCGACCAGGTCGCCCTTCGCGTCGATGACGGCGACCCCGCGTCCGTCCTCGATGTCGGAACGGATCATCTGGGCGAGCAGGGTGCTCTTGCCGGTGCCGTTCGGGCCGAGGATGTGCACGTGATGGCAGGAGTCGGGGACGCGGAGCGCGACGGGCCGCTGGTGGCCGGCGTCCGCGGTACCGAGCACCTTGCCGTGCTGCGCGACCTGCGGTGTGGGCGCGACCGTGTTCGCTCCCGCCCGTCGCACGCCCGGGACGGCGGGATCGGTCGGCAGGTGCGCGAGCGCGGCGAGTTCGGGAACCGACAGCAGGAAGCCGCGCCCCAGACGACGGGATGCCAGCCCATGGGCCGGTCGGAGCAGCCGGCGCCGTTCCAGCCGGTTATGCCCCGAGTACAGGGCGAACGCGGCGGCAACCGCGTGCGCCCGACCTCGGATGGCCCGGCGGCGCAGCTTGGCCACCCCACCGTCGTCTCCTTGAACGGCGTAGCGGATGGCCACCTCGAAGCGGGGCTGGAGGGCTTTGTCCCGCACGGCGCGGGCCTCGGCGTAGCGCTCCAGCCGTAGGGCGTGATCCGGCTCCCGGTGCTGGCGGGAAGAGCCGGGGACGGCGAGATCGAGGATGGCGCGCAGCACTGCGACCGGGATGGGTGGGCGGGAGAGGCGGCGGCCGGTGGCGGGACGGGCGAGGATCTGTACCGCGGCGTGCTGCCAGGCCGGCATGCCCACCCCCGCGCCGAGCAGGGCGCGAAGAGGGTCCTGGTCGTGGTCGCTGCGGATCGGCAGCCGCTCCTCGCGGGCGATCACGAACTGCCCGCCGGTGGCACGCCCGCTCAGCGGCACCGGCGGGGCCGCCTCCACAACGGTGGTACGAGCTGACGGCCAGGCGGCTTCGACGGCGTGATCAACCAGGTGCTGCGGGACGGTGCCGGGCACCCACATGAGGATGCGCACGCCGCCCGCACCGAAGTGGTACTCGAAGGTCAAATGAGGCTGACCGAACAGGACCCGCTTCCACGCTGGGCGCAGCAGTCCGAGCAGGTTGCCCCACAGCGCCTCGGCACCGTGGAGATCCGCGACCGGCGGGGCCAGGATCTCCAGGCACCGTGCGCCCTTGGCCGTGGCGTTGTGGCGCAGACGTGTGAGCAGAAACCGGCTCAGGCTCACGGCGAGGACGCCGGGCGGGACTGCGACGGCGACCTTCCAGCCATCCCTGTGCAGCCATTTCAGTACGAAGGCCAGCAGGACGTCCGGGTCATGGAAGAGATGGTCGAGAAGCGTCACAGCTCCTCCTCGTACTGGGCGAGTTCTTGCGGGGAGGAGGTGACGAGGCGGTGTTCGCTGTCGCTGGCCAGGACGTGGAAGGCCACTCGGGATGTGCCGGAGTCCGCGGCCAGCAGGCCCGTGCCGCGCTCGGCCGACAGGAGGAGTTGGCGTTCGCCTTCTGACAGGTTGAAGGCGTCCGTGACCGCGTCGATGGCCTGGGGCGCCTGGCGGAGCAGGATCTGCGTGGCGGAGTTGGCGATGATCGCCTGCCCGACCTCGGAGCCGAGCAGGTCGGCGGCGTCCTGGGTGACCACGGACAGCCCGGCCCAGTGCTTACGGGCCGCTTTGGCCATCCGGAGCAGGAACCTGGCCCCTTCCGGGTCCTTCATGAGCAGCCAGGCTTCATCGACCACCACCAGCCGGGGACGGCGCAGGTCAGGGTCGGACACCCGCCGCCAGACGGCATCGAGGGTGAGCAGCGTGCCGACGGCCTTCAGCTCGTCGGGCACGTCTCGCAAGGAGAACACGATTAGGTGGGAGTCGGGCCGGGTGGTGGTAGGCCCGTCGAAGAGCCGGCGATGGCTGCCCGTCACGTACGGGGCGAGTCCGGCCGCTATGTCGGCGCCGTCATCGGTAAGCGCGGTTACCAGATCGCGCAGCAACGGCGCAGGCCGATCCCAGGTGTCCGGGTCGAAGGTTATTCCGGCCTGCTTGTACGTGGCGAGGATGGCCCGATCCAGTGCGGCCTTGTCCGCCTTGTCCGCCTTGTCCAGCGGTTCGCCGAGCATGACCGCGATCAGCGTGTGCAGGAACAGCACTCGGCGGGTCAGCGCGTCCCGTCCGTCGGCGGGTAGGTCGAAGGGATTGAGCCGGACGTCCGGTGCGCCGAGGTGGAGATAGGCGCCGTCGACGGCTTCGCACATCCGGGCGTACTCGTCTTCGGGGTCGATGACCGCGACCTCGACCCCGGTGTAGAGCGAGCGCAGCGCCTCCAGCTTGGCCAGGTACGACTTGCCGGCTCCGCTGCTGGCGATGATGGCCGAGTTGTGGTTGGGCTGCGCGAACCGATCCCAGGTCACCAGGGATGCGCTGGCCGCGTTCGCCCCGTACAGCACGGCGGTCGGCCCTGTCGCGGCGGTCAGGTCCGGGCTGGTGAAAGGGAACGCGGCGGCCAGGGCCGGGGTGTCGAACGTGCGAGTGGCCTGCAGGTTGTCGAAGGCGACCGGCAACGAGGACACCCAGCCCTGCAGCTGGCGGAACGTGGCCTGGCGAGCGTCCAGGAGCAGAGAGGCGGCCAGCGCGCGGACCTGGGCGCAGGAGGCGTCCAGTTCGTCGCGGGTGGTCGCGTGGACGGTCAGATAGATCGAGACGCGGAACAGGCGGGCTTGGCCGCGTGCGATCCGGGACGCGAGCTCCTGGGCGTCCTCGGCCGCTACCTCGGTGCTCGGATCGAGGAGCCGCCCGTGCTGCTGGTCGCTGCGTAGCCCGGACTCCAGCCGGGCCAGCTGCTTGCGCAGCCGATCCGCGGCCACGAGGGACGGGATCGGGTCCACGTGGAGTGACACGTCCAGGCGGCCGGGATAAGTGAGCAGCGGCTCCAGCCACCCCGGGGTAACCTCTCTCGGATACCCGCTGATGGCCAGCGTCGTACACAGTCCATCACCGACTCGAAGATGAGAGGGCCGGACCAGGACCGCGTCCGGCCCGAGTCCACCGCGCGCCGGCTTCGCGCGCCGGAGTTTCATCGATGCTCTCCCCTCGTGATGACTTCGCCGGGCTCGGCGAGCTGATCGGCGGGCAGGGGTGGCGCGGCCGGGTCGAAGCAGGACGCCAGTACAGCGCTGACGGCCTCGGCGTTCAGAAGCCGGACCGTGACCCCGCATGCCGGAAGCAGTCGCGTGGCCTCCTCCACCCGCCGTAGCGCTCGCGCCGTGGCCGTGTCCTGTCCGCCCGCGGCGGGTTCGCGGACGATCAGGAGGACCTGGCGGCTCAGGAGGTCGTGCCGGGCGGACAGCTCGGCGAGGAACGCGGCATGCTCGTGCGCGGCGGCCGTCAACGCTGAATGAGCAAGAGCGTCCGCGCCCTCCAGCAGCTGGTTGATCGTCGGAGCGAGATCCACCCGTTGGGCACGTACCAGGATCTGCGCCGGTCCGGACAGCGAGTTGAGCCAGCGTCCGAATGTGGCTACGAGCGCGTCCTGCTCCACGGGTGTCCGCAGCGCGAAACTGACCGTGGACACCTCCGCCACCGCGGCGACGCCATCCGAGCCGAGATCGATCAATCCGTCACCGATCACCCCACGAGCAGGCAGGCGCAGCGGAGCAGGCCGGGCGTCGGATCGAGCGGCCACCCACGACGGAGCCGCAGGCGCTTGCTCCGGTGAGGGGGCCATGGCCTTCGGCGAGACCAGGTGACGCAGGGCGGCCAGCAGATACCGATCCAGCGGGACGCCGTCACGCCGCCCGATCGCCAGCAGCAGTCCTGCCAGCCCGACCGGCAAGGCGCCGGCCGCGAACACCAGCAGGTCGACATGGTCGCCGGCGATCAGGTAAACGGCGTACAGGGTGGCTGCGGTGCCGCCGAGGATGGCTACCTGGCGTGCGGTGCACGCTCCGACGATTCGGTCGTCTTGCTCCACATCAGCGGGAATCCGTACCGACCAGCTCATTTCCTTTCACCTCCTGCGGCGGGCGGAGTGCGCCGCCCTGGGTTCGTGGTGGTGCCGGGGTAGATCGGTGGCTGGAACACGGCAGGCGGAACGGGCCTACCGGGTACGGCAGGGAGAGGGGACGGCTGAGCGCGTCCGATAGGGCCGGTGAAGAGCGGCGGCTGTAGCCACTGGGGCTGTGGCACAGGGCTTCTGTTCACTACGTGGACCGGCGGAGGAGACGATGCCGGGCTGCGGCGGTTGCTCGGGCGACGGGTGCCGGTCGGCGAGTGGCCGCCCTGGCCTGGTCCTCCACGGGGAGCCGGTCCTGCGGGAGGACGCGGCGCGCCCGGACCTGGGCGTCCAGGCGGGCGGCCCGGGGGCAGCGCTCTCGTCGGAACTCCCGCGCTGGTAGCGACTCGGCCGCGAACGCCCCGGCCCAGGTGCAGGGCGTTCAGCACAGGTGAGGTCAGTTTGTAGGCCAGGGCGTACTTGACGATCCGCGTGATCGACGAGCCGCGTCCGGCTGTCTGGGCGAAGATCGGGCGCAGGACCCAGCGCGGGATGCGTACCAGGATGATCAGCAGGCAGAGGGCCAGGACGAGGTTGATGAGCTGCCCGGACGGTATGAGTCCGAGCAGCAGGCGCCCATCCTGGTTGAAGAAGATCCGTACCGTCATCACCAGGGTCAGTGACTGGGCCACCTGGGCGATCAACAGCCCGGTGAAGGCGCGCCACCAGAAGCGGGCCAGCCCATCGGTGTAGGGGAGCGCCAGGCAGGCCAGCGCCAGCGGCGCGGCCACGACCAGCAGCAGCACCATCGCGGCCCGCATCACGAAGGCGATGAGCAGCAGGACCATCAGGATGACGGCGACAAGGGCGAGCAGGATGTAGAAGCTCTCGTCCTGCGCCGGAGGCAAGATCATGGACCGCAGCGTCGTCAAGGCACGCCGGCCGTCGAAGTTCTGCCCGAGCAGAGCCGCTGAGAGCGCGTTGGCCAGCTCGATGATCTTCGCGCAGATCGTGAAGCTCGTGTTGGCGGCAAGGGCGGCAACGAGCAGGCGCGGCAGGACCTCCTTGATCGCGTACCGGGTCTGAACCGTTCCGTGGCCCATTGCCGCGATGGCACCGATGGTGGCAAGCAGGATGAACCCGCTGTTGGCGATCACGGCGCTCGCCTGCCACAGGTCGAAGACCCTGGCGTTGCCGGTCACGTCCGGGGTGGCGAGCAAGGTCACCGAGAGGACCTTCAACATGGGTTCGATCGCCAGCGCGACCAGGTTGGAGAACCACGAGTTGATCCAGCCCGCGATCCAGTCGCCGATGCCGAACCCGAACCCGGGCGCCTCGACCGTGACGTCTCCTGGCGATGGGGACGGCACGGGGGAAGGCGACGGCGTGGCGGCAGCGCTGGCAGTGGTCCCGGCGAGACAGGTGGCAATGACGGCAGCGGCGGCAGCCGTTCTGGCAAGCAGGGCGGCAACGGCCGTCAGCCCTGTGCGCTGCTGAGCGGAAACGCCGATGGTCGGGCGCGGCATCGGGGATCACTCGCCCACGATTCGCTTCAGTACGGACATGAACAGCGGGGCCAGCACCGCCAGCGCGTAGCCGAAGGCCGCCGCCTTCAGCGCTCCCTTAGCCTTCTGGATCTCTCCGGGGTCGCCGCCCGCGATCAGATAGCGGAGCCCGCCGATGGTCAGCATGAGCGTTGCCAGGGTGGCAAGCAGCCCGATCAGCCAGTTCCGCAGGTTGGTGAACACCGCGTTGAGGTTCGAGGGAGCGGCAGCGACGGGGTCCGCGGCGAGCGCTCTGGTTGCCACCACGGCAACCAGCAGCGCGGCGATTGCCGCCGCGGCGATGAGAGAGGTGGCGAGGCCACGAGGGTAGCGCTGCCTCTGTCGGGGCTGCCGCGCGGCCTGCCGCCGCTTGGCCCGACCGGCAACGGACGGGTGGTTGGGGGAGATCCGCGCGGAGCCAGGGATCGTGTCCCTGCCTCCTTCTCTGTCGGTTGCTGGGTCTGCATCCGGGGCTTCCTGGCTCCGCGCGGAATCTGTGGTCGCCTCTCCCAGATCGGGGAAGGCAGCGAGGGGATCGGTGGCCCGCTGGCACAGCTCGTGCAGCAGGGTCATGTCCGTTGCGGACGGCTTGCGGGCTGGGTCCGGCGGGCGCAGGGGAGAGTGCTTCAGCCGGGTCAGGCTGATGAGGTCGGCCTCGTGCTCGCTGAGGACGCCGTCGGCGATGGCGTCGATGAGCACCACCTCGGGGTGGTACCAGGGGCGTGACGCGGTGGGCGGCTCGCCGGGCTGAGCTCGGTCGATCAGGTAGCGACGAGTGCGCTCCCCCGAGTAGCGCGCCGCCTCACACAGGCGCGGGCGGATGCCGGTCAGTTGCGGGTCCACACGGTGCAGTCCCCGCAGGAAGCCGGCCAGGACCGCGATGTCGATGTCCACCGGATCGCCACAGGGCAGGTCGCGGGAAAGCGCGAGCGCGATCCGGCGCAGCGGGGGCATCGCCATTCCGACCGCTGCGACCGTCCAGGACGGTCCGGACCGGCGGGATCGTACGACCAACTCCCGCCAGACGGCATCGCGGCTGTCATCGGTGACCTCACCGCTGGCGAGCAGCTCGCGCAGCTTTAGCAGCACGATCGGTCCCCGAGGAAGGCCGGGCGCCAGGGTGGTGCAGTCCAGGGAAAGGCTTCCCGGGCCGGTGGTCAGCAGCCGGAACGAGGTTTCCGCGGTGTCCAAGGGCGATTCAGCAGGGCGGCGAGCGCTCATGTCGTACTCCGGTCGAGATGAATCTCTGTGGTCTCGAAACCGGTCTACGCACCTGCTCAGAAGCGGCTGAGAAACGTGTTCAGACTTCGCTCAGAAATTCGTCAGAACCGGCCGCATCTGAGCGATCCGCAAATCTGGCAAGCCGGACCTTCCGCCTTCTCGCGCCCGACTTCTGAGCGGCTTCTGATCATGCTGCTTGCCTGGTCACGCATCCGGAACGCGTCCCGACAACCACGATGGAGAACCGCCATGAGATTCACGAGAACGACCGCCTGGACATTCCAGCCCGCCCGCACGACCGACGTCTGACGATTTCCGTGCTGGCGGTCCAGACCGCACGGGCATTCGCCGCCTGGACACATGACCGCCCCAATCCGCCGACCTATGCCGAGATCGTTCTCGGCGCCCATACAGAGGACGGAACTCTCGTGGGCGTCGTGTTCGCCGGCAGCCGGGAGCACGAAGAGGCGGACACGGTGGAGATCGCCTGCCTGTCCACCGACGGCACTCCCGACGCCTGCTCGACACTGCTGGGCGCCGTCTGCCAGGCGGCCGGAGCGGCGGGCTACCGGCGACTGGTCGTGCGCCTCGGCTCGCACGACGCCGCGGTCGGAGGTCGCCGATGACCGGGCTGCGCGAACCGTACTGGAGCGACGAGCAGGCGGCCATCTACCACGGCGACGCCCGTCAGGTGCTGGCCGAGATGCCCCCGGGTTCGGTGGACTGCATCGTCACCAGCCCGCCGTATTGGGGGCTGCGGCACTACTGCGACGACCAGTACGGCCAGGAGTCCACGATCTGGGCTTACGTGGACACCCTGCGAGCCACCTTCGCGGAGGCGCGCAGGGTGCTGGCGAACGACGGCACCTGCTGGCTCAACCTGGGCGACGTCTACGCCGCGAACTCCGACGGCTGTGCCCGCGGAACCGACTTCAACCCACGTCAGCCCTCCGTACGCCCCAAGGCCCGACAGTCGGTGCCGCCCAAGAACCTGCTCGGCATGCCCTGGCGGGTCGCCTTCGCCCTGCAGGACGACGGCTGGATCCTGCGCAACGCCATCGTCTGGCACAAACCCAACGCGATGCCGCAGTCCATCCGGGATCGCCTCTCCAACCGCTACGAGCTGATCTTCCTGCTGGTCAAACAGCGGCACTATCGGTTCGATCTGGATCCGATCCGCGAGCCGTACACCGGAGACCGCCCGATCGCCAGAAGGGCCCGCTCGGGCGGCAACAAGCCGAACAGCATCTCCACCGCGTGGCCACCGTCCGGCAAGTACGGCCAGGGTGCGGCAGGCCCTCGGCACGGCGCGGCAATGTGTCCCACGGGCAGCCGGCATGCCGCCGGCCATCCGAGCGGCAGGAATCCGGGGGATGTCTGGTCGATCTCCACCCGCCCGCTACGCGCGGCACACTTCGCGGCCTTCCCCATCGACATCCCGCTCAAGGCCATCGCCGCCGGCTGCCGCCCCGGCGGCAAGGTCCTGGACCCGTTCATGGGCAGCGGCACCACCGGCATCGCCGCTCAGCGACTCGGCCGCACCTTCGTCGGCATCGAACTCAACGCCGACTACTGCGACCTGGCCCGCACCCGCATCACCGAGGCAGGTGGCCAGGGTGGCTGAACAGCTACAAAGGGCCTGCTCAGGGCCTCCGGCAGAGGGTTCGGAAGCGTACCCTGCAGGGCCCGGATCGAAGGGGTGCCTGCGCGAGCATCGAGAGCTGCGCGTGGAGATCCCCGAGACGTGTCCGGCACTGACCGCTGGAGCAGCTCGTGCGCTCCTGCGGATTCTCCAGAAGTCCAACATCGCGCTGGCGGAGCGTCAGCCGGAAGAAGGGAAGCCTGAATGATCCCATTCGCCTTCTGGGGCCGGGTGTCCACGGAGGACAACCAGGACCCCACTTCGTCGAGGAACTGGCAGTTGTCCCGGTCCCGGGCCTTGATCGAGCCTCACGGGGGTGTGATCGTCGCGGAGTTCTTCGACATCGACAAGTCCCGATCGATCCCGCCGCAGCGCAGGCCGCGCGCCGGAACCCTGCTGGATGAGTTGAGCAACCCCACTCGGGGGTTTGACGCCGTCGTGGTCGGCGAACCACAACGGGCCTTCTACGGCAACCAGTTCGGGCTGACCTTCCCGTTGTTCGAACACTTCGACGTCCCGCTGTGGGTGCCCGAGATCGGGGGCCCCATCGATCCGGCCAACGAGGCGCACGAGCTGATCATGTCGATGTTCGGCGGCATCAGTAAGGGCGAGCGGAACCGCATCAAGCTGCGGGTCCGCACCTCGATGGCCGCACTCGCCCAGATGGAGGGCCGTTATCTCGGAGGGCGTCCACCGTACGGGTATCGCCTGGTCGATGCCGGTCCGCATCCCAACCCGGCCAAGGCCGCGGACGGCAAGCGCCTGCGCCGCTTGGAGCCGGACCCGCTCACCGGCCCCGTCGTGCAGCGCATCTTCGCCGAGTTTCTCGGGGGCAGGGGACTGCTCGCGATCGCGGAGAAGCTCACCCGCGACGGCATTCTGTGCCCCTCGGCCTACGACCGGGCCAGGAACCGCCATCGCAGCGGGATCGCCTGGTCGAAGGCGGCGGTCCGAGCGATCTTGCTCAACCCTCGCTACACCGGCCGCCAGGTCTGGAACCGGCAGCGGAAGGACGAGGTGCTCATCGACGTCAATGACGTCGCCCTCGGGCACATGACCAAGCTCCGCTGGAACGACTCGGACAACTGGATCTGGTCCCAGCAGGCCGCTCATGAGGCGCTGGTGGAAGAAGAGACCTTCGCTCAGGTGCAGGCGCTGCTGTCGGCTCCTGGAAGCGCCCAAGAGGGACGCAAGCCGCGCCGGACTCCCCGCCCGTACATCTTCCGCGGACTGCTGTTCTGCGGCATCTGCGAGCGGCGCATGCAAGGCAGTTGGAACAACGACAAGCCGCACTACCGCTGCGTCTTCCCACGCGAGTACGCGCAGGTCAATCACCTCGATCATCCACGCTCGGTCTACGTCAGAGAGGAACTCATCGTCGAGCCCCTGGACACGTGGCTGGCCACGACCTTCGATCCCGCGCACCTTCCGGACACCATCCGGGCGATGTCCGACGCCCAGCTCGCCGATGACCACCGCCTGGCGGAAGTCGAATCCGTCCGTCAGGTCGTGGCCGAGTGCGAGCGCAAGCTGACCTCCTACCGCGCCCTCGTCGACGCCGGGAGTGATCCTGCCGTCGTCGCCGGGTGGATCGCCGAGACGGAGGCGAAACGGAAGGTCGAGCAGATGCGCCTCGACCGAGTCATGAGCAAGATCCCGAAACGACTCACAGAAGAGGAGATAGCCGAGATGGTGGCCACGATCGGAGACCTGCGTAGGGCACTCCGTAACGCGGATCCGACAGACAAGGCCGAGGTGTACGGAGAGCTCGGACTGGGCCTGACTTATGAACCGGCCAGAAACGCAGTGATCGCCCAAGCTCAGCTTGGACGATCATGTACGAAAATGTGTCCGAGGGGGGACTTGAACCCCCATGCCCATCACTGGGCACTAGCACCTCAAGCTAGCGCGTCTGCCTATTCCGCCACCCGGACTTGGTGCCTGCACGCGGGACCGTCATCTCGCGTCGGCTCCGTAAGGTTAGCAAACTCTGAGCAGTGCGTCATACCAAGTATCGCGACCTTGCCGGCGACGGGTCTTCGACCGCTCAAGCAGAGGCTCCGATGGGGTGGGCATGGGGGCGCACGGGGGTGGGTGGGGTGGTTGGGGAGGGTTTGGGGGGAGGGTGGTTGGCCAAATTCTGGGTCTCGGGTGAAAAGCTCTTGCGGCAACCTTGAGTGCTGCTACGGTTACGGAACGTTGAGGGGTGAGTCCACGGACCGGCCTCACGGTGTGAGGCCGGTTCTGGATACTCGGGAGGAATTGTGGCGCGTGAGGCGGTGTGGCGGCAGAGGGCTCAGGCCCTGGCTGTCCGCCGCCCTCGTGTGATCACCCCGGCGCAGGACGTGACCACCGATCGGGCTGACCGGATGGCGCGGTTCGCGGCCGGCGCTCGTCGGGTCGTCGTGCGGGCAGCCGCTGTCGGCGCCCTGGTGGCCACCGGCTGGCTGCTCGCTGTCCTGTTCGGCACGTTCACCGCCGCCCCGGCGGCCGCGGATTCCACCGCGGCGACAGGGAGGGCGGCGGACGCGAGTGCGGAGACGGGAGCGGCAGCGGCCACCACAGCGGCGGCGAGAGCGGCTCTGTCCGGGGTCGCGCAGCAGTCCCTCCTCGATCCCGGCCACGCCTCGGCGTCGGAGAACGCCGAAGCCATGGCCGGACGTACGGTCGACGGCCTCAACAGCCAGCAGGATCCTGGCCTGCCTGTACCTTCTTCCGCCGGAGAGATCCTGGACACCAATGGTCTGGTGCCCAACGGCGGTGGCAGCGGTCCCTTCGGGGCCGCGACCGGGGATGTCGCGCGGTCAGGGTTCGACCCGCGGCTCCAGGCTGGGCGCGCCCCCCTGGCGCGCCTGCTTCCCCCCGTCGTCCGCACAGCGGCGGACGACCCTTCCTTCTCACCCGACTGAGTCACCCGACTGGGTCACCAGCCTGAGTCACTCAGGCTGGGGCACTCAAGCTGAGTCACTCAGGCTGGGGCACCCGACTCAGTCGCCTGGCTGACTCACCCGCACTGATTCCCCGCCTGATCCCAGGCCGGTCCCAGTCTGTTCTCCCGCCCGGTCCTCGGCTGGTCCTCGTGCGATTCAGCTGATCCCCCCGTCGAGGGCCGCGGTCGAGTTCGAGAGGGCCCGGCCGGTACGTGGCCGACCGTAATAGAGGTCGAGCCGGCAGGCCGGAATCAGGGCAGAGCGGCGGAGCGTGGCATGAATCCCCTCCGCCCGCAGGTGAAGGACATCACGTTCGACTGGTTCGCGAATCCGAGGTCTCCGCTGTGCGCGATACCTCGCACGGCTTCGGGCTGCCCGCGAACCGTTCAGGTATCCCCCCAAAACCACTAGGAGCATCCATCATGCGTACGTGGGCGAAGGCAACGAGCCCTGCGGCTCTCCTGGCCGTGGCCGTCATGTCGTTCGGCGGCGGCACCGCCCTGGCCGACACCTCCGGCGACGGGTCTGTCGCGGGCGGCAACCAGGTCGACCTGCCGGTCTCCATCCCGATCGACATCAGCGGCAACGCCATCGCCGCGGTCGGCAAGTCGGAGGCCACCTCCCAGGGTGGCGCCGAGGTCGTCAACTCGGGCCGGCCCGGCATCCCCAACGAGACGTCGGGCAACGGGTCCGTCGGCGGCGGTAACCAGGTCAACGCGCCGATCAGCGTCCCGATCAACGCCTGCGGCAACGCGGTCTCGCTGATCGGCAAGTCCGACGCGGGCTGCAAGGGCGGGGCCACCGTTCGCAACCAGGGCAAGGGCGGGGCCGGCGGCAACCGTACCTCCGGCGACGGCAGCGTGCTCGGCGGCAACCAGATCACCGCGCCGATCAGCGCGCCGATCAACGCCTGCGGCAACGCGGTGGCGATCTTCGGCGACGCGACGGCGGGCTGCAAGGGCGGATCGGCGGTCCACAACACCGGCGTGGGGGCGGGCGGCAACCGTACCTCGGGCAAGGGGTCGGTGCTGGGCGGCAACCAGGTCGTCGCGCCGATCAGCGCGCCGATCAACATCTGCGGCAACTCGGTCGCGGCGGTCGGCCGGGCGTTCTCCGGCTGCGCCGGCGGGTCGTCCGTCACCAACAACGGCGGGCCCGGCCACCACTACCGCGCCCCCCACCACGCTCACGGCTCCACCGGCAACGACACCGACGGGCGCTTCGGGGTCGGCAGCGGCAACCAGGTCATCGCCCCGATCAGCCTGCCGGTCGAGGCCTGTGGCAACGCCGTGGGCAACGCGGTCGCCGGGTGCAAGGGCGGCGCCGAGGTGCACAACACCCGCGGCGGCTCAGGGGCGGGCGGCAACCGTACCTCGGGCACCGGGGGCGTGCTGAGCGGCAACCAGGCGGTCGCGCCGATCAGCGCGCCGATCGACGTCTGCGGCAACGCCGTGGCCGTGCTCGGCCACGCGTTCGCCGGCTGCAAGGGCGGAGCCGTGGTGAAGAACGGCGGCAAGGGCGCCGGCGGCAACCGTACGTCCGGCGCGGGTGGCGTGCTGTCGGGCAACCAGGTGATCGCGCCGATCACCGCCCCGATCAACGTCTGCGGCAACGCGGCCGCCGTGCTCGGCGCGTCGCGGGCCCACTGCAAGGGTGGCGCGGGCGTCTGGCCGCACCACGGGGTCGGGGGCGGCGGCAACCGTACGTCCGGCGCCGGCGGGGTGCTGTCGGGCAACCAGGTCGTGGCCCCGATCAGCGCGCCGATCAACGTCTGCGGCAACGCCGCGGCCGTCCTGGGCGACGCCGCCGCCGGGTGCCTCGGCGGTTCGAACGTCGGCCGGCCCGGCTTCCAGCGTCCCGACGGGTTCGAGCGCTTCGCCCGGTTCAACAGCAAAATGTCGGGCGCCAAGGGCGGCATGCTGCCGATCACGCCGTCCCTGCCGGTCCTCGGCGGGGTGCAGGAGGTCGGCGGCAAGGTCGGCGGCCTCACCCAGGGGCTCGGCGGCGCGAACGACCTGACCAAGCAGCTACCCGACGTGACCAAGCAACTGGAGAGCGTCGGCGGCGTCACCCACCAGCTCCCCGTCGTCGACGACGCCGCCAGGACGTTCGGCCTGCCCCAGCTCCCCGAGCTGCCCGGCATGCCCGCCGCCCCGGCCAAGCCGAAGCGCACCGCGGTCTCCGCGCCGGTCGACAGCAAGGGCCGCTCGGTCGCGCCCCGGTCGAGCTCCCCGCTCGCCCCGGCCACCGACCTGGTCGCCTCCACCCCGATCGGCGGGGCCGTCAACTCCACCACCCGCGCCCTGCCGGTGCCCCAGCTCGGCCTGATGAGCGCCGAGCAGCCCGCGGGCGTGACCGGGATGAACTCGGGCTCCCTGCTCGCGCTGCTGGCCGGCGCCATGCTCGCCGCCTCGGCGACGCTCTTCGGCGCCACCCGCCGGTTCCGGATCGGCCGTAAGTAAGGGATCAGGAAGTACGTAACACAGGACGGCTTCCGCTCACAGTCTGTGAGTAGGCGGCGGTAGACGCTTTGCCCGTTCCGGGGGCGCGGCCCGGGGCGGGCAAAGCCATGTTCGCGTTCAAAGCGTGCTGCGTACCTTCATGATCTTGCGCCGCAGGCGGACGCGTCGGCTGCCGTCGGGGTAGACCCGGACGCGCGCGAGCTCCCACTGACCGTACTCTGCGTGTTCGGTCAGCAGTTGACGTGCTGCTTCGCGAGTGAGATCGCGTGGAATGAAGATATCCATGTAGGAGTAGTCGAGCACAACGATTAGTCTCCAGGGTGAGTCAGGGCGCCAGGCCGCTCGATGGGCCTTATTCTGCGTGCTTGCGGGTGGACCCGGAAGCTAGTGGGTAGCCCGGGGGAAGGAAATTTCCGCGAGTCGGGTTACCTTTCAGATCTGTGCCGACTCCCGGCAGGGGGATTTGCAAGCGAACAGCGAGGTAGGAAGCAGCGTGCCAGCCAAGAACGGCAGCGCCGGCGGAACACGCCTGGTGATCGTCGAGTCGCCCGCCAAGGCGAAGACGATCGCGGGGTACCTCGGGCGCGGCTACATCGTCGAATCGAGCATCGGTCACATCCGCGACCTGCCGGAGAAGGCCGACGACATCCCCGAGAAGTACAAGGGGGCGCCGTGGGCGCGTCTCGGAGTGAACGTCGAGCACGAGTTCGAACCGCTGTACGTCGTCAACCCCGACAAGAGGTCGCAGGTCAACAAGCTGCGGCAGCTGCTCAAGGACGCCGACGAGCTCTATCTGGCCACTGACGAGGACCGCGAGGGCGAGGCCATCGCCTGGCACCTGCGCGAGGTGCTCAAGCCCAAGGTGCCCGTGCACCGCATGGTGTTCCACGAGATCACCCCGCAGGCGATCCGCGACGCCGTGGCCAACCCGCGCGACCTCAACCTCCGCCTGGTGGACGCCCAGGAGACCCGGCGCATCCTCGACCGCCTCTACGGTTACGAGGTCAGCCCCGTCCTGTGGAAGAAGGTCAAGCCCAAGCTGTCCGCCGGCCGGGTGCAGTCGGTGGCGACGCGGCTGGTGGTGGAGCGCGAACGGGAGCGCATAGCGTTCACGGTCGCCCACTACTGGGACCTTCAGGCGCTGTTCGACACGGGCAAGGCCGACGAGCGGCCGCGCGACTTCACCGGCACGCTGACCGGGGTCGACGGCAAGCGGGTGGCGCAGGGGCGCGACTTCGCCAGCACCGGCCAGCTCAAGGGCAACGCCGACGTGCTGCACCTGTCGGAGGCCGCCGCGGGCGAGCTGGCCGGCCGGTTGCAGGGGGCGTCGTTCGCCGTCAAGTCGGTCGAGCGCAAGCCGTACACGCGCAAGCCCTACGCGCCCTTCAGGACGACCACGCTGCAGCAGGAGGCCAGCAGGAAGTTGGGCTTCTCCGCGAAATACACGATGCAGGTGGCGCAGCGGCTCTACGAGAACGGCTTCATCACCTACATGCGTACCGACAGCATCACGCTGTCGGAGACGGCGGTCGCGGCGGCGCGGTCGCAGGCCGTCAAGCTGTACGGCGCCGCGTACGTTCCGGACAAACCGCGCGTCTACTCCAGCAAGGTGAAGAGCGCGCAGGAGGCGCACGAGGCGATCCGGCCGTCGGGCGAGGAGTTCCGCACGCCGGGCGAGACCGGGCTATCGGGCGACATGTTCCGCCTGTACGAGCTGATCTGGCAGCGCACCGTCTCCTCCCAGATGAAGGACGCGGTCGGCGAGTCGGTCACCGTGAAGGTGGGCGGCAGGTCGTCGGCCGGCGAGGACGTCGAGTTCAGCGCGTCCGGGCGGACGATCACGTTCTACGGCTTCCTGAAGGCGTACGTCGAAGGCGCCGACGACCCCTCGACCGACCGCGACGACTCGGAGAAGCGGCTGCCGAACCTGGTGGAGGGCGACGCGCTCAGCGTGACGCGCCTCGACGTGGCCGGCCACTCGACCAAGCCGCCGGCCCGCTACACCGAGGCCTCGCTGGTCAAGGAGCTGGAAGATCGGGAGATCGGGCGGCCGTCGACGTACGCCTCGATCATCGGCACCATCCTCGACCGCGGTTACGTGTTCAAGAAGGGCACGGCGCTGGTGCCGTCGTTCCTGGCGTTCGCCGTGGTCAACCTGCTGGAGCAGCATTTCGGCAACCTGGTCGACTACGACTTCACCGCCGACATGGAGAAGGTGCTCGACGACATCGCCAACGACCGGGCGGAGCGCGTTCCCGAGCTGCAGCGCTTCTACTACGGCAGCGGCGACGACGGCGACGAGGGCCTGAAGGAGATGGTCACCGACCTCGGCGACATCGACGCCAAGGAGATCAGCTCGTTCCCGGTCAAGGGCAGCGACATCGTCCTGCGGGTCGGACGTTACGGCCCCTACCTCGACCGCGACGGCGCGCGGGTCAACGTGCCCGAGGACATGACGCCCGACGAGCTGACCGCGGAGAAGGCCGAGGAGCTGTTCTCGCGGCCGACGGGTGATCGGCAACTGGGCGCCGACCCGGTGACGGGTCACATGATCGTGGCCAAGGACGGGCGTTACGGGCCTTATGTGACGGAGGTCCTGCCTGAGCCGGCCGCCGACGAAGAGGCGCCCAAGCGGCGGACGAAGAAGGCGGACGCGGTCAAACCGCGTACGAGCTCGCTGTTCAAGACGATGTCGCTGGACACGATCACGCTGGACGACGCGCTCAAGCTGCTGACGATCCCGAGGGTCGTCGGCGAGCTGGAGGGCGAGGAGGTCGTGGCGCACAACGGGAAGTTCGGCCCCTACCTGAAGAAGGGCACCGACTCCCGCTCGCTGGCCTCCGAGGACGAGCTGCTGACGGTCACCATCGACAAGGCGAAGGAGCTGTTCGCGCAGCCCAAGCAGCGGGGCAGGGGCCGGGCGGCGGCCGCGGCGCCGCTGCGCGAGCTGGGCGACGACCCCAACTCGAAGAAGCCGGTCGTGGTCAAGGAGGGGCGCTTCGGGCCCTACGTGACCGACGGCGAGACCAACGCGTCCCTGCGTAAGGGCGACACGGTCGAGGACATCACGATCGAGCGGGCGGCCGAGCTGCTGGCCGAACGGCGTGAGCGGGCGCCCGCACCCAAGAAGACGACCACGCGGAAGGCGCCGGCGAAGAAGGCTCCGGCCAAGAAGCCCGCGGCCAAGTCGTAGATCACATTCCGGCGGCCGCCTGGCCGGGGCCGCCGGAATGTCGGCCGCCGGAAGTAGCATCGTTCATGTGTTCGTCCTGTTCTTCTTGGCCTTGGTGCTGCTCGCGCACGCATACCTGTGGTTTCGGCTGGTGCGCCGCACGACCGGTCCCGGGAGGCTGCGTAAGGCGCTGACCTGGAGCGTCGTCGCGCTGTTCGCGATCCTCGTGACCACGCTCGTGGGCAGCAGGATGGGGCTGGAGGGCTGGGCGCTCTGGCCCGGGTTCATCTGGCTGGCGGTGATGTTCTACCTGGTCGTGATCCTCGTCGTGCTGGAGGTGCCGCGGGCGGTCGTGGCGGCCCTCGTACGGCGTGCGGGGCGGCGGGAGCCGCAGAGTGTGGCGGCGCCGCCTGTCGCGGTGTCGGCCGGGGCGGGTGCTGGGGGCGGTGCTGGGGCCGGGGTGCCCGCTGACGTCGCCGTGGACGTTCCCGTCGCGTCTTCGATGAGCAGGCGGCTCTTCCTCGACCGGGCCACCGCCGCGGTCGCCGGGGTGGGCGCGCTGGGCACGGTCGGGTACGGGATGGTCAGCGCCCTGGGCGATCCCGTGATCGAGCCGGTCAAGGTCACGCTGCCGAAGCTGGATTCGCGGCTCGCCGGCCTGCGGTTCGCCGTGGTGAGCGACATCCATCTCGGGCCGCTCACGGGCATCGGGCACACCGAGCGGATCGTCCGGATGATCAACGGGCTCGAGGCCGACGTGGTCGCGATCGTGGGCGACCTGGTGGACGGGTCGGTGGCGCAGCTCGGGGCGCTGGCTCGGCCGCTCAAGAGTCTCGAATCCCGATATGGCGCTTATTTCGTTACCGGTAACCACGAGTACTTCACGGCCGAGGGGCCGGGGGAGTGGATCGAGGAGCTGGCCGAGCTCGGCGTACGCTCCTTGCGAAACGAACGGGTGGAGATCAGGCACCAGGGCGCCGTGCTCGACCTGGCCGGCGTCAACGACATCGGGGGCGCCCCGGCCGGTGAGTCGCCCGACTTCGCCAAGGCGCTCGGCGGGCGCGAGCCCGGCCGGTCCACGGTGCTGCTGGCGCACCAGCCGGTCCAGGTGAAGGAGGCCGCGCGGCACGGCGTCGACCTGCAGCTCTCCGGCCACACGCACGGCGGGCAGATCGCGCCGTTCAACCTGGTGGTGGGGCTGCAGCAGCCGGTCGTGTCTGGGCTGGCGACCGTGGACGGGGTGCAGGTGTACGTCACCAGGGGAGCGGGCTTCTGGGGCCCGCCTGTGCGCGTCGGGGCACCGCCCGAGATCACGATTCTCGAACTGCGCGGCTGACCTTTCGTAATCCGGTGGTCACGCCATGCCATGATGGCGTACAGTATCCGAGCGGATACTTTCGGAGGTGTGGTCATGGTCTCCTCGCCGTTGGAGCGAGCGCTGCGGCAGGACGTGGCCTTCTGGGCCAGACGCGGCGGGCTGCTGTTCAAGCAGGCCAGGCATGCGGCCAGCCTCAACCAGAAGGCGCTGGCCAGCGTGAGCGGCACCTCGCGCACGACGCTGTCGGCGTACGAGCACGGCAGGAAGTCGCCGACGCTGGAGACCGCGGGGCGCATCCTCGACGCCGCCGGGTTCCGGCTGGTGCTGGAGGCCAAGGTCGAGTGCGTGCCCCGGGTGACCGGCGAGGGGCGGACCGTCCACGTGCCCACCCGGCTGGGCCGGCTGCCGGTGGCGGCGGCGCTGGGGTCCGTGCGGGTCGGCGGGCGCGACTACGATCTGTCCGACCGGGACGAGCGCCGGGCGGCCTACACGGCGTTGCTGTGCGAGGGCGAGCCCGGAGAGCTGCTCGCTCACGTCGACGGCGTGCTGCTGATCGACCTGTGGGACGAGCTCGCTCTGCCCGACGACGTCAGGGCCGAGTGGCGGCCATTGGTGGAAGAGGCGCGACATGAGGCCGGAGTTATGAATTGAGAAGGTTTTCGGGGGCCTATTCGAGTGGCGAAACCTGCGCCCGAGCCCGATCACGTAATACTCTCAGCCACGAGCAGCCGGGAATATCCGGCTCGTCTTGTTCCCTCCCTTCCGGTCGACACCTGGATACGCTGAAATCATGACTGCCCTTGGCCGTAGCCGCTCGACCCATGTGCTGGCCAATGCGCCGTTTCGACGGCTGTGGACGGCCATGTCGGTGTGCAGTCTGGGCGACTGGCTCAACCTGCTGGCGCTGACGGCCCTCGCGGCCAACCTCACCCAGGGCGACTACCGGGTGCAGTCGCTCGCCGTCGGCGGCGTGTTCGTCGCCAAGATGTTGCCGGCCGTGCTGCTCGGGCCGCTGGCCGGCGTCTTCGCCGACCGGTTCGACCGGCGGCTGACGATGTTCTCGGCCGACCTGGCCAGGTTCGCGATCGTGCTGTCGATCCCGTTCGTGGGCAGCTACCAGTGGGTCATCGCCGCGACTGTCCTGGTCGAGTGCGTCAACCTGTTCTGGGTCCCGGCCAAGGACGCGACGGTGCCCAACCTGGTGCCGAAGGCGCAGCTCGAGTCGGCCAACCAGCTCAACCTGCTGGTCACGTACGGCACCGCGCCGGTCGCGGCGATGCTGTTCGCCGCGCTGTCGGTGGCGGGCGACCTGATCGGCGGGGTGGTGCCGTTCGTCGAGGGGCGCGACGCCACCGGGCTCGCGCTGATCGTCAACGCGTGCGCCTACCTCGTGTCGGCCTTCCTCATCTTCACGCTTCGCGACATCCCCAGGCGTGACGGCACGATCTCGACGCCCTCGGTGCTCAAGCAGGTCGTCGAGGGCTGGCGCTTCGTCGGCGGCAACCGGATGGTGCGCGGCCTGGTCATCGGCATGCTGGGCGCTTTCGCCGCGGGCGGGGCGGTCGTCGGCGTGGCCAAGGTCTACGTGGCGACCCTCGGCGGCGGCGACGCGGCCTACGGCGTGGTGTTCGGCGCCGTCTTCGTCGGCATGGCACTGGGCATGTTCTTCGGGCTGCGGCTGCTGCGCGAGCTGTCCAGGCGGCGGTTGTTCGGGCTGTCCATCACCGTCGCCGGGCTGGTGCTGCTCGCCATCGCGCTGGTGCACAACCTGGTGATCGTGGTCATGCTGACCGTGGTGCTGGGGGCGTGCGCGGGCATCGCCTGGATCATCGGCTACACGCTGATCGGGCTGGAGGTCGAAGACGGGCTGCGCGGCCGTACGTTCTCGTTCCTGCAGTCGACGGCGCGGGTGACGCTGCTGCTGGTGGTGTCCCTGGCCAACCCGCTGGCCGCGCTCTTCGGCCTGCACGTGCTGGAGTTCGGCACGCTCAGCTACCGCTTCGACGGCACCAACCTGGTGCTGGTGGTCGGCGGGGCGCTCGCGATGGGCGTCGGCATCCTGGCCCTGCGGCACATGGACGACAGGAAGGGCGTCTCCCTGGCGGCCGACCTCATCGCGGCGGTGCGCGGCGAGCGCTTCCCTGCCGAGTCGGCCGAGCACGTGCCCGGGCTGTTCGTGGCGTTCGAGGGCGGCGAGGGCTCGGGCAAGACCACGCAGTCGCGGCTGGTCGCGATCTGGCTGCGCGACCAGGGCTACGACGTCGTGCAGACGCGTGAGCCCGGCTCGACCAAGGTCGGCATGCGGCTGCGCGCGATCCTGCTCGACGCGGCCGAGCGCGGGCTGTCCGCGCGGGCCGAGGCGCTGCTGTACGCCGCCGACCGGGCCGAGCACGTGGAGAAGGTGATCAGGCCGGCCCTCTACCGGGGCTCGCTGGTGGTCACCGACCGCTACGTGGACTCGTCGCTGGCCTACCAGGGCGCGGGCCGTTCGCTCGACCCGGCCGACGTCTCCAAGATCAACGCCTGGGCGACCGGCGGGCTGGTGCCGCACCTGACCGTGCTCATCGACACGCCGCCCGAGGTCGGGCTGGCCCGGCTGGGCGGGGCGGCCGACCGGATCGAGTCCGAGCCGCTGGAGTTCCACGAGCGGGTGCGCAAGGAGTTCAGGGCGCTCGCGGCGGCGGCGCCCGAGCGCTACCTCGTGATCGACGGCACGATGCCGCAGGAGGCGATCACCCGCCGGATCCAGGACCGGATCAGGGAGATCCTGCCCGACCCGGTGCCGAGGGAGTCGGAAGACATCACGGGGACGATGCCGGCCATCCGCGACTAGCCTTACCCCGTGACCGTTTTCGATGACCTCGTAGGGCAGGAGCAGGCGGCGGCCGTGCTGTCGCGGGCCGCGGCGGCGGCCGGTGAGGTCGTCGCGGGCGGTCGGGGCGCCGGCATGACGCACGCGTGGCTGTTCACCGGCCCGCCTGGCTCGGGCCGGGAAGAGGCCGCCCGCGCCTTCGCCGCGTCCCTGATGTGCCCCCAGGGCGGCTGTGGCCACTGCGACCAGTGCCACCAGGTGTTCATCGGCTCGCATCCCGACCTGGAGGCCGTACGCCCGCAGGGGCTGTCCTACAGCGTCAAGCAGACCAGGGAGCTGATCCTGCGCGCGGCCGGGGCGCCGACGCAGGGGCGGTGGCGGGTCATCCTGTTCGAGGACGCCGACCGGGCCACGGAGTCCGCCGCGAACGCCCTGCTCAAGGCCGTGGAGGAGCCGCCGCCCCGTACGGTATGGCTGCTTTGCGCGCCCGCCCCCGACGACCTGATGATCACCATCAGGTCCCGGTGTCGCGTCGTCAACCTCACCACCCCCGCGACGGAGGCCGTCGCCCACGTGCTGGCCACCCGCGACAGCGTGCCCTGGGAGACCGCCAGGTTCGCCGCCAGGGCATCCCAGGGCCACATCGCCAGAGCCCGCTCCCTGGCGCTCGACGAGGGCGTCAGGAGCCGCAGGGAGGCGGTGCTGAGCATCCCGCGCACGCTGACCGGGGTCGGCGAGTGCGTCTCCGCCGCCGAACGGCTGGTGAAGACGGCCGAGGAGGAGGCCGCCGCCGCCACGGCCGCGCTCAACGAGAACGAGACGGCGGAGCTGCGCAAGCTGTACGGGGAGGGGTCCACCGGCAAGGGGCTCAACCGAGGGCTCGTGCGCGGCGGGGCCGGGGCGCTGAAGGAGCTGGAGGACCGGCAGAAGTCGCGGGCCACCCGGATCAAGCGCGACTCGCTCGACTCGGCGCTGCTGGAGCTCGTGGCCTTTTATCGTGATGTGCTGACGCTGCAGTTCGGGGCGGCCGGGGTCGAGCTGGCGAATGACGACATCCGGTTCGATCTCGACCAGCTCGCCCGGTCTTCGACGCCTGAGGAGACGCTGCGGCGGATCGACGCGATCATGCAGTGCAGGGAACGGCTGGCGGCCAACGTCAACCCGCAGATGGCCGTCGAGGCGATGATGCTTTCGCTGCGCTGAAGTTGTCCACAGGGCGGCCGGCGGGCGGTTGAGAGCCGTGGCGGCGGCCGCAAGATACTCCGGTGACCCAAGCAGCAGACGAGGCCCTCAGACGTCTCTGTTACGTGGAAGCCGAACTACTCATCCAGCAGGACGCTCGGACCGCGCGTCAGGTCGATGTGGCGGCGATCTTCGCCGAGCAACACGTCGGTCTCGTGCGCCTGGCGCTCATCATGGTCGGTGATCAGGCCACCGCCGAAGACGTCGTGCAGGAGGCGTTCGCGCGCACTCACGCGGGCCGGGCCCGGCTGCGTGACGCCGACCGGGCGCTCGCCTACGTGCGCTCCGCGGTGCTCAACGGCTGCCGGTCGGTGCTGCGCAGGCGGGCGACGGTGTTCAGACGGGCGGTGCCGTACGAGCCGCCCGTCTGGTCGGCGGAGAGCGCCGCGATGCTGGGCGAGGAGCGGCGGGAGGTGCTGCTGGCGCTGCACGGGCTGCCGCGCAGGCAGCGGGAGGCGTTGACGCTGCGCTACTACTTCGATCTCACCGACCAGGAGATCGCCGAGACGATGCGGGTCAACGCCAGCACGGTGAGGTCCACGATCACGCGAGGGCTGGCCGCCCTCGGGCGGGTGCTTAGGGAGGAATCATGAACAGCCCTGTGGAAGACCGACTGCGGCAGGCCCTCGCCGACGCCGGGGCGACGGTCGACACCGGCACGCTGCGGCCGTTGCGGCCGCCGGAGCGGCGGTGGTTCCGGGTGGATCTGCGGATGGTGAGCGCGGCGACGGTGGTGGTGCTCATGTGCACGGCGGCCTTCACAGCGTTCACGGCGTTCGGCGTGGACGGCGGCGACCAGGGCAGCGTGGCGGCGATGAACCCGCCGGCCGCCCAGGGCAAGGAGAGCGAGCTGGTGGCCTTCCTCTGCTCGGCGTCGTCGAAGCATGCGCGGTGCGGCACGGGCGACGTCCCACCTGACCGGATCCGGGAGATCGAGACCACGCTGAGAGCGCTTCCGCAAGTGGAGAGCGTGGTCTACACGAGCAGGGCGTCAGCCTACGAGAGCCTCAAGAAGGACTTCGTTCACAACAGGTCGGTGCTGAAAGAGGTGAAGATCACCGACCTGCCCGCCTCGTTCACCCTGCGGCTGAGCGAGGGCGCCGACGTGCGCGAGGTGCAGGACAGACTCCGGCAGGTGACCGGCATCCAGGAGGTCGTCAATCCCTCCGGGCCGCCCTGGCCGCAGGCCGCGGAGCTGCGCAAGTGGCCGATCAGCGTCTTCCTGTGCAAGAAGGGCACGGCTCTGCCCACGTGCGGTGCGGTGCGCGTGGACGGCGAAAACGGCGACTTCAAGGTCACGAAGGCGGGGAAGGGGGCGACACCTGCCGAGAAGAAGGCGCTCGAGGTGCTGATCGGGAAGATGCCCGAGGTCGAGAAATATGAGTACATCGATGAGAAGGCGGCGTACGAGGACTTCCGGAAGACGTACAAGAGCAACAAGACCCTGCTCGACGCGACCAGAGTGGAAGACATGCCGCAAGCCTTCCGCCTCAGGCTGAAGCCGGACTCATCCTGGCAGGACGTGCTCTCCGAGCTGCGGGAGCAGCCCGGGGTGGCTCAGGCCACGTACCTGCCGTGTCCGGCCGATAAATCCGCTCTGCAGTACGAGTTCGGAGTGACCCTGCCGGAGAGCACGATCTGCCCGGCGAGCGGCTGACGCGACGCAGCCCCGGGGCAAGCGTGCCCTCCGGGGCGGCTGACCCGACCAATAACCTCGCCACCACCCCTGACCACCGGCGCATGGACCCACGTAATGTGGCAACGAAGGCCGTAAGCGATCCCCCAGGCCGTCAGGAGGCGAGCTCGAGTCCATGGGCATGATGATGGCTGTGAGCTTCACCCGTTACGGGAGGCTCTACTACCTCGATCCCGGCCAGCACAGCCCGAAGGTGGGCGACAAGGTGCTCGTGCCGACGGACTCGGGCCCGGAGGTGGCGGAGTGCGTGTGGGCGCCCCAATACACCAGCGAAGACGTCGACGGCCTCCCGCTCTGCGCGGGGCCGGCCGGCGAGGAACACCTGGCCCGCGACGAGTCCAACAAACGCCGTAGAGCCGAGGCCCGCAGCGTGTCCAAGCGCCTGATCAAACGGCACGGCCTGCCGATGAAGGTCGTCGGCATCGACTATCTCGACGCGGACAACGTCTA
Organism: Nonomuraea sp. NPDC048892; assembly: GCF_040649735.1. Taxonomy (NCBI): domain Bacteria; kingdom Bacillati; phylum Actinomycetota; class Actinomycetes; order Streptosporangiales; family Streptosporangiaceae; genus Nonomuraea; species Nonomuraea sp. NPDC048892. The sequence goes on along the minus strand of NZ_JBEZFZ010000001.1, from coordinate 88,974 downwards.
CACGGTCTACTTCTCGGCCCCCCACCGGGTCGATTTCCGCGCTCTGGTCCGTGACCTGGCCCGCAACCTACGGGCCAGAGTCGAGCTACGCCAGATCGGCCCGAGAGACGAGGCCCGCCTCCAGGGCGGCATCGGCCCCTGCGGCCGCGACCTGTGCTGCGCCACGTTCCTGAAGGACTTCGAGCCGGTCTCCGTCCGCATGGCCAAAGACCAGGACCTCCCGGTCAACCCGCTCCGGATCGCGGGGGCGTGCGGGCGGCTCATGTGCTGCCTGAAGTACGAGCACCCGCTCTACCAGGAGTTCCGAGCCTCGGCTCCGCGGGTGGGCGTGAGCGTGGAGACGCCGGAGGGCGCGGGCACCGTGGTGGGGCACAACGTGCCGTCGGACTCGGTGGTGGTGCGGCTGAACGACGGGGGGCGGCGGTGCGCCTGTTCGAAGGCGAGTGTCTGCGGGCCGCGGAAGGCTTATGACTCGACGTACGGGGACGGGGAACCGGTCTGACGGGCGGGGCCTCGTCCGTACGTCAGTGGTGCCTTGGCACGGCGATGGCGCTTGGCGGAGGAGGCCCCCTGACGCCGGGCCCTGGTGACGCCCGCCCTTCGGGATCATGTTCCCGAAGGGGTGAGGCGTAAGGGTGGCCGTTCGGGGCGGCGGACAGAGCGTGGCGCTCCCTGGTGGCGCTGGCCGGTCGGGTTCGCGTTCTCGAAGGATGTGGCAGATGGGCGGTTGTTGCGGGGCGCTGGTGGCACGGAGAGGACGGGCGGTCCGTCCCGGCATCTGATGATCGGTGGGAGCGAGAACCCTCAGGCTCCTGTAGACTCTTTCAAGCTGCACGGCAGATGCCGCCTTAGCTCAGTCGGCCAGAGCACTTCACTCGTAATGAAGGGGTCTGGGGTTCGAATCCCCAAGGCGGCTCCAGGTCAGAAGCCCCTCAAGGGATCTTGAGGGGCTTCTGAGTGTCTAAGTGAGTGACTAAGCTTCCCGATCTCACGCCTTGAAGATCCGATCCATGGCCACCGCACCATCCTGTAGAACGGGACGGATCTGCTTGCGGTAGACCAGTTCGGTAACCGCCGTACTGCTGTGACCGACCAGGCGGGAAATCTCCTCCAGTGGGATGCCCTGGTCTGAGAGCAGGGACACGAAGCTGTGCCGCAGCTCTCGGGGCGTCCACTCGTCGGGATCGAGGTCGGTTTTAGCGATGACCACTCGGAAGGCGCGCCGTACGTTGTGGGAGTCGAGGGGCGTGCCCACGGTGGAGGTGAACACGAGCCCGTGTTCCTCCCGCCGCTTGCCCGCTGCTTCCTTGTCCTTCTCCTGCTGAGCCTTCTGCACCCTGAGGGCTTCCACACAGCGCTGAGGAAGCGCGAGCGTGCGCCGGGACTTCCGGGTCTTGGTATCCCCTCCGGTGCGGACCGACCGCCACACGGCTACATACGGCGGCACGACGGGTTCAGCGTTGGGGGCGCCTTCCAGGTCTACATGATCCCACGTCAGCGCTCTCAGAGGGCGTTTGATTTGTAGGTGTTCGTCCTAGTACGTTCCTCGCCAGGTTGGGGTGGATTCGTCGGTGATGCGCTTGCTGGCATTGTCGATCATCGCTATGTGGATCATGGCCTCGGAGCTGGCGGGCAGGGTCTCGTAGTCGCGGGCGAGGCGGCGGTGGAGCATGAGCCAGCCGAAGGTGCGCTCGATCACCCAGCGTCGCTTGAGGACGTGGAAGCCACGGGTTTCGGGGTCGTGATGGACAACCTCGGCGTTGACTCCGAGAGTGGCGGCGTGTTCGGTGGACTGGTTCTTGGAACCGGTGTCGACCCAGGTCGCAGCCAGGGTGGGGTAGGCGTCCTTGGCCTGGTCGAGGACCTGGATGCCGGCCTGGTTCTCCGAGGCGGAGGCGGCGCAGACGACCACGGCGAGGAGTAGGCCGAGGGCATCGGTGGCTATGCTCCGCTTGCGTCCGACGATCTTCTTCGCGGCGTCCGTGCCCTGTGTGGCGGTCGGCGGGTTGGTGGAGGTTTTGATCGTCTGGGTGTCGATGACGGCAGCGGTGGGTTCGGGGTCGCGTCCTTCCTTGGCGCGGGCCAGGCCGGTGAGGTCGTAGTTGAGCTGGGCGAAGATGCCCTCATCGCGCCAGGCGGCGTAGGAGGAGTAGACGGCGCCGTGGGGTGGGAAGTCGTGCGGGAGGTAGGCCCAGGCGACGCCGGTCCGGTTCAGATACAAGATCGCGTTGAAGATGTCTCGCAGGTCAGTGGGCGCGGGTGCGCCGGTGGGACGGCGATCGAGCCGGGCCTGTCGCCGGGCCAGGACGCCGTACGGCTTCGCGGTATTCACGCCCACCTGGCCAGCGGCTTGGACGCGCCGGCCATGCTTGAGTTGGCCGGCGCGATTCTCGACCATGCCCGTGGCATTGGCGTCATGGAGGTGAACGTCGGCGGCGGCATGGCCGTTTCCTACGCCGACCCGGAGTCACGGTTCGACTGGGAGGCGTACGGTGCTGGCTTGGCCGCTCTCCGACGCCCCGGCGAGACGCTGCGCATCGAGCCGGGCCGGTCCATTTCTGTCTATTGCGGGCGGTACGTCACGCGAGTCATGGACGTGAAGCGCGTCCACGGAGAGCTGTTCGCCGTGGTGGCGGGCGGGACGCACCACATCAGGACCCCGGCGACCAAGGGGCACAGCCAGCCCATGGTCATTGACGAGCCGGGGGAGCCGGCCACGATTGTCGGCCAGCTCTGCACACCGAAGGACACCATGGCGCGGCACGTGCCGGTGGGCCTGAAGACGGGCGATGTGGTGGAGTTCCTCATGGCCGGTGCCTACGCATGGAACATCTCACACCACGACTTCTTGATGCACCCGAAGCCAGGCTTCCACTACGTCGGCGGTTGAGTGGAGGTGTCCGGGGGTGCCCCTATGGGGTTGGTCAAGCCGCGCGGAGCGTGGGTGGTTGGTAGGGGGTGTTGGTGCGGAGCATGGCGCACAGGACGTCGCAGCTGACCGCGATACGGCACCGGGCCCGGTCGATGGAGATCGCCGAGCTGGCGATCTCCGACCGCGACGCCGGGGTGGCCGGCTTCGACATCGCCGACGCCGAGGCGGGCTACCCGCCCACCCGGCACCTGGACGCCTTCGAGTACCTGCAATCGCCTGATGAGCGGCACCTCGATGACCCGCGAACTCGCCCTGCCCGCCGACGCTTTCGGCTACGGCCTGCCCCACTTCCGCTAGTTCGCCATCAACGCGATGAAGTCCGCCTTCATCCCCTTCGACGAACGCCTGGCCATCATCGGCAACGTCAGCAAGTCCTGGTACGCCGACCAGCTGAAAGCCTGAGCGTCAGCGGCTCAGGTGTACTGGTTGTATCGGGACTGGCTGTAGGCGTTAAGCCTCTGGCCTGATCGGGTGACGAAGGACACCTCCAGGAAGATCCGCTGTATGGACTTGCGGCCGGTGCGGATGCTGGTTCCGAAGTTGGTGCCGTCGTCGCCGCAGCCGTTGGTGTCCGACTTCCAGGCGCCGTACCCGTTGGTTCCGTCGGTGTATCTCCATATGATCCGGGCCCGCACCGGCATGTTGTCGCCGGGACAGAGGTCGCGCACCGTGGTGTTCCGAAAGACGACCTTCGTCCGGCTGACGAAGTCGACGGTCGTCCGGACGGACGCGCCACCGTCGCCGCGAGAGGGGTCTATGCGGATGGAGGACACTCCGTCGGCCGCCTGCGCCGGGCTTGCCACCAGCAGCCCGCTCAATGCTGCGATTGCCAGCGCGGCGCCCAGCATGCGTGTCTTCAACAGTCCTCCAGCAAGAGATGTTTCGGTTGGTTCGGTTGGCCTTGGGGCGTGCGCTTCAGCGTTTCCGCGCGGCCGGCGGGGGGAGATGTGCGAGGTATCGCCTCGTGGCGGATCGCGACGAAGAATGGCGATCGATGGTGCGGGGCCCTGTCTGAGGGTCAGGTCTGGAAGGTGAACGTCCCGCGCAGGACGGTGTCTCGCCCGCTCCAGTAGCTCTCGTGGACGGCCCGGTAGGTGACGTTGTCGAAGGCGGGGAGCACCGCGCAGGTGGCGCCGGGGTGGCGGATGTTGTCGTCTCTGATGACGATGGGCTTTCCGATCACACCCGGGCGGGTCAGGGTCACCTTCACCCAGGCGGTCCCTGTGGTGTCATCGGCCCGGACGCACAGCTCGTTGGCGGGGTCGGCGTAGCGGACGATCCCGTCTCCGACATCCCGTTGGAAACTCGCCGCCAAGGCCGGTTGCGCGAGAATGACGCTCGCCACCGCGACAGCGACGCCGACGGTGACCGTTTTGAGCGGGTTCATCGTTCTTCCTTCTCTCGGACGGAGATCAGCCCGCCGGAGCGCCTGGTGCCAGGGGATGGAATACGGCCTCCGACGAGGCTTCTGACATGAGTGATCCCGGCGGCCCGAGGTTCACCGGAGTGATCGTTGCACGCGTCGGCAGCAGCGTGGAATACGTCGGGAATACGCCTGGTCGCCCGGCGTGATGAGGTAGGCAGCCCTCCTGCCCCCGTTCCCGGTGAGCGCGGCGAACGCAACAGCGTGAAGGCGCTTCGCGCGTCTCCTGCGTGCTTCGCACGATTGACCTGACATCTTTGGGTGTCTATCTGGGTGACAACGACGGATGGCGATCACGGACGTAGGTGGACGCTGGCGGACGGTCCGACACGGCCCGTCTGACAACTCCCAGTGATAGATCATGCGTGATTTTGCTCGTAATGAAGGGGGTCTGGGGTTCGAATCCCCAAGGCGGCTCCAGCTACAAAGCCCCGTGAGATCATTCACGGGGCTTCTGCGTGTCTGAAGTGGGTGACCGCGGTTCCCATCGGGCCAGAAACTCTTGGTCTTCGGGACCGATCTTGGGGCATCATGCCTTCCATGACGACACCGTCGGCTCAGGTCCGGCAAGCCTTACGTGAGGACGCCGGGGTCTTGGCTCAGTTGAACCAGTTCGTTCATGGGCTACATGGTGCTGCCAGGCCGGACGTCTTTCGGCCGGCTCCGGCTGTTGAAGAGCTGACGCCGATCTTCTCCGGATTTCTGGCGCGTGAGGGTGCCATCGCCTTCATCGCTGAATTGGGAGATGGTACTCCTGTCGGCTACATCACCGCGACCATCCACGATCGCCCTGCTGATGCCCTCATGCATGCGCGGAGCTTCGTATTCGTCGAACACATCGCTGTAAATCCGCGGGTGGCTCGTACTCGGGTGGGTTCGGTGTTGGTCGAGGCGGTTCGTGTGGCAGGTCTGGAGGCCGGCTGCACAAGCCTGATCACCGATGTGTGGGATTTCAACACGCAAGCCCTGGCCTTCTTCGGCGAAGGCCAGAGGCTTCGCCCTATGCGGCATTGGTTGGAAGCTAAGTTGTGAGCCGGGTCTGGGGTCCGGGCGGCCGGCCTCCTCGGGTTCAGCGGCCTCCTACGTTTCGGGAGTCATCGGTTCATGGCTTGAGGGCCCGGTCCGTGGCGGGTGCATCTTCTGGGGTTGCGGGGTTGGTGTGCCCGGACTTTGGCGGGTGACAGCGAGGTGGGTCAGTATTTCGAGGACGGCGTGGGCGGCTACTGCGGTGCTTGAGGCGTTTGGTCGGACCTGGGTGATGCGTTCGGCGAGTAGGAGTGCAGCGGGGAGGCCGCCGTCTGTCTTGTCGCCGGTCAAGCCGAGTTCGATCCGGTCGGCCAGGTAGTCCTGTGGGAGGCCGTCTTCATTGCCGCCGTACAGTGGATCGAGAGACAGGACTTCGCGACCGCCGGCGTAATGGTCGAAGGATGCGACCAAGTTCACGTTGACGAAGACACTGGCCGTGACCGTCCCCGCGGATAAGGACCGCAGCACCTCGGGTAGCGTGCCGGCGAAGCCGTTCCATTCGCTCAGAATGGTTCCGCCCTCGGCGGGGCGGGCGCAGATGAGGCCTTCCTCGAAATCGCCTTCCTCGTCATCTCCGTCGAACACCTCAATGCCGAGGCGGGCCAGCGCCTCGTGGGGGGTGAGTCCGCGGACGAAGGTGCGGGTCCGTGAAGTGCGGAACGTGACCTGGAGTCTGCGTCGGCGGATAACCGTATGAATTGTCGTCAGGCGGGTTCGAGGTGGTCGGCGAGGCGGCGGAGGGTGAGCGCGAAACGGCCGCGGAGGCGTAGGAGAACTGGTCGGCGTGAGTGCGGCGGGATCATGCGTAAGCGTGCGGCTTCGGCTCGTTGCTCGGTGAGGCGGGCGCGGGCCAACTCCTCATGCATGGCGTACATGGGAAGGTCCTCAGGGTTCTTCGGGGAAGACGTGGTAGAAGGTGAAGATCGGGCGAGTGCCCGGCGGCGCTTCGCTCGATTCGACGCGCGATCTGGTCAGCTCTCGCCATGGCTGCAAGACGGCACAGAGTTGGTCGGCGAGTTGCGCGAGTTCGTCCTTGGTGAGTCTCAGGTGGTGGCTGCCGCCGAAGGCCGCGTTGCGCCATTCCTCGGGGAGGGTCGTGCGAGTGCGTTCGAAATCGCGCAGCCGCTCGAACTGGTCGATCACCCATTGTGACGTCCATGCTTGCATTGCGGCTTTGGCCTCTGGGTCTTCGAAGTCTCTCGTCAATATCCAGCCGACCATGGCCGCACGCACCCAGCGTTCCCGGCTGTCCCGGGCGAGTTCCGGGACGTCTTCGATGAAGCCATGTTTCTGCAGCTGCCGCAGGTGATAGCTCACCTGGCCGGGGTCGGCGTCCATCTGTCTGGCGAGCTCGCTCACCGTGACGGGGCCGATCTGGAAAAGGAGGCTGAAGAGTTTCATCCGAAACCCGTTGGCCAAGACTTTGAGCAGGTCCGGGTCATCGATCTGTCGCATGGCCATGACGGTAGGACCCGCAGGTGAAGATGCTCAAGAGGTCTACTGGATCTTGGAAATGCGTAAATGCGTGGTAGGTGGTGGCATCGCGTCTGGTGGGGGCGCGCGCGGGTGTACAGAACGATCCTTGCCCGAGATTGTCGTTCGCCGTCGCTACAGTCCGGTCGTGGATGACGATCTGAAGGATGGGCTCATCTGGTGGTCCACTGACCGCGCCACCGTTGGACTGGTCGTGCGTGACGGCGTTGTGGTCGAGACTGCCCCGTATGCCCGCTTTTGCCTTCGGTCAACCGTACCCCGGGTCGGTTCAGGTTCAGAGGGCGGATTGCAATTGGGCGCGGTGTTTGAGTAGCCAGTCTTCGAGAGGCTGGAGGCGGGGGTTGAGGGTGCGGATCAGGTTGAGATCGCGGTTGCCGACGAACGTGGCTGCTGCTTCGGTGAAGAATTGGAACATGTTTCCCAGCTCTTCGGCGTCCGGGAAGCCGGCGGCGCGTAGCTGGTCGTGGGTCATGGGGCGGTAGGCGACCGGTTCCCGAGGACCTTGGTGAAGAGGGCGGCCAGCTGCCTGCCGGTGGCGTGGGTGCCAGCCAGGCCGATGGTGCGGTTGATGAAGCGGGCTCCTGCCTGGAAGATGCCCTAGGCCGTGCGGCCGATGTCCTCGGCGGCGACCAGGGCCATGACGCTGTCGCCCATCGGCAGGGTGAGGGTCGCCGCGCCGTCCGGGCCGCGGCGCGGGCTCAGGCCGGCGTGGATGAACATCTCGTAGAAGAACGAGGTTTTCAGGAATGTCGTGGGTACGCCCAGGGCGGTGAAGTAGGCGTTCGCCTCGTTCTTGGCGTCCGGGTGCGGGACCTTGTAGCCGTCGCCGATGGTGGGTGGCTCGCTGCCGAGGATCGTGAAGTGCGGGCGGGTGTCCTCCAACGTCGACCAGATGACGTGCTTGAGTCCGGCTGCCTTGGCGGCGCGTGCCGCGTTGGCGGCCTGGTCCAGTTCCATGGACTCATCCATCGCCGGTGGCCGCGGCGCGCAGAGCCGCGGCGACGACTCGCTGTCCTTGCGACGGTTCGGGCCTGGTCACGGTCAGGGTGGTGCGCCCGGACCACGCGGGGTCGTCGACCTCGACGATGGCGATCCCGGCAGGCAGGCCGGGAACGGCCATCCGGGCAACGGTGGTGATGCCGAGTCCGGCGGCGACGAAGCCGAGCCTGGCGTTCCAGTCGCGGATCCGGTGGGCGATCCGGGGCTGCGGCAACGTCGGCCACGCGCCGAACTGCGGATCGCCCCGCAAACCCGCGCCGACGATCCAGGGCTCGCCGGCCACGTCGTCCACCGTGACGCGCGACCGTCCGGCCAGGCGGTGCCCCAGTGGTACGGCGACGACGCCCATGCCGCTGTCCGTCAGGCGCTCGGTTCTCAGGTCGTGCAGGTCGTACTCGGGCAGCCCCTGGCCGACGGCGATCACGGCGACGTCGACTCCGCCGGCCCGCACCTGACGCAGGAGCGCCGGGCTGGAGGCCTCGTGCAGCTCCACGGCCAGCGCGGGGTGCTCGCCGGCGAGCGCGGCCACCGTACGCGGGATGAGCGACCAGGTCGCGGTCGGAAAGGCCCCGAGCCTCACCTGCTCGGCGAGCGTGTCGGAGAGCAGGGCCAGATCACGGTTCATCGCGTCGAGCTCGGCCAGCACGACAACCGCCCGGCGCGCGACCGCCTCGCCGGCCCGGGTGGCCGCCACTCCACGGGCCATACGTACGAACAGGGGCATCCCGGCAGCCGCCTCCGCGGCCGCCACCTGCCGGGAGATCGCCGACTGGGTGTATCCGAGGAGGTCGGCCGCCGCGGTGAAGGATCCGGTTCCGACGACGGCGTGCACGACGCGCAGCGCGGGAACGGTGAACTCCGCCATGCGAGCAACCTAATCCATGCGTACTCCGCATGTCTAATATGCGAAAGACTCGTTTGTGGAATGCCTTGGGCATCGGGATGCTGGAACCAAGAGCGAACGCCTCTGGAAGGGAACGATCCTGATGTCCAAGATCTGGTTTATCACCGGCGCCTCTCGGGGCTTCGGCCGCCTGTGGACGGAAGCCGCACTGAACCGAGGTGACAGGGTCGCGGCCACAGTCCGGGACATCACCACACTGGAGCCGCTCGCACGTCGGTTCGGGGACGCCGTCCTGCCGCTGCCACTCGACGTCACCGACCGGAAGGCGGTGTTCGACTCAGTCGAGCGAGCCGTCGAACGGTTCGGAGGTCTCGACGTCGTCGTCAACAACGCCGGCTACGGACTTTTCGGCATGGTCGAGGAACTCACCGAGGCCGAGCTGCGCGCCCAGATGGAGACGAACTTCTTCGGCACCGTCTGGGTCACTCAGGCGGTCCTGCCCGTGCTCCGGGCCCAGCGTTCCGGCCGGATCATGCAGGTCACGAGCGAGGGCGGCGTACGCGCCTATCCCGGGATCGGCGGATACCACGCCTCCAAGTGGGCGGTGGAGGGCCTGTCCGAATCGCTCGCCCAGGAGGTCGCCTCGTTCGGCGTCCACGTGACCGCGGTCGAGCCGGGCCCCTATGCCACGGATTTCGGCGCCAGTACGAGCATGCGAACCACCGACCGTCACCCCGATTACGCCGGCGTCCACGAAGCTACCGCCAAGGAGTGGATCCTCGGCGACCCGGCAGCGACCGCGGACGCGATCCTCACGATCGCCGACGCCGAGAATCCTCCCCGGCGGATCGTCCTCGGGCACACACTTCCCGAAATCGAGGACATCTACGCCGAGCGGCTTCGTGTGTGGCGGGAGTGGGCACCTGTCACGGAGGCGGCGTTCGGCGAGCGGATCATTCCCGAGCCTGCCTGACGAAAGCGACTCGGCTCGACTGGAAGCAGCAGCTGAGCTTCGTGCGCGAAAGCGTCCCATCGCGAAGGGCGGCTCCTGCTTGCGAACCGGCCTGGACTCCATCCTCCTCCCAAGCCGTCGGCCCAAGACGGGAGTTCTCGATCAGATAGGCCTGGCAGGATCATCTCCATGACCGGGATCGATGACCTTTTACGGCGAGTGCTCGTGAAGGCAGACGCGACCACGGAACGGCTGTCTCCCCCCGCGACAGCGGAGGAAGTCGAAAATGCGGAGCGCATTCTGGGCTTCAAACTCCCTCCGGTGCTGGCGCGGCTCTACGGTGAAGTGGCCAACGGCGGTTTCGGCCCCGACTATCACCTCTTGCCGCTCACAGGCGATGGGCGTACCGCGGTAAGCGGCTATCGCGAGGAACGTGCGACGCGGAGGTCCGGTGAGGCATCCTGGCCGGCAGAGGTTCTGCCGATCCTGGATTGGGGATGCGGCATGTACGCCGCCGTGGACTGTCGCAGTCCTGAGGGCACCGTGTTGCTCTTCGAGCCGAACGGCATCTGCGCTGACTGGCACAGCGCGTGGTACGTCGACGCCGAGAGTCTGACCGACTGGTTGGAGACGTGGCTCTCAGGGACGGGCTGGTACGAAGAAGATGCCGAATGCGATGACGCGCAGGAACCAAGGCCCTGGAGGATAGCTCGGCAGCGATTGTCAGAACCGGAATGATTCGGCCGCCCCGCGTTGGTTCGATGGGTCGCCTTCGAGACCGTCTTCGGGGTGCTGTATCGCCTTGATGAGCCGGATCTCGCCGAGGACGATGTGCCGGAGACGCTCCAGGAGCAGCTCCCAAGCTGGTTTCTGGTCGAGGTCGCCGGAGACGATCTGGTACCGACCGGCCGAACCCTTGTAGGGCTGCATGAGGATCTGCTGGGTCTGGATCCAAGCGGACGGAACGGGCGTCCAGAGCTGCCGGTCGAATGACGGCGGTATCTGGCGGGCGGCGGGCCAGGCGTTCAACAGAGCGCCATGACGATGTGGCGGCTCGTTCCGCGGATCAGATCCAGCCTTCCTCCCAGGCGCGGCGGGCGGCGGCGTGACGGGAGCCGACGCCCAGTTTGGCCATGGCCGCCGACAGGTAGTTGCGCACCGTGCCGGGCGCAAGGTGCACCTGGGTGGCGATCTCGACGACCGACGCCCCCGTACGGCAGGCACGCAGCACGTCGAGTTCCCGGTCGGTGAGCGGGCAGGGGCCTTCCGTCAGGGCGGATGCGGCGATGTCGGTGTCGATGTACCGCCGGCCCGCGGCGACATCGCGGATGATCTCGGCGAGCCGGGACGCCGGCGTGGTCTTGGGCACGAACCCGCTGACGCCGGCCGCCAGGGCGCGGCGCAGCACCCCCGGCCGCGCGTGCCGGGTGACCAGCACGATACGGACACCGGGCAGCGCGGCCATGATCCGTGCGGCGGCATCCAACCCGTCGGCCGGCGGCATCTCCAGGTCGAGCACGGCGATGTCGGGGCGGTGCTCGCGGGCCAGCCGTACCGCGTCGGTGGACGTGGCGGCCTCGGCCACCACGGTGAGGTCGGGTTCCAGCGCCAGCAGCGCGGCCAGGGCGCTGCGCAGCAGCTCCTCGTCGTCGGCGATCAGCAGCCGGATCATCGCGCCTCCGCGCTCGCGTCGACCGGCAGGCAGGCGGCCACGACGAAGCTTTCGTGTTCGTGCTCCCAGGTCAGCTCGCCTCCGGCGGCCCGCAGCCGGTCGGCCAGGGTGCGCAGCCCGGTGCCCGCCCCCGAGCCGGGCGGGCCGGTCGCGCCGTCGTTGCGTACCCGCAACCGGGCCAGGCCGTTGGTGAGGCGGTAGTCGACCTCGGCGGCGCGCGCCCGGCTGTGGCGCAGCACGTTGGTGGTGGCCTCACGCACGACCAGCCCGAGCAGGTGCCGGCAGGCGTCGGGGAGCGGCCCGGTGGCCGCGGCGGGCTCGACGTTCATCTGGACCCGGATGTCGGCCGCGGCGAGCACCCGGCCCGCGTTGGCCAGCTCCGCCTCCAGCGTCGTACGGCGGTAGCCCTGCACGACGGCCCGCGTGTCCGAGAGCGCGTTGGTGGCGAGCCGCTGCACCTCCAGCATCTCCGCGGTCGCGCGGGGCGGGTCGGCCGCCGCCAGCCGCGCGGCCAGTTCGCTCTTGCGCGCGATCACCTGGAGATGGTGGCCCTGGATGTCGTGCAGGTCGGCGGCGAACCGCAGCCGTTCCCGGGTGACGGCCAGCTCCCCGTCGAGGCGCCGCGCCGCGTTCAGCCGTTCCGCGATGTCCCACGCCCACAACGAGCCGAGCGTGACCCAGGCGCTGAACGCGACCAGTCCCGGCGGGAACAGCACCGCGCGCACCGGGTCGTCGCCTCCCGCGACCGCGCCCGGCACGGCCGCGGCGGCCATCGCCACGGCGATCAGCGCCCACCGGCGCGGCCGCGGCAGGAACGTCGCGACGACCGACACCGTCATCGCCGGGGCCAGCGCCCACAGCGCGTCGTCCCGTACGGCCAGCAGAACGCCGCCGAGCGTGGCCGTACCGGCGGCACCCGCGGCAATCCACGCCAGGAGTGGGCGGCCGGGGCTCTCGCCGGGTGCGGCGGTGGGGTCGAACGCCAGCCGGCGGTGCAGCAGCACCGCGCAGCACACGGCTGTCACGGCCAGCGCGGCGGCGCCCGCACCTCTGGCCCAGACCGGTACACCGGAGGCCAGGAGCCCCGCGCCGGCCACGGCGACCAAGAAGAACGCGGTGCTGCCGGTGAGGCTCCACCAGGTGTAGCGGCGGAAGCTCCGGAGTGCCGCCGTCCCGCCGTCGGTCCCGTGGTCGCGCACGCAGTCATTGTGACAGCACGCCGCGCCGCGGGCCGGTCGCGATTTCCGCCGCGGTCAATTCATGACAGTTGTCACGAGATCGAGTGACAAAGCCACGCGCACGCCTGCGGTTTCGGCACTACTGGCCGCTGCCTCCAGCGGCCAGGCTGAGCGCGGTAGATACCCGGCCCCCGTAGGGAGGAACCGCATGGACGGCCCGCCCGCGCACCCCGATCCGTCATTCGTCACCCCATCACCCCACCAGGAGGCCTCCATGGCGAGCGTGCCCCATGGACGCCGGCACCGGGTCCGCCGGCTGCTCGACCGCTGGCCCACGGCGCTGGCGCTGGCACTGTCCGCGGTGACCTTCGGCGGCACCGAGTCGGACGAGGCGGTGGCGTCGTTCGCGTCGATCCTCGTGCTCCTGCCGTTGCTGTACCTGGTGGTCGCCAAGCTGGAAGCGCGCCGGGCGACGTGGCCGCTGCTCGTGGTCGGGCTGGCCGGCGTCGTCGCGCTGCGCGGGCTGGACGTGATCGAACCGGCCGCCGTGTTCTCCGCCGTCGCGCTGATCGTCCTGCTCTGGAGCGTCGTGGACGGGCATGTGTTCCGGTCCGGGACGTTCCGGGTGCAGGCGCTGGGGATGCTCGCCTTCGGTGCGCTCGGGCTGATCGGGCTGGCCGTGCATCCGGATCTGGGCCGTTACCTGGTGGCGGCCGGCTGGTTCTTCCATGGCGTCTGGGACTTCGTCCACCTCCGGCGGGACAAGGTGGTGGCCCGGTCCTTCGCCGAATGGTGCGGCGTCATCGACGTCGTGATCGCCGCAGAGTTGATCTTCAGGTGGTAGGGCGGGGTCGGGAACGACGGGACAGCCGCTTTGGTTGCTCCGAGGCGCAGACGTACCCTGCGCCCTCGCGCGCCAGAGGCGCGCAACGGCGGGGCAGCCCGAGCGGAGCGAGGACCGCCGATGCGGGCCACGGCGGCGTACCGGACGGTCGCCGCATTACCGACGAAGGCGTCGAGGCCACCGAAGCGTTCCTCGGTCACCTGGAAGAGCTTGCGCAGTTCGTGGGGGTCGCTCACGTCAGCACGGACGGCGACGGCGCTGCGGCCCGCTGTTTCTTCGATGTGTGCGACGACTTCGGCCGCGGCCTGGGCGTCGTCGCGGTAGTTGATGACGATGTCGAAGCCGTCGGAGGCGAGCCTGTGGGCGATGGCGCGGCCGATGCCGCGTGAGCTTCCGGTGATGAGTGCGACGGCCATGGTTTCTGCTTCTCTCGATGGTCGCGTTTTGGGCAGGCTCGCGCCTGAGTACGAGGGTGATCAACTGCTGGGTCAGGCGTCGTACAGAGGGATCAGCACCCTGTGGTCCGGGGTTGTGGTCAAGGAAGCGATCGTGTCGGCGATCGCCTCTGGCGTGGCTGCGCTGGTCAGGAGGTGTGGAGGGAGCGCCGCTTTGTTGGCGGCGGTGGCGATGAGCTGGGGCAGGAGCACGTGGACGCGGATGCCGTGGGGGCGCAGTTCGAGGTCGAGGATGCGGCCCAGGTGGGCGAGTGCGGCCTTGGTGATGCCGTACGCGGTCGCGCCGCCGGCTGCTTCCACACCCGGTCGTGCGCCGATGTGGATGATCACGCCCTCTTTTTTTGCCAGATTACTTCAAGCGTCAAGCATATTTACTTCAAGCTTGATGCGATCTGGGGGTCTTGGTACTGGTTGAACGGGGGGGTGCGCCGTGCGGAGTCGCTCGTTGTGCGCGGCGACGGCGGAGACGCCGCGGTGTGGATGCGTGGCTGGGACGTTATGGTGCCGATGGCGAGTTCTGATCGACCCAGCGTCGCAGGGCGTTGATGCATTGCTGGTTGTACGGCTGCAGTGCTGCGTGGAAAAGCCTGTCCAGTTTTGTGGTGGGCCGGGGGAGATGGAACGCGGGCACGCGGGTCCAGCGTGGCCAGCCGTTTTCGCCCTTCCACCACAGATCTGTTTTCCCGGTCCGGGACGGGCGGATTTCGATGACTCGTTCGGTCGGCACGCGGCGGGTCCACAGCAGTTTGTGCACCTTGACCGTGGTGGGGGTGCAAGTGACGCCCAGCCAGGATGCCCGAATCATGATGACGGTGCCGATCGCCAGTAGCGGCACCGTCACAACAGCGCCCGCGGCCAGGTCGGACGGTGCCGCGTTGAACAGCGGGTCCAAGTGCAGAAGGGTGATCGGCGCGTCGAGGGCGGTGCTCATCCATGATTGCGCGAGCGATATCAAGATCAGCCCTGACACTGCGGCGCACCCGCGCACTATGGGGTGGGCCCGGAGTTTCATGTTTCCATGGTCCGGGCGGATTGAAGGGCTGTCCAGGTGGTGGCTCAGTGGGCAGGGAGTGTTGGGTGGGGAGTGTCGGGGACTATGCCGTGCATGTCGTTGGTGAGGGCCCAGCGGTCGTGGCCGCGCCAGGCGCCGTTGATGAACAGGAGATCAGGGGAGTAGCCCTCGTTGCGGAAGCCGTGGCGTTGCACCAATTTGATGGAGGCGTGGTTGTCGGGGCTGATCTGTGCTTCCAGGCGATGCAGTCGTAATGCGCGGAACGCATGGCGCAATACCAGGCCGAGGCCTTCTGTCATGTATCCGCGATTGGCATAGGGCGGGAAGGCGGCGTAGCCCAGTGAGCCGTTCTGGAAGCGTCCGCGGATGATGCTGTTGATGTTGACATTGCCGGCGATGGCGCCGGTGTCGCGCAGGCAGATCAGCAGGCCGTCGGCGGATCGGCCCTCGTCGAAGCGGGCGAGGAACGTCTGGAACGCTTCCGGGGTCGCGGGCAGGTTGAGGCCGTTGCCGGCCCGGACCCCTTTGATGAACTCGTCCTGGTCGTGGCTGGTGAGACGGCGCAGGATGACTCGGAAAGAGCGCTCCAGGATTTCGCCGGATTCCGTGGCAGGCTTGAATTCATCGCTTTCTGTCACGGACGGAACGATATCGCGGGGCAGCGCTTTTCCAGCAGGTCAGTCGTAGTGGTGATAGCGGGCGGCTTTGGCCTCCTTCTCCTCGCAGAAGAACACGTCGTGGAGCGGTGTCACCGTGTAGTCCTCGTCCCCGGGGACGGTGTAACTCATGGCGGCGGCGAAGCGGGAGGCGACGATGGGCAGGCCGCCGCATCTGATCACGTGGTACGGATAGCGGACCATCGGGCTGACCAGCGGCGTGACCGACGCGATCGCGTACACGAGCACCCCCGCCACCAGCGCGCGCAGCCAGTTTGGACGGAAGCGCAGCAGGGCGAGCAGGATCAGGCCCGCGAGGTAGGCCAGCCCGAACAGCAGCACGTACGTCGCCGAGAACATCATCCACGACCGCCCCCGCACCGCGATGATCACGGCGGCCACGCCCAGCGCGGGCAGGCCGGCGACGAACAGGGCCAGCCACGCACTCGCTCGTCCAAATGACCACATGGGTAGTGAGATGGTGGGATTCGTGGGCTGGTTCCAGGACCGGGCAGATAGGCAAGCAGTTAGGCAGGCAGTCCGGTTGTAGGCCGTCTCATTGAAGAGTTACGGCCGAGCGTTTCCCTGTGCCTTGGGGGACCGATGAGCGTGGCGTCAAGGCGTTGGCGGGCCTGAGGGCATGGGTGGCGAGTCCTCGGCCGGCTGCTCTCCGCTGCCGGTCAGCTCGTCAGAGGCTCCGGTGAACTCGGCGATGGCGGCGGGGTGGCCGTCCAGGGCGGCGCGGCGGAACCAGCCGGCCGCCACCCAGGGCTCGCCTCTGCTGCGGTGGGCGCAGCCGAGCTGGTACGCGGCCTCCACATGGCCGCTGTCGCCCGCCAGGCGGTAGAAGAACATCGCCATGCTCAGATGGCCGGGGCGCTGCCGTTGGAAGTCCTGGCCGTACTGATAGGCGAGTTGGGCGGCCAGTTGCCGGTGGTGAGGGCGGTTGAGCAGCTCGGTGGCCTGAGGGTGGCCGGCCTCTTCGGCGCGGCTCAGCCACGGGCGGGCGTCTTCCGGCCAGTCGCGGAGCAGGGCGATGACGGCCAGGCGCATGCAGTCCTGGGCGTTGCGGGGGTTGCTGGCGAACAGTACGCGGATGCCGCTTCGGCCGAAGACTCGGAGGAGGTACTCCCTCGATGGTGAGGGTGAGGGAGAGGGTGGTGTCTCCTCCTTGTCCTCCTCCTTCTTCCTCTTCTTCTCCTCCTGCTCGTCGGTGAGTGGAGGAGTCGGGCGGGTGGGGTGGTTGTCTCGGGCCGCGCGCCACAGGTCGTGCCAAGCCTTCACGTCGTTCAGGGGTTGGATGTCCAGGCCGGTCTGCTCGGCGGCGGTTCGGCAGGCGGTGACGAAAGAGAACACCCAGGGCCATTCTGGTGCTCGCTTGCGTTTACCGGCCAAAATGTCGTGCGTGGTGCTTTCTGCCAGTTCCCTGCTGCTGTTTCGCGAAAATTTTCGCAGGTCGGACAGGGAAGGGGATCCCGCCAGTGTGACCAGCTCATTCAACTGGTCGACCAGCGTGCACAGTGCCAAGTCGCGAGGTTGTTCAGCCATCGCCCCAAGCCGGAAATGAGTGATCTTCGAGATCGGTGTGTGACGGTGGTCATATTGGCATCATCTGGCGGTCAATCTGGTGCAGATCGCATATTCAGCCTCATTTCAGATCGGTGACGACTGAGTCGCCACTCAGGATCGGGGATCTTGTTCTGGGTGGGTGGCAGTCGGGATCGGGGCTGGGGTTGGGCATGGTGGCGGGTGGGGGCAAAGGGCGGTCTTGGGTGCGTGGTGGGCGGCGTGGGCAAGGTTGATGAGCAGGGGCGGCAGGGGTGATCGGTGGGGATGTAAAGGGCTGGCGGAGAGGGTCGGATGAGGTCGGACGAAGCCGGACGCGGGAGGTCGGACGGGTTCGGGCGGGGGAGTTGGACGGGTTCGGTCAGCGCGCAGATCAGCGGCCTGTGGAGGGGACGTGATCGTGCGGGTGGATGAGGATGTCGGATGGGGTTGGACTGGGAGCGTTGGGTGGGTTGGTCGGGGGGCTTAGGGGCATTCGGTCCGGGATCGTCCGGAGTTGCGAGGGGTGGTGGACTTGTGACTCGCCGCTGCCGCAGGATCGGTGACCGCAGCCCTCTCCGCAGTGCTCACCAGCCACGTGAGTCAGGTGGGCGGAAGGGGGCTTCTGCTCGTAGCCGACGTTGCGCGGGGGACAGCAGGTCGGGAGAGGGTGCCTTCGCTCGTGTGGTGGAGGGTGGCCGGCTCGCCTGTGGCTCGCGAGAGCGTCGGTGGGCCTCAGCGGGCCTCAGCGGGCCTCAGTGAGCGTCGGCGGGCGTCCTGGGGTGGCGGGTGAGGGTGTGCTGGAGGGCGCGGAGGGGTTAAGGGGGGAAGTGTGGATGAATCGTGCGGAATCAGGATAAGTCGGTGCTTTAGGAGGTGTAGGTGGATGAACTGCGAGTATGGGGATCGGATCTATGCCGAACCATTATGGCCACTTGAACAGCAGCCACTAACCATGCTTCAGTGCCTACACTCCGCATCAAAACAGTTCAAACTGACTCGGCACTTGACCGAGTCGCACAGGATCGGGGACAGATGGAAGACCTCGCAGGTGAGGGAGGGAGGGGTCGTACCAAGCGCCAGCGGCTGGCCGGTGAGTTGCGGCGGCTGCGGGACCTCGCCGGCATCTCCGGGCGGGATCTCGCTCACCGCATCGGCATCAGCCAGTCCAAGGTCTCGCGGATCGAGTCCGGCAGCGTGGTCCCGTCGTTGCCGGAGGTGACGGCGTGGGGTGAGGCGGTGGAGGCGCCGACGCCGACGCGGGAGTTCCTCGCCGACCTCACCCAGGCGGCCTTCACCGAGATGCACACCTGGCGGGAGGCCCTGCAGCGGCAGACGCATCTGCAGGACGAGATCCGCGAGCAGGAGGACCAGGCGCACGTCGTGCGGGTGTACCAGCCGACGATCGTTCCCGGGCTGCTGCAGACCGCGGAGTACGCCCGCCGCGTCTTCTCGCTCTTCGACCCGCCCTATTCCGAGGGCGACCTGCCCATGGTGGTCGCGGCGCGGCTGCAACGGCAGCTCGCGCTGTACGACGAGAGCCGCACCTTCGAGTTCCTGATCACGGAGGCGGCGTTGCGGCTGCGGCCGGGAACGCCGCGTCTTCTGCTGGCCCAACTGGACCGGGTCGCCTCGCTGAGCACGCTGGAGAACGTCCGCATCGGGCTGATCCCGCAGGACGGTGAGGCGCTGGTCTGCCCTTCGAACGGATTCACGCTCTACGAAAGTGACGGCAGCGCGGGTGACAGTTTCGTGGAAGTCGAGGTTACGCACATGAGGTTGACCGTTCGCGATGCCGATGACATTGCCACGTACCATCGGCAATGGTCCGTGCTGGCCGCGATGGCTATTTACGACGACGCGGCGCGGCAATTTCTCGCGAAACTGAGCGCCGATATTCGTGCCATGGCCCGATGACCCGCCATGCGCGCCCTCGCGGCCTCGGGGCCCGGCACTCCTGCGCCGGCCCCGGGGCCGGGGGAGGCGCCGCGGGCCGCGTACCGCGGCGTCTCCCCTGGGGGCGATCGCCTGTTACGTCAGGTCGAACTCCCCGGCGTACACGCCGGAGAGGAACGCGTCCCACTCCGAGTTGCTGAAGTTGAGCGTCGGCCCCGTCGGATTCTTCGAGTCGCGGAGCCCGACCCAGTTCTCGCCGAAGGCGACCTCGACGCAGCCGCCGCCGTGGTCGCTGAAGGTGGCCTTGCGCCACCCGGCGCCCGTCGACTCATTCCGCCTGGCCTCGTTCATTTCGTTCTCCTTTTTCTGGGGGATGCTTTGTGCGTCCCTCTGGAATTAAGGATCGAATAGCGAGTCAGAGACCGGATGAGCGGGCTGATGTAAGGCCCGTCATAGGTCCTTCATAGGTCTTTCATGACAATTCCCGAGTGGAGGAAGTGGCCGTGAGATATCAACTGCTCA
The DNA here is from genome assembly GCF_040649735.1 of Nonomuraea sp. NPDC048892. Taxonomy (NCBI): domain Bacteria; kingdom Bacillati; phylum Actinomycetota; class Actinomycetes; order Streptosporangiales; family Streptosporangiaceae; genus Nonomuraea; species Nonomuraea sp. NPDC048892. The sequence continues at coordinate 69,524 of NZ_JBEZFZ010000001.1, read as the reverse complement.
ATGGGATGCAGGCATTCCGGGACGACCGGCCGGTTCAGCTCGGGGAGCGGCAGCAGCGGCTGTTGCTGGCCCTGCTGCTGCTCGCCGAGGGCAAGCCGGTCACGATTGAGCAGGCCATCGACAAGATCTGGGGCGAGAAGCCGATCAGCAGCGCCCGTCCTGTCCTGTCGCAGTACGCCAGTGACCTGCGCGGCCGGCTCGGCCGCACACCCAAGGGGACGCTCGTCCTGCCCACCCACACGACCGGCTACCTGGTGGTGGCCGAGCGGGACCAGGTCGACGTGCATCGTTTCCACGACCTCGTCGGCGCGGCGCGGCCGCTGCTGCGCAAGGACGACGCGCGTGCCGTGGAGCTGCTGCGGGACGGTCTGAGGCAGTGGGGCGGCGAAGGCATGCGACCCGGTGAGCCGCTCAGCGGGCTGCCGGGCCCTGGCGCGGCCAACGCGCGCACCAGGCTGCTGGAGGAGCATCGCGCCGCGGTCGTCGAGTGCATGGAGGCCGAACTGCGGCTCGGACGTCACACCCAGGTGGTGCCCGAGGTCCAGGACCTCGTCGAGAGACGTCCGCTGGACGAGGAGGCGACCCGGCTGCTGATGCTGGCGCTGCACCGCGTCGGCCGGTCGTCGGACGCCCTGGCCGCCGGCGACGAGCTGCGGCGCAGGCTGGGGCACGAGCTGGGGACCGACCCCGGCGTACGGATCAGGGACCTGCGGCAGCGGATCCTGCAGCAGGATCCCGGGCTCGAACCACCAGCCGATTCCCCCGTCATCGATTCCTCTGGAGCGAACATGAGATCAGTCGCGGAGCTCGGGAAAGACGCCGCCCACCTCGTCGCAGAAGCCGTGACAGGCGGTGGGACCGCACACCCCGAAGAGCAGGCAGGCGTGTCCTGGGCCGAGGTCTCCTGGGGCCGGCATTCCGTCCAGCTCCTGGAAATGGTGCGGGTACGGTTCGCCGGGGACACGGCCGCGACGAGCGCGCTCGCCCAGGTCGAGGCCGATCCCGTCGACCCGACGGCGCTCGCGACCCTGGAGCGGGTGCTCGTCGCTCACCTCGGCAGCGACCGCGCCTTCCTGGAAGGCGTTGAGCGCCTGGTCAGGCGGCTGTCGCGGGCGAAGGACGGCTCGCCGTCGATCGTCGCCGACACGATCAAGAACGCCAGCGTCTACCACGCGCCCGTGCACTTCTCGGGCGACTTCACCATCTCCTGAACGCCGCGGAGGCCGGAACATGAGCCAGTCAGTCGAGGATCCTCCGATCGAGGAGGCGGGCGACAAGGCGGAGGCGGAGCAGCCGCCCCAGGCCCGACAGGACAAGGACGACAAACCGCTCAGCGAGGAGGACGCCCTCCGGGCACTCCACCGCAAGGGCGAGAGCGAGGACGAGGCCGAACGCGCGGAGGCGGCGAGGGCCGCCGCGATCGCGGCCAGTGTCATGGAACGGCTGAACGCCGACCCGTTCGGCATGCGGATCGGCACGGTGGCGCTGTTCAACGACGCGGTCAGCTTCGGCGGCGGGATGAACCTCGGGGACGGCGCACGCCGCACCGGGCAGCCGACGGCGCGGATCAGCGAGCGGCGGCTGGCCCACTGGACCGAGGGGCATCTTCCGCTGCCGCGCTTCGACGAGGCGCTGCGGATCCTGGTCGAGCGCCGGCTGCTGATCCTGGCTCTCCCGCCTGGAGGGCGGAAGGCCACAGGGGTGAATCTGCTGGTCAAGGCCGTAAACGAGCAGGCCGCCGTCAGGGAGCGGGCCGTAGGAGCGCAGGAGGCAGGGCAGACGGTGAAAGGTGGTGGGTGTCACGAAGTGCTGGACGCGTCGGCGCTGCGGGACGCGCAGTGGCGGCCGCCCGAGCGGAACAGCGGCTACCTCCTCGTCCTCGACGACGCCACCCCCGGCCTGACTCCCCACCTGATCGACGAGCGGTGGATCGACGACCTGACCGCCTGCCTGAACGAGCACGAGAGCTACCTGGTCCTGGTGACGGGCCCGCCGCGTGGGGCGCTGATGGAGGCCGAGCGTTCTGGGCAGGTGCTGACCACGCTGGGCGGGCTCGATCTCGTACGTCTCATCGAACGCCGCGTCCACGACCGCGAGCCGACCCCCGAGGAGTCGGCCGACCTGCGGCTGCGGCTCATCGAGGCGGGCGCGCTCGAACTCCTGCGCGAGGACACCCGCCCTCGCACCGCGCTGCACCTGGCAACCGTGATCCGCGAGCGGGCGGACCTGGCGGCCAAGGTCAAGGAGTTGCGTGATCCGACGGGCCGGGTCCATGACTGGTTCAGCCGTCATCGCACGCCCGAGGCGATGTGCTTCGCGCTGGCCGCCGCGGCGCTGGAGGATGCCACGTACCTGACGGTCTCGGACGCCGCCGCGCAGCTCTACGATCTGCTCACGCCGGCCGCGGAGGCGCCGCCCGACCTGCGCTTCCGGGAGCGGATCGGCTCCGACCACCCGTGGATCGACGTCTCGGTGGGGTCGGGCGGGCCCGGCGACGTGGCGCCGCGGGTCCGTTATCTCAATCCGCTCGTCCGGCAGGCGGTGCTCGGGTACGCCTGGACCTATCTGGACGGGCAGCGCTCGGCTTTCCTCGCCTGGATCCGCCGGCTGGTCGCCCATCCGGACATCGGCGTACGGGCGCGCACGTCGGTGGCCGCGGGAGTGATCGCTTGGAGCGACTACGACCATGCGCTGCACCGGTTCCTGCGGCCGTGGGCCAGGCACGGCTCCGTCGTGGTGCGCCAGAGCGCGGCCACGGCGCTCGACGTCGTGGGCGGTCACCCCGATCTGGCCGAGGCCGTGTGGCTGCTGCTCGAAGCCTGGGTGGCGGAGGGGGACACGGCCGAGCAGCGCAGGCAGGGGCTGACGGCGGCCGCGGTGCTCGGCGGCGGGCTGGGTGCGGCCCGGCCGCGGCGTGCGGTCAAGGCGTTGCGCGTGCTGCTGGATCGTGACGACTGGGGCACGCTCCTGCCGGTCGGCCACGCGTTGTCCGGCCTGATGGAGCGCGGGAGGGTGGCCGAGGTGCTGGCGGCGCTGGTCGAGTGGTCGCAGCCGCGGGACGCGTCGCCGATGGTGACGAAGGCGCTGGCGGCCTTCGTCTTCGTGGCCGCCCAACCGGTCGCACAACCGGTGGCCCAACCGGCTGCCCAATCGGCCGCACAGCCGGCGGGAGAGGCGTCAGGACAGGGCCATCAGTCGCTGCCGCTGCTGCTGGCCGGCGCGGAGGAGCACCGGCCGCAGCTGATCGAACTGTGGGCCCGTGCCCTCGACCGCAGGCCGGCGCAGCAGCCCGCTCTGGAGACGCTGCGCGAATACGTGGACGTGCACGCGGACCGCGACGCGGCCGCCTACCGCGGTGTCCGCGACATCGTGCTCGCCGTGGCCGCCCGCTCGGGCCGGCACCGGGAGCGGCTGCACCACCACCTCGACGACTGGGCCAGGGCCGCCGGGCGTCGCGATCATCCGGCCGCGCGGCTGCTCGCCGAGCTGGGCCGTTCCTCGTACGCGAACGGAAGGACCTGACATGGAGTTGTACACCTACAACCCGATCACGAAGAGCAGCAACCTGTCGCTGCTCCTGCCCCGCATGCCCCTGCGCCCGCCCGCGCCGGGGACCGCGATGGTGCTGGCTCCGCGCAAGGGCGACCTGCTCACGATCCGGCACGGCGAGTCCGTCCCCGACGCCTGGTACGGCACGTACCGGCAGGTCTACGAGGTGGACGTGACCGAGCACCGGCTGGTGCTGAGCATGCCGCTGCTCAGCAGGGATCCCGCGTTCGGCTTCCCGAGCCTGGTGCGGCTCAACTGCCGGGTCGCCGATCCCGCGGAGATCGTGCACCGCGGCATCATGGACGTCAGCGGCGCCCTGTACCTGCCGATTCAGCGGATGTTGCGCCGGGTCTCGCGGAACTTCGACATCGGCGAGCTGCACCAGGCCGAGGACGCGCTGACCGAGTCGATGCGCACCTTCAGCGGCGACGCCGCGCTCCGGCTGCGCAACGTCACCGTCGAGGTGGTGGTCGACGGCAACGAGATCGTGGCGAGCGGGCGGGCGTACCGGGAGATCGAGCGTGACACCCGGCTCATGGAGATGCGCAGGGAACGCCATCTGCGCATGTTGCGCAGGGACGGCGCGGAGGGGCTGATCGCCGAGATCATGGAGCGCGAGGGCCCGCGGGCGGCGTACGACATGATCGCGAACGCCGAGCGGGAGGAACGTCAGGAGCTGCTGGTCGCCTGGCAGGCCGTGCTCAAGCACTCGGAGGCGGACCGGGAGCCGTGGGAGTCGCTGCAGGCCGAGCGCGCCCTGCGCGACCGCATGAACGGGGGCTCGTCGTCGCCGTTCGGCGGGATCCGCTCGACCCGGCTGCGCGGCACGCTCGCGCCGGCGCCGGCCCTGGAGGACGAGTCCCGCGGTTCCGACGGCGACGGCCGGCGCACCAGCCGGGTCCGCGGTCTGCGGCCGACGAAGATCGAGGAACCGGACAGGTGACGGAGGTCAGGGTCAGGGGCGTCGCCGTCGGCTCCCCGGGCGAGGGCACGATCTGGCACTACCGCGACGAAGGGGTCATGGCCGTGGGGGTGTGGACGGAACGGCGCGACGGACGGGGTGAGGACGCCGAGCCGCTCTTCGCCCACCGCTTTGCGGCGGCCGAGGGGATCGTGGGCGTCTTCGATGGTTTGGGCGGGTCGGGCGCGGGGGCGGCGTGCGAACTTCGTGACGGTACGCGGCGCAGCGGGGCCTGGGTGGGGTCGCGGCTGGTCAGGTCCGGCGTGCTGTCCTGGTTCATGGACGGGGCAGCACGGACGGCGTTCGCGGACGGGGAGGCCCGGGAGACGGCCACCGATGGGGCGGCCCAAAAGACGGCCCAAAAGACGGCGCGGAAGACGGTCGCTGACGAGACGGAGTCGTTGCGGACGCGGCTGGTGGAGGTGCTGGCGGACGTGCCGGCACCGCCGCGAGGCAAGATCGTGAGCCGGATGCGCAGGTGGCTGCCCACGACCATGGCCGCCGCGCACTACCGGCTCGGCGGGGAGCAGGCCGAGTGCCGGGTCCTTTGGGCGGGCGACTCGCGGGCGTACGCGCTGAGCCGCGGCGGCGGGCTGCAGGCGCTGACCAGGGACCACACGGACGAAACCGACAGCCTTCAGCAGCTGGTGCAGGACCCGCCGATGACGAACGTGATCTGCGCCGACCAGGAGTTCACCATCGAGGAGCACGTGCTGCTGCTGCCGCTGCCGTGCGTCCTGGTCTGCGCGACCGACGGCTTCTTCGGCTACGTCGAGACGCCCGCCCATTTCGAGTGCCACCTGCTCAGCACGATGCGGGCGGCGGCGGACGAGCGGGAGTGGGCGGAGCGGCTGGCCAGGCAGGTGTCGGGGTACACGGCCGACGACGCCTCGCTGAGCCTCGCGGCCCTGGGCTACGCCGGGTTCGCGGAGCTCAGGGAGAGCTTCGCCCCGCGCTCGCTGGAGATGGAGGCGCACTATCCGCTCGTCCGCCCGCCGGCCGAGGACGCCGTGGCCAGGGAGTGGCGAGCGCGTACGTGGGAGGACTACCGGCCGGACTACGAGCGGCTCATGCCGGTGGAACCGGGATGAGGGCGGGCGACGTCATCAGGGGATACCGCATCGTCAGCGAGCCGACGAACAGCGGCGGCGGGAGATGCGTGTGGGCCTTCGCCGAACGCGACGGGCGACCGTACTTCATCAAGCGGTTCCTGGACCCGAAACGGCCCAAGAGCGGGTCCGCGGCGAGTGTGCGGCTGCGGATGCGGGCGTGCGAGGAGTTCGAACGGCGGCACCGGGCGGTCATGAGCCGGCTGCGGCACGACGCGGCCGGTGGTGGAAACCTGGTGCTGGCCTGTGACTTCTTCCACCACGGCGCCTCGTACTACAAGGTCACGGAGCGGATCGACGCGGTCGGCACGCCGCGGCCCGGCTCGCTCACGGCCGCGGAGAAGGCGGTGCTGCTGCGTACGCTGGCGCTCAGCCTGGGCCTGCTGCACGCCATCGACCTGGTGCACGGCGATCTGAAGCCCGGCAACGTGCTGATCGTCAAGCGCCGGCAAGGTGCCTTCCACACGGCCAAGCTCATCGACTTCGACGACGCCTACGCGTCCGGCCTTCCCCCGGCACGCGAGGACATCGCCGGGGACATGGTCTACGGGGCTCCCGAATGGCGCCGCTACGTGCAGGGGGACGAGGACGTACGGCCGGAGGAGCTGACCACCGCGGCCGACGTCTTCGCCCTCGGCCTGCTCGCCCATCACTACCTGACCGGCGCGCTGCCGGGGTTCGGCGACCGGTTCGGCTCACCGGCCGACGCGGTGAACGCCGGAACGAAGCTGCGTCTCGACGACCGGCTGTGCGAGCCCATGAGACGGCTCCTGGCCGCGATGACGGCCAGGTCGCCCGGCGCCCGGCCGGGCACGGCGGCGTTCCTGCGGACGCTCAGGAACCCCGCGGTCTGCGAACTGAGCTCCCGGTACGTCACGTCGCCGGGCTCACGAGTGCGAATCAGCATGCGAACAGAGGAGAACCAGCCATGACCTCCGTCGGCGAGTACCAGGGGAACCTGCGGTACGCGGTGGACATCGTGCTCTGCATCGACGTGACCGAGAGCATGGCTCCGGTCCTGGACACGGTCAAGAAGAGCGCCCTGACCTTCCACGAACGGTTGAGCCAGGTGATGGGCGGCAAGGGCAAGGAGATCAGCCGGCTCCGGCTCAAGGTCATCGCGTTCCGCGACTTCGGCGACTTCGCCGAGGACGCCATCGAGGAGACCGGCTTCCTGGTCTTCCCCGAGCAGGCGGACGAGTTCGACGGATTCGTCCGGCGGCTGCGCGCGACCGGAGGCGGCGACGAGCCGGAATCGGGACTGGAGGCGCTGGCTCTGGCCATCGACTCCCCCTGGGAACGGGGGCTCGACCGGCGCCGGCACGTCATCGTGATGTTCACCGACGCGTCGGCGCATCCGCTGCGCTCCCCGCAGGCCGTCTCCGCGCACACCTATCCGCAGCACCTCCCCCAGGACATGGACGGCCTGTTCGAGCAGTGGGGTTACTCCGGGAGCCGGACGGCCGTCATGGAGAACTCGGCCAAGCGCCTGGTGATCTTCGCGCCCGACGTCTACCCGTGGAGCGACATCACCGAGGAGTGGAACATGACGCTGCACTTCCCCTCCACCGCCGGGCAGGGGCTGGAGGAACTGGAGCTGGACGAGATCATCGACACGATCGCGAACAGCCTGTGACCGTTCCCGGGCCGAACTGGCGGTGCTCGCTGTGCGACGTGTGGAACGCCTCCGGCGACGCCGCCTGCCTGGGCTGCGACACCCGTCGCGCGTCTGTCGTGACTCCCCCGCCCGACCTCTTCTTCGCCCCGCCGCCACGGGGGCCGGGGTGGGGAGCGGGAGGACCCGGGGGAGTGGGAGGGCCTGGGAGGGGACCGGTGCCGTGGGCGACGGTGCACGCGCCGTCGCCCGCTCCCCATCACGCCGTCCACCCGCCGCCTGTGCCCCGTCACGCCTTCCACCCGCCGACGCGGCCGGCTGCTCCGCCGCCCGTGCCGTGGCCCGCTCCGCCACCTCCGGCCGCGTCGCCGCAGTTCGGCGCCACGGGCTGCCTGCTGGCGATCGCGGTCGTGGCGGTGATCTTCCTGCTGTACGTCATGGTGATCCTCGTCGCGGCCGCGTCGCAGAGCCCTTCGATGCCGTACGGCAGTCAGCGGGCGTCATGCGTGCCGTGGGCCTCGATCGACAGGTCCTGCCAGTCCTCCCAGGTCTTGAGCCGGGCGGCGTAGGCCTGCTGGATCATCGGGTAGAAGCCCTTGCCGAACAGCACCCGCACCGGCGGGTTGGCGGAGTCGACCAGCTTCAGCAGCGCCTGGGCCGCGGCGGCCGGGTCTCCGGCGGGCATCTTGCCCGCTATCGCGCCGAGCCGCTGACGGACGGCGTCGTAGGCCGGGTCGGTGGTGGCCATGTGGCCGTTGGCGAGCGGGTCGGGGTTGTTGCCGTCGCGGGTGGCGAAGCCGGCGGGCTCGATCACGGTCAGCTTGACGCCGAACTCGGCGACCTCGCCGGCGAGCGCCTCGTTCAGGCCCTCCAGGGCCCACTTGGAGGCGTGGTAGGCGCCGCCGAGTGGCATCGCGATGATCCCGGCCGCCGACGACAGCTGGACGATGTGGCCCGAGCGCTGCTCGCGCAGGTACGGCAGCGCGGCCTGGACCACCCACACCGCGCCGAACAGGTTGGTTTCGAGCTGGTCGCGCAATTCCCGCTCGGTCAGCTCCTCGACCGCGCCGATCTGGGCGTAGCCGGCGTTGTTCACGATGACGTCGAGCCGGCCGAAGTGCTCTTTGGCCTGCTTCACGGTCGCGAAGACGGCGGCCCTGTCGGTCACGTCCAGTTCCAGCGGGAGGATGGCGTCGCCGTAGGTGTCGGTCAGTTCCTTGAGGGCGGCGGTGCTCCTGGCGGTGGCGGCGACCTTGTCACCGCGCGCCAGGGCGGCCTCGACGAAGTTGCGGCCGAGGCCGCGGTTCGAGCCGGTGACGAACCAGACTTTCTGCATGGTGTGCTCCTCGTTTTCAGGGTGACAACCCCTGGACGAGACAGCCCCTTACGGATGTGAGCCGGTCGGGATGTGACCTGCGACACCACCCACTTTTGTCGGGAATGATGTATCAGTGGAGGGCGTGACCCGTACGGAGGAGTTCCAGGAGCTACGGCCGCTGCTGTTCGCGATCGCGTACCGGATCCTGGGCAGCGTGAGCGAGGCCGAGGACGCCGTACAGGAGGCGTGGCTGCGTTACGACGGCTCCGCGACCCGGGCCGAGTCGCCCAAGGCGTTCCTGTCGGCCACGGTGACCCGGATCTCGATCGACGTGCTGCGCTCGGCCCGTGTCCGGCGCGAGGCGTATGTCGGGCCGTGGTTTCCCGAGCCGCTGCTGAGCGACCCGTACCAGGATCCCGCGCGGTCGGCGGAGCTGGCCGACTCGGTGTCGATGGCGGCGCTGATCCTGCTGGAGCGGCTGAGCCCGCTTGAGCGGGCGGTCTTCGTGCTGCGCGAGGTGTTCGCGTTCAGCTATCGGGAGATCGCCGCCGCCGTGGAGCGGTCGGAGGCCGCGTGCCGTCAGCTCGGGGTGAAGGCGCGCCGCCACATGGACGCGGGTCTGCCCCGTTTCGAGGCGGATCGCCGCTCGCGCGACCGGCTCGCCGCGCGGTTCTTCGGCGCGCTCAAGGACGGGGACGTGGACGGGCTGCGCGAGTTGCTGGCCGCCGAGGTGCAGCTGGTCAACGACGGCGGCGGCAAGGTCGGCAGTACGGTTCCGCTCTTCGGCGCGGAGAGGGTGGCCAGGGTGCTGGCCGTCGCCATCCCGCCGTTCGCCTGGATCGGCGCGGTGCTGGAGACGCACGAGGTGAACGGCCAGCCGGGCGCGATCATCCGCGACCGCGACGGGCTGATCGTCATCGCCTGGGCGATCGACATCCTGGACGGACGCATTCAGACCATCCGCTCGATCGCCAACCCCGACAAGCTCGGGCATCTGGGTCCGGTCGCCGACGCCCTCGCGGTCATCCACGAGAAGAAGCAGGCCCGCCGCGACCAGCGGACACCGTGACCAGCGGGCGCCGTGGCTGCGGCGCCGAGGTCGGTGCGGCTCGGTGTCGATGGCGGCGCAGGAGGCGTGTGACCTGGTGGTGAGGTCGGTGCAGGAGGCGTGTGACCTGGTGGTGAGGTCAGCGCAGGAGGGCGCGGGTTTGTGCGAGGGCGTCGACCTGGGTGCGCCAGTCGCCGCCCGCGATGCCGATCACGGCGTGGCTCGCTCCCGCCTCCCGGTACGCGGCCAGGCGCTCGGCCGCTTGCTCGGGTGAGCCGGTGAGGGGGAGGCCGATCACCTCGTCCAGCGGGCGGCCGTAGGCGCCGCTGATGCCGGCGGCGATCTCCTCCCGGGTGGGCAGGCCGTCGCCGCCCAGGGCCGAGGTGCCGCCGATCGCGATGATCGGGGTACGGCGGCCGTACTCGGAGGCCAACTCGGCCAGCCTGGCCCGGCCGGTGGCGACCTCTTCCGGCGAGATCAGGGACGGGAACCAGCCGTCGCCCAGGCGGGCGGCCCGCCGGATCGCCGCCGGCGACGCGTTCCCGACCCAAACGGGCGGCATCTCCACGGCCGGCGCCAACTCCACCACCGGCCCCTGCTCGGCGGCCGGTCCGTGTTCGGTGATCGGCCCGGTCTCTCGCGCGGAGACGGGGAGAGGGGTGAGGTGGGTGGGCTTGCCGGACAGGAGACGCGGCAGGAGTTCCAGTGCGGCGTCCGTGCGGGGACCGCGTGCTCCGTACGGGACGCCGGCCGCGGCCCACTGCTCGGGACCGCCTCCTGAGCCCACGCCGAGGACGAGGCGGCCGACGGAGACGTACTGGAGGGAGGCGACCTGCTTGGCGGCCCACGCGAGCGGGCGGATGGCGGGGACGAACACGCTGGTGCCGATGCTGATCCGGGTGGTGGCCGCGGCGGCGGTGGCCAGGGCGACGGGGGCGTCCAGGGTCGGGCCGCCGATGGCGAGGTGGTCGCCGTGCCAAGCTCCGTCGAGCCCGGCCTGCTCCAGGTGCCTGGCGGCCTCCTGCAACGTGAGGCCGTCCCTGCGCTGCACGCTGACCCCGGGCAGGATGACGCCGATCGCGAAATTTCCCATGCGCCAACGATGCAACCTCAAGTCAGGTCGAGGTCAACGGCGAAACCCGGTGGCGTTCTGGGTGGCCGAAAGCCACGATCGTCCCTATGCGAAAACCCAGGACAGGTGAGCGGCGGTTCGTCGGGGCGGATGACGTGGCGCCGCTGGCGCGGGAGGTCTTCGGCCCGAGCCGGACGCCGGTGACGGTGCAGCGGTTGCGGGGCGGCACCAGCAAGGGCGTCTACCGGCTGTCGGCCGGCGACGGGCGCAGCGCGATCCTCTACGTCTGGAGCCAGGACGAGGACTACTGGCAGGCCCCCACCGGCCAGAGCGTCTCAGGCGGTGAGGGCGGTCAGGGCGTCTCCGGTCCTCCCGACGGTCAGGGCGGTCTGGGCAGTCAGGGCGGTCTGGGCAGTCAGGGCGGTCAGGGTGGGACGGTGGGGGAGCCGTCCGGGATGGAGCTGTTCGAGGCGAGCCGGGCGCGGTTCGAAGGGCTCGGGGTACGCGTGCCGCGCCTGCTCCTCGCCTCCTGCGCCGGCGAGTGGCTGCCGTCGGACGCCGCCGTCGTCGAGGACCTGCGCGGCGGGACCCTGGAGGCGCGGTTGCTGGAGGACCCCGAGAGGGCCGCGCCCATGATGGACCGCCTGGCGGAGTCGTTGCGGCTGATGAGCACGTGCCGGGCGCCCCGCCCTGGCCGGATCGCCGAAATCGATCACGGCAGGGCGGAAGAGGGCGACGGCGATGCCGCCATCGGTCGCGGAGATGACGTCGAGGGGACGTATCACGGCGACGGCGACGGGATCTCCGACGGCGGAGGTGTCCACAACGGCGGCGGCGGAGACTCGGCTGGTGGCGGGGCCTCCCATGGCCACGAGGGCTCGTGTCCTGAGGTTGTGTTGCGGTGGTCGTTGAAGGATCTGCGGGAGGCGGCCGGGCGGGTCGGGCGGATCGCGGCCGAGCGGGACGCGTTCGAGGCCGCCCTGCTCGACCTGCACGCCGCCGTACGCCCGCGACCCGGTCACGGGCTCATCCACGGCGAGCTCGGCCCGGATCACGTCCTGCTGGACGACCGGAACGAGCCGGTCCTCATCGACATCGAGGGCGCGTCGTACTTCGACGTCGAGTGGGAGCACGTCTTCCTGAAGATCCGCTTCGGCGATCACTACGAGCGGTTGCGGCTGGACGGCCTGGACGAGCGGCGGCTGCGCTTCTACCGGCTGGCCCACCACCTGTCGCTGGTGGCGGGGCCGTTGCGGCTGCTGGACGGCGACTTCCCCGACCGTGACTTCATGACGGAGATCGCCACGAGTCACACCGAGGAAGCACTCACCTTCCTGCGCACCCTTCAGTAGGTCGAGCCCGGGCCCGTGGCCGATGAGGAGGTAGTGCACTTGCGCCCCCGCATCGCATCATTTAGGAACATTTCCTAAAAGGAGCTGATGCGGGTGCGCGCACTCTTAGCCGTCCTCGTGCTCCTGCTGGCCGCCGCGTGCGGGCAGCAGGAGCCGGAGGAGCCGGTCAACGCCGAGGACGTGATGTTCGTGCAGATGATGGTGCAGCACCATCGGCAGGGCATCGAGATCGCCAAGGTCGGCACGTCGCGCGCCACCACCTCCGAGCTGAAGACGCTCACCGCGGCGATCGAGAGCACCCAGCAGGGCGAGGTCGAGATGATGCTGCGCTGGCTGCACTCCTGGCAGCAGCCGCTCACCCCGGCCGCGGAGGCGCACGACCACCACGGCGGCCGGCCGGAGACCGACGCCAAGCAGATCCAGGCGCTGAAGGCGTCGAAGAACTTCGAGTACGACCTGTGCAACCTGCTGATCGCGCACCAGGACGACGCCGTGCAGATGGCCGCCGCCGAGGTGGCGAACGGGGTCAACCCTGAGGTGCAGCGGTGGGCGGCCCAGGTGCAGACGTCCCGCCGAGGGCAGATCGACCTGATGATGGACCTGATCAAGAAGTGACCGCCGGACCGTAAGCGCCCGCACAACCACGACCGCAGGAAAACCAAACTCCTCATAGACGCCGTCGCCGAGAAGTGATTAGATCACTTGATATGTCCGAGGTAGCGCGGCCTACGCTTTCCGACGCTCTGACCGAGCGCATGCTGGAGCTCATCCGTACAGGAGGGCATCGGCCCGGCGACAGGCTGCCTTCGACCAGGGAACTCTCCCAGCGCTTCGCCGTCACCACTCCCACCCTGCGCGAGGCGCTGCGCCGGCTTGAGGCCACCGGGGCCATCGAGCTGCGGCACGGCTCCGGCATCTACGTCGGGGCCGCCATCGAGCGGCTGGTCCTGCCCAACCCCAACATGCGCGAGATCCACGCGGCCCAGCTGCTTGAGCTGCTCGACGCGCGGATCGTGATCGAGCCCCCGCTGGCCGCCATGGCCGCCGAGCGCGCCGGCCAGGAGGAGCTGGCGACGCTCAAGCAGGTGCTCGACGGGGCGGGCAGCCACCTGCGCGGCGAGGACGCCGAGCTGCACGACGCGAACATGACCTTCCACCGGGCCACGGCCCGGCTGGCGGGCAACAGCGTCCTGCACGAGGTCGTCGACTCGCTGCTCACCGTGCACGGCCCGGAGCAGCGCGAGATCCTGCAGATCTTCGACGACCGGCGCCGCGACTACGAGGAGCACGTGGCGATCCTGTCGGCCATCGAGGCGCGCGACGCCGCGCGGGCCGAGGAGCTCATGCGCAGTCACCTGGCGGACGTGAAGACGGTCATCCAGCACAGGATGCGACCCCGATAGGGGCCCCCGATGAAAGTCCCCCCGATAGAACCAAGGAGGCCGGCCCATGTTCCGGTCACGTGTGGCCACGCTCGGCGTGGCGGCGCTCGTCCTGACCGCGTGCGGTGGCAACAGCGCCGAGGCGCCGCAGAAGAAGACCGAGCTGACGCTGTACAACGACAAGGGCGCGTGGACCAAGTACTTCGACGAGATGGGCGCGCTGTCCAAGCAGCAGATCGGCCTCGGCATGAAACCCACGGGCTACACCGACTCGGCCCAGTACCAGGCCTTCATCAAGGCGTCGTTCCGGACGAAGGTCAAGCCTGATCTGTTCACCTGGCAGACCGGGGGGATGCTGGAGGAGGTGGTCAAGCAGAAGCAGGTGGCCGACACCACGGCCATCTGGCAGGAGGCCATCAAGGCCGGCGACCTGTCGCAGGACCTCCTGCCCTACTACACCGTCGGCGGCAAGCAGTACTGCGTGCCGATGAACGTCGCCTACTGGGGGATGTTCTACAACAAGCAGATCTTCGACAAGTACGGGCTCAAGCCCCCGCAGACCTGGGACGACCTGGTCGCCACCGCCGAGACGCTGAAGAAGAACGGCGTCAAGGCCTTCTACCACACCAGCGTGCTGTTCTCCTTCGTCTGGTTCGAGCAGCTCATGGCCGGCACCGACCCCGACCTGTACGACCGCCTGGCCACCGGCAAGGCCAAGTACACCGACCCGGGCGTGGTCCAGGTGATGGAGCGGTGGAAGCAGCTCATCGACGCCGGCTACTTCATCAACCCGGGCGACAAGACCGACCCCGGCGACGTGCTGAAGAACGGCAAGGCCGCGATGGTCTCGTTCGGCTCCTGGTTCAACACCAGCATGACCACGCGGGACATGAAGGCGGGCACCGACTACGACTTCTTCGTCATCCCGAACGTGAACCCCGCGCTGCCCAAGACCTCGATGATCTTCGAGAGCGGGCCGCTGTGCTCGCTGACCAAGGCGGCCGACCCCGACGCCAGTCAGAAGTACCTGAAGTGGTGGACGAGCGCCGAGGCTCAGGAGAAGTGGGCGACCAGCCGCGGCGACGTGAGCGCCAACCCGAAGGTGACGATCGATGACAAGGCACTCGGCACGGTCACCAAGGACGCGGGCAGCGGCAAATATCGCCTGGTCAACCGCTATTTCGAGGCCACGCCGCCGCCCGTGCTGACCGCCGCGCTCGACGGGTTCAGCAAGTTCGTCACCGAGCCCGGCACGTACAAGGAGGTCCTGGAGACGATCCAGAAGGCCGCCGACGAGTACTGGAGCACCCACCAGTGAGCGGGGGAACGCCTCACGGGACGAGGCCATGAGAAACACCGCTCCCATGCTCGGCCGGTTCAGGTACGGATACGTCGCGCCCGCGGTCCTGCTGGTCGCCGGGCTGCTCTACGCGCCGTTCGTGTGGACGGCCTACCTGAGCCTGACCCGCTACGACGGCCTTGAGCCGCCGGCGTTCGTCGGCCTGGCCAACTTCGCCAAGCTGTTCCAGGACGAGGCGCTGCTCACCTCCACCCGCAACACGCTCATCTGGGTGATCGGCACCATGGTGCTGCCGGTCGGGCTCGGGCTGCTGGTGGCGGTGCTGTCGTACGACATCAAGGGCGGCGCGTGGTACCGGGTGCCGTTCATGCTGCCGTACGCGCTGAGCGGCGCGGGCCTGGCCATGGTGTGGAGCCCGATCCTGTCCCACGACGGCATCGCCAACCTGCTGCTCGGCGTGGACACCGCGTTCCTCCAGGAGGCGCCCGCCAACACGTTCGCCATGCTCGCGGTCTGGACCTGGCAGCAGCTCGGGGTGAACACGCTGCTGTTCGTCGTCGGGCTGCAGTCGATCCCCAAGGAGCCGATCGAGGCCGCGCGGCTCGACGGGGCCGCGGGCTGGCGGCTGTTCCGGCACGTGATCTGGCCGCTCATGCGGCCGCTGACGGCGGTCGTGGTCGGGCTCGCGCTGGTGGCCGGGCTGAAGACGTTCGACATCGTGTGGGTGCTGACGCAGGGCGGCCCTGGACGCAACTCCGAGACGCTCGCGGTGACCATGTACAAGGAGACGTTCGTGGCCAGCGACTACGGCTACGGCTCGGCGGTGGCCGTGCTGCTGACCGTCGTCACCGGGCTGGCGTCCTACCTGTATCTGAAGAGGCAGGTGACGGCCACATGATCAGGCGTGCCGTGCTGATCGTGCTCGGGCTGGTCTGGCTCGGGCCGACGTACCTGCTGCTCGTCAACGCCTCCCGGCCGGCGAGCTCGTACGATCCGGGCAGCGCCTGGATCCCCTCCGGCGACTTCGCCCTGTTCGACAACTTCGCGCAGGCCCTGGAGGGCGCGAACCTGTCGCAGAGCCTGGCCAGCACCGCGCTCTACAGCGTCGTCTCGCCGCTGCTCGGCGTGATCATCGGGGCGCTGGCCGGCTACGTGATCGTGGTGCTGCGGCTGCGCGGCGGGTTCTGGTGGTTCCTGCTGATCTTCGGCGGCACCGTGTTCCCCTCCCAGATGCTGCTCGTGCCGCTGTTCGTCGGCTACAGCGACGCCGGCCTGTACGACAGCCGCCTCGGCCTGATCCTCGTCTACACGGCGATCAACGTGCCGCTGGCCGCGTTCGTGCTGCGCAACTTCTACTCCGGCGTCGCCTTCTCGATCTTCGAGGCGGCGCGGATGGACGGCGCCTCCACGTGGCGCATCTTCTGGCGCATCTACCTGCCGATCTCGTTCACGGCGCTGACGGCCGTGTTCATCCTGGAGTTCACCTTCATCTGGAACGACCTCATCTTCGGCCTGACCCTCAGCCAGACCGAGGACGTGCGGCCGGTGATGACCGCCATCGCGGGTCTGATGACCGACGTCTACGCCGGCACCCCTGTCCCCGTCGGCCTGGCCGCCGGGCTGGTGGTCTCGCTGCCGACCGTCGTGCTGTTCCTCGCCACCCAGCGCCTCTTCGCCAGGGGCCTGTCACTAGGGAGTGTTCATTGACATCCTCCCCCTCCTGAAGGAGGGGGATTCCCACGGTCGCCCGTGAGGGTTCCTGCTTCATCGCCGGTTGCCCGCCCGAGAGGACTCTCGTTGAGGTCTGACACCAGCTCCACAGACGTTTCAGTTCTCCGCCAGCCCGGCGGCGAGCACGTTCTTCGCGGCGTTCACATCCCGGTCGTGGATCGCGCCGCAGGCGCACTCCCATTTGCGGACGTTCAACGGCATCGTTGCTCGCAGTGCCCCGCACACAGAGCACAGCTTGCTGGAGGGGAACCAGCGGTCCACCGCCACCAGGGTGCGCCCGTACCAGGCGGCCTTGTACTCCAGCATGGAGCGCAACTGCCGCCAGGAGGCATCAGAGATGGCGCGGGCCAGGCTGTGATTCTTGACCAGGTTGCCGACGGTCAGGTCTTCCACGGCGATCACTTGGTTCTCGCGAATGAGCCGTGTAGTGACCTGGTGCAGGTGATCCCTTCTGCGGTCGGCGATCCGGGCGTACACCTGGGCCACCTTCAGGCGAGCCTTTGCCCGGTTGTTCGACCCCTTCTCTTTTCGGGCCAGTGCCCGCTGGGCCTTGGCCAGCTTGCGCCGGCCGCAGCGCTCATGACGCGGGTTGACGATCTTCTCACCAGTCGAGAGTGTGGCCAGCGCGGTAATGCCCGCATCCACGCCTACGTTCTGCGTCACGGCCGGGAGAGGACTGATCTTCTCCTCCACCAGCAGGGAGATGAACCAGCGCCCGGCCGCGTCCCGGCTCACGGTCACCGTGGACGGCTGCGCGCCTTCCGGCAACGGACGCGACCACACGATGTTCAGCGGCGCGTCCATCTTGGCCAGCGTCAACTCCCCGTCACGCCAGCGGAACGCCGAGCGGGTGTACTCGGCCGACGCCCGCGACTTCTTGCGGGACTTGAACGTCGGGTACTTGGCGCGCTTGGCGAAGAAGTTGGCGAACCCCGCCTGCAGATGACGCAACGCCTGCTGCAACGGCACACACGACACCTCCGACAGGAAGCCGAACTCGCCGCTGCGCTTCCACTCCGTGAGCATCGCCGACGACTCCGCGTAGGAGACGCCGCGGCCTTCCACGGTGTAGGCGCGGGTGCGCTCCTCCAGCGCCTTGTTGTAGACGAGGCGGACGCACCCGAACGTCCGGGCAAGCTCTGCGGCCTGCTCGGGGGTCGGGTAGAAGCGGTACTTGTAGGCCCGCTTCACGATCTGCGCCACGCCCCACATCATATCGAACGATCAAGAAATACTCGTGCGTTTGTTCGATACGCCGGTTCGCCTTACGGCGAATCGGCTGCCCCTGTCCTGCTCCGCAGGGGTCCGATTCCTCCCCCGCCTGAAGGCGGGGATCTCCTCGGAGGTATTCAATGACCAGCCGGTTGCTGCAGCGCAGCCTGGGAAGCCCTGACTACGACGGGATCAGGCAGGCGCTGCGCGACGACACCTCCACGCCCGTCATCAGCGTGCGCGGGCTGGAGGTGCGGGTCGCGGTGCTGCCGCTGTTCACCCACGACGGCCGCCAGGCCGTGCGCGTCTGCAGCACCGAGCCGCTGACGCACGTGCTCGTCGGCGTGGACAGCGGCTCGGGCAAGGACGTCACGCTGCTGGTGCCCGAGGTGGACGCGCCGCGCACGCTGACCCTGGAGTGCCGCGACGACGCCGGGGTGGTCGGCAGCGCGCGGATCACGGTGACGCCGCAGCGCAAGTGGAGCGTGTTCGTGGTGCACCACTCGCACCTGGACATCGGCTACACCGACCCGCAGGGCACGGTGCTGCGCCACCACCTCGACTACCTCGACTCCGCGCTGCGGCTGGCGGAGGAGACCGCGTCCTGGCCGGACGACGCCAGGTTCAGGTGGACGGTCGAGTCGTCGATGCCGGCGCTGAAATGGCTCGACGCCCGGCCCAAGGAGATGGTCGACTCCTTCGCCGAGCTGGCCAGGGCGGGCCTGATCGAGGTGACCGCGCTGCCGTTCCAGCTGCACACCGAGGCGTGCTCGACCGAGGAGCTGCACCGGCAGCTGCGCTTCATCGCCCAGCTGGAGCAGCGGCACGGCTTCACCACCAGGTCGGCCATGCACACCGACGTGCCGGGGGCGGTCGTGGGCCTGGTGGACGCGCTCAGCCAGGCGGGCGTGCGTTACCTGGCCGCCGCGCACAACTGGGCCGGGCGCTCGGTGCCCTACCTGCACGGCGGCGACAAGCTCACCCGGCCGTTCCGGTGGCGGGCGCCGAGTGGCAACGAGATCATCGTGTGGTTCACCGACACGCCGCACGGGATGGCGTACATGGAGGGCAACACGGTCGGGCTGACCGACTCCTACGAGCTGGCCGACGACCTGCTGCCGCGTTACCTGTCCGCCTTGGCCACGCGGGGCTATCCGTACGGGCCCGGGACGTTCGGCTGGCAGGGGCCTGACGCGCCGAAGGAGCCGTACGAGCTGGACGTGCTGCACCTGCGGGTGCAGGGCGCCCACGCCGACAACGCGGGCCCGTCGATCGTGCCCGCGACGATCGCGCGCCGGTGGAACGAGCAGTGGGCCTTCCCGCGCCTGCGCTCGGCGGTCAACAGCGACTTCTTCGAACACGTCGAGGAGCACTACCTCGACCGGCTCTCCGTGCACGAGGGCGACTGGACCGACTGGTGGGCCGACGGGCTCGGCTCGGGGGCGCGCCCGCTCGGGTACGTCCGCCGCGCCCAGTCGGCCCTGCGCGTGGCCGAGACGCTGCACACGTTGGCCGGCGTGGACGCGACCGAGCAGATCGACGCCGCCTACGACAAGGTCGCCCTGTTCAACGAGCACACCTGGGGCGCGGCCAACCCGTGGGAGGACGCCGAGGAGGGCGGCGACTCCGGCGGCCTGCAGTGGACGCGCAAGTCCTCGGGCGCCTACTCAGCCCAGGACGACGCGAGCGACCTGCTGCACGCCGCGACCCGCAGGTTCGCCGCGGCGCTGTCGGAGCGGGGCACCGAGGGCGGCGCGCTGGCCTCCTTCGCCGTCTTCAACCCGGCCACCTGGGCCCGTACCGACGTCGTGCGCGCGTTCCTGCCGCGCGACGTGGTGGGCCCGGACGTGCCGATCGCGCTGGTCGACTCGCGGACCGGGCGGACGCTGCCGCACCACGAGGAGCTGGTGGACCCGGCGGACTGGCCGACCAGGCCGATCGGGCGGCACGTGCACGCCGTCGTGCCGGACATTCCGGGCTACGGCTACGCCCGCATCGACGTCGTTCCCGGCGAGGCACAGGCGCCCGAGCCGGTCGAGCTCGACCGGGACGGCGTGATCGAGAACGAGTTCTACCGCGTCGCGTACGACGTGCGCGAAGGCTACGTCAGCTCGATCTTCGACAAGCGCGCGGGCAGGGAACTCGTCAACGGCGAGGCCGCGGCCGGCTTCGGTCAGTACGTCTACGACCAGTACGCCACCGCCCCCCATTTCAACCACATGTCGGGACATGTCGGTGCGCAGGACCGCACGCTGCTCGGCGACCGCGCCATCGGCCGGGGCGCCGTCGTCAAGGAGGTCACGCGCACGGCCGTGGGCGAGAAGCTGGTCGTGGAGTTGCAGGGCAAGGGCGTGGACTGGATCCGGACCACGATCGAGCTGCACCACGGCGTGCCCAGGCTCGACCTGACCTACCAGCTCGCCAAGCAGGGCACCCCGGCCAAGGAGGCGGTCTTCCTGGCCTTCCCGTTCGCCGCGGGCAAGGCCACCGCCTGGGAGCTGACCGGCGGCGTCGGCGGCCCCGACGTGGCGAGAGTGCCGGGCTCGGCCGAGTACATGCTGCCGATCAGGCACTGGATCGCCTTCGACGAGCCAGGGCTGAGCATCGCGTGGGCCACGCTGGAGGCGCCGCTGGTGCAGCTCGGCACCATCCACATGCCGTACGCGCCGTTCCCGCCGACCCTCGACGAGGAGGACGGCACGGTCTACTCGTGGGCGCTCAACAACATCTGGGACACCAACTTCCCCACTCAGCAGCAAGGTGAGACCACCTTCCGCTACGCGGTCACCTCCAGCGTCGAGGCGACCGGTGTGCGGCTCGGCGCCGCGGCCGCCGCCGGGTTGTGCGAGCCGTTCGTCGGCGTGCTGGTCACCGACAGCCCGGACGTGTCGGAGACGTACGCGTCGGTCGACCATCCGGACGTGCTGATCACCTCGCTCGGCCACGACGGCGTCGTGCGGCTGCAGTCGCTGGCCGCCGAGCCGGTGCGGGCGACGGTGACGATGCCGGGATTCGAGCCGGCCGACGTGAGCCTGCCCGCCTGCGGGGTGGCCGTGGTCAGGGGGACGCGTCAGTGAAGATCGTCGACATCAGGGCCACGACGGTCGCGGTCCCGCTCGAAGCGCCGCTGCGGCACAGCAACGGCGCACACTGGGGCCGGTTCGTCCGCACGATCGTCGAGGTCGAGGCCGACAACGGGCTGATCGGCCTGGGGGAGATGGGCGGCGGGGGCGAGAGCGCCGAGGCGGCGTTCAGCGCGTTGCTGCCGTACCTGAAGGATCATGACCCGTTCCAGCTTGAGGCGCTGCGTTTCAAGATCGCGAACCCGACGGCCTCGCTCTACAACAACCGCACGCAGCTGCTGGCCGCGATCGAGTTCGCCTGCCTCGACCTGATCGGCCAGCATCTCGGGGTGCCCGTGCACGACCTGCTCGGCGGGCGCGTGCGCGACCGGGTGCCGTTCGCCTCCTACCTGTTCTTCCGGTACGCCGCAGAAGGCCATCCCGAGATCCGCACCCCCGACCAGCTCGTCGAGCACACGGCCGCGCTCAAGGCGGCCCACGGGTTCACCGTGCACAAGCTGAAGGGCGGAGTGTTCCCGCCGGACCACGAGCTGGAGTGCTACCGCGCCCTGGCCGAGGCGTTCCCGGGAGACCGGCTCAGGTACGACCCCAACGCCGTGCTGTCGGTGGCCGAGGGCCTGCGCTTCGGCAAGGCCATCGAGCACCTGGACAACGACTACCTGGAGGACCCCGTCTGGGGGCTCGAAGGGCTGCGGATCGTGCGCGAGCAGGTCAGGGTGCCGCTGGCGACCAACACGGTGGTGGTCAACTTCGAGCAGCTCGCCTCCAACGTGCTGCGCAGAGGCGCCGACGTGATCCTGCTCGACACGACGTTCTGGGGTGGCATCAGGCCGTGCGTGAAGGCGGCGGGGGTGTGCGAGACGTTCCAGCTCGGGGTGGCCGTGCACTCGTCGGGGGAGCTGGGCATCCAGCTCGCGACCATGCTGCACCTGGGTGCGGTGCTGCCCAACCTCACCTACTCTGCCGACGCGCACTACCACCAGCTCAGGGACGACGTGATCGAGGGCGGCAAGATGGCGTACTCGGAGGGCGCCATCTCCGTCCCGTCCGGTCCAGGGCTGGGCGTGCGGCTGGACAAGGAGCGGGTGGCCCGGTACGCGGAGCTCTACCGGGAGCAGGGCGGCTACCCGTATGACCGTGATCCGGGGCGTCCCGGCTGGTACGCCACGGTGCCCAACGAGCGCTTCGCGGACCCGGAGCGCGATATCGCACCATAATGTGTTGAATGTCTGAAGAGTCGAAGCAATCCCTTGCCGACAACCTCGTCACCACCAGCCACACCCTGCCCTCCGGCCAGTCGTACACCGCGACGACCGGGACCATGGTGCTGCGCGAAGAGGTGGTCACCGACGGCAAGTTCGAGGGGCTGCGGCCCAAGGCCGAGGTGTTCGTCACCGCGTACACGCTGGACGGGGCCGAGCCGCTGAGCCGGCCGGTCACGTTCGCGTTCAACGGCGGGCCGGGCTCGTCCAGCGTGTGGCTGCACCTGGGCGTGCTCGGGCCCCGCCGGGTCGTCATGGGGGACGCGGGGGCGCTGCTGCCGCCGCCGTACGGGCTGGTGGACAACGAGGAGAGTCTGCTCCAGGTGAGCGACCTCGTCTTCATCGACCCCGTCTCCACCGGCTACTCCCGGGTGGCAGAAGGGGAGAAGACCGAGCCTTACCACGGCTTCGCCGGCGACCTGGAGTCCGTCGGCGAGGTGATCAGGTTGTGGACGACCAGGAACGGGCGGTGGATGTCGCCGAAGTTCCTGGCCGGCGAGTCGTACGGGACCGTGCGGGCCGCCGGCCTGGCCGACCACCTGCAGTCGCGCTACGGCATGTACTTCAACGGCGTCATCCTCATCTCGTCCGTGCTCGACTACATCACGGGCGAGTTCAACGACGGCAACGACCTGGCCTACGCCCTCTACCTGCCGACCTACGCGGCCATCGCCCACCACCACGGCCTGCACGGCGACCGGCCGCTGGCCGAGGTGCTGCGCGAGGCCGAGGAGTACGCCTCGGGCGAGTACCTGTGGGCGCTCACCCGGGGCAACCGGCTCACCGCCGAGGAACGTTCCGAGGCGGTCGCCAGGGTCGCCGCGCTGGCCGGGCTCAGCGAGGACTACGTGGACCGGGTCAACCTGCGCATCGAGCACATCAGGTTTTTCACCGAGGTGCTGCGCCCGCGCCGCCAGGTCGTCGGCCGGCTCGACGGCCGCTTCACCGGCTGGGACCCCGACTCCGGCCGCGAGCACTTCACCGCCGACCCCAGCATGGACGCCATCATGGGGCCCTACAGCGCCGCGCTCAACCACTACCTGCGCACGGAGCTGGGCTACGCCAACGACCTGCCGTACGAGATCCTCACCTCACGCGTGCAGCCGTGGTCGTACAAGGAGTTCGAGAACGCGCACGTGCAGGTAGCCTCCAACTTGGGGGCAGCCATGCGGGCCAACCCGCACCTGCGGGTGCACGTGGCCTGCGGCTACCACGACGGCGCGACGCCGTACTTCGCCGCCGAGCACACCTTCGCCCACCTGCCCGTGCCCGCCGAGCTGGCCGCCCGGATCGAGTTCAGGTACTACGAGGCCGGCCACATGATGTACGTCCACGAGCCCAGCAGGCTGGCCCAGTCAGCGCACCTGGCGGCCTTCGTGCTCGGCGAGCAGGCGTGAGGCCCGGCCCAGGCGCTGCTTGAGGTTGGCGCGCAGCGCGGCGAAGCGCCCGGCGTTGTCGCGGATGACGGCGCGCTGCAACTCGGCGTCGGCCGCGTACCAGGCGGAGACCAGGCCGGCGGACCACTTGCAGGTCGTGTCCGCGGTCGCGACCTGCTTCTCGTCCTCGGTCACGGCCGGCTTGTCGAGGTCCCAGCGGCTGTCGCCGATGGCCGCCTCTGGAGCCGGGTAGGAGTGGCCCGCCTGGGTCATGCACGACTGCCAGCGCCTGACCGCCGCCGTCACCGACGGGTGCTTGGCGGCCTGCTCCAGCGTGAGCGAGTCCTGCAGCGCCAGCCACGGCCAGTCCGCCTGGCGCGCGCCCTTGTCCAGGGTGAGCGTGGCGCGGTCGAGGCAGCCGCGGTTCGCGGCGGTGCCGTACAGGCGGTGGCGGGCCCGCACGGGCAGCTTGCCGGCCCAGGCGCCGGTGGTGTCGGGGGAGGGCGGCCTGGCCAGGTGGTAGCCGTGGCTCCTGGCGGCCCCGATGTCGGTGACGCCGTAACGGCGTGAGTTGCCGGGATCGATCGCGGCGATGGCGGCCGGATCCTCGGCGGGCGGCGCGACGGTGATGCCCTGCTCGCGCATGCATCGCGCGACGAGTGCGTTGTGGGCGTTGCCCAGGACGGCCCGCTGCTCGGGAGTGGTCTTATAGGCGTCGAACGGCAGCACCAGCTGCGACACCGAGGTGACGCCCCGCGCGGGCGCCGGTGCCGCGGGCTCGTCGGCGCGGCAGGCCGCGGTGGCCGTCACGAGCAGCAGCGCGCTCGCGATCAGCCCGCGGCAGCCGGTTTCCGGCGGCCAAGCCCGGAAACCGGCACTCCCTGTATTGCTCAGTGGCACCAGATGTCGATCGCGCTGGTGCGGTTGTTGCCGACGGCGTTGTTCGCCAGGAACCCGTCGTTCGAGTTGTGCGTGAACGTGCTGTGGGCGCCGGTGTAACCCGGGTGCTGCCAGAGGGTGGCGCTGCAGCCGACGCGGTTCCTGACCGAGCTGGTCTGGTTGTTCATGCTGACCCAGGAATTGCTGAAGTCCCAGTTCAGCCAGTTGTTGTCGGCGAAGTTGGAATCGTCTTGGGTGAAGTCCCGCCAGTGGTCGACCTGGCCGCGGTTGTAGTCGTAGCCGGCGTACAGGCAGACACGACCGCCGTAGCAGGTCGAGCGGGGGCTGGCCACCGCGGCGGCTGCGGGGGCGAGCGCGGTGAACAGAGTGGCCGCGGCGATGAAGCCGGCGGCCTTCTTGGATAGCCTCACAGGTCTCTCCTCGATCAGTGAGTCGTTTCGACCTCGTAACTTAGCGTGCTGAATCGAACGCGAGTTGTACTGACTCGCCGATTCCAAAAGGGCTCCACGCCCAGTGAAGGGTCGCGTGCCCAGGCCCGCCGACTCACTCGTATCAGGCTGATGAACTGCGCCTTCACCGCATTGGCCGAAGCCTTGGCGGTGAAGGAGAAACCCGTGGCCTGCGCTCTACCTATTCGGGAAGCGCCGCCGGATTCTGCGCCAGCAATCCCCCGTCCACACGATGCTCCGCACCCGTGATGAACGACGATCGCGGTCCGGCCAGAAATGCCACCAGTTCCGCCACCTCCTCGGGCCGGCCCACGCGGCCCAGCGGATGGGAGCGGCCCCACTGCGCGATCTGCTCCTCCTGCGACAGCTCGCCGCGCCACAGGTCCGCCGCCCAGCGCAGCATGGGGGTGTCGACCGAGCCGGGGCAGACCACGTTCACCCGGATGCCGTCGGCCGCGTGGTCGAGCGCCATCGACCTGGTCAGGCCGTTGAGCGCGGCCTTGCTCGACGAGTACGCCGCCACCTGCGCCTGCGAGGAGAACGCCTGCACCGACGACATGACCACGATCGAGCCGCCGCCGCGGGCGCGCAACTCGGGTACGGCGGCCTTGCAGGTGAGGTAGACACCCTTGAGGTTGATGTCGAACACCTCGTCCCAGACCTCTTCAGGGGTGTCCTCGACGGTGCCGTAACGCTGCACCCCGGCGCAGGTCACCACGATGTCCAGCCCGCCGAACCTGCTCACCGCCAGGCTCACCAGATCACGCATGTCGCCGGCCCTGCGCACGTCGGCGATCCTGCCGATGACCTGCCCGGTGTCCAGCTCGGCACCCCTGTCGGCGCCGCAGAACACCACGGACGCCCCGCCGTCGGCCAGCCGGTCGACCACGGCCCGTCCGATCCCCGTCGAACCGCCCGTGACCAGCGCGACCTTGCCGGCGAACTCGCTCATACCCTTACCTCCGCGCGCAAACTCAGCACCTTCGTCTCGTGGGGTCCCAAGGTCAGGGCCGTGCCGTTGGCCACGGCCGCGGCCAGGCCGTCGGTCGGCATGCCGGCGAACGGTTCCAGCCCCACGGTGTACGCCCGCCCCCACCACGGGTAGCCGGTGGACGCGCCGACCTCCTGCCACATCCACAGGTACGGCAGGACCGAGGCATCCCACTCAACCCGCATAGCGATATCCCCCGAAATTTCGTACCAACCCTCGTTAAAGCCGGTCAGATAGACGATGTCGCTCGGCGCGCCCGGCTCCGGCACCACGCTCAGATCCGTCACACCGCCGCCGTCGGCCGGCACCAGAGGCCATTCCCACGGCCCGCCCGCCCTGACCCGGCGGGCCGGCGGAGTGAGCGCGCTCTCGTGCGGGATCACCCGGACGCCGTCGGGCAGCCGGATCCTGGCCCCAGGGCGCAGGAACGGCCGGCCGTACACGATGTGCTGGCCCCACATGGCGTGCAGCGGCAGGCCCGACTCGTTGGTGGCCCGCCCCTCGACCTCCAGCGCGGTCGTGCCCGAGCGCAGCCGCAGGACCTTCTCCATCCGGTACGGCAGCCGCCGCGTGCGCACGCTCAGCCGGACCGCGACCTCCTCGGGGGAGTCGGCCACGACCTCGCACTCCCACGGCAGCCCCGACACCTCGCCGTGCTGCGCCAGCCGCGCCCCCCGGTACTCGCTGGGTGCGCCCCCGTTCGGGAAGACCTCCTGCCAGCCGCCCTCGTAGTGGTCGACGAACTGGGCGACCCCGTCGGCCGCGCCGTGGAGATGGTCGCGCGGGTCGCGCAGCCCCTGCGGCGAGAGCCAGACGAAGTCCGTGTCCGTCGGCTTGTGCAGGAACTCGACCACGTCGCCGCCCTTGCCGGGCAGGACGCTCACGCGCAGCCGTTCGTTCTCCAGCGTGACCGCCCGCAGCCCGTCGATCGTGCCGTGCCGCAGCCGGGCCGCCCAGTTACGCCTCATCTGAACGTCACGTCCAGAAATCTAGGCCGGTAGATGGAGACGTCGCGGTAGTGGTCGGTGTTGACGAAGCTGTTGACGTTGTACGACACCACGAGCCCGTCGCCGGCCACGTCGGGATGGGCGTGGGCGTTGTAGGTGAAGATGTTCCCGCTGGTCTCGGGGGTCGTGTAGACGTGCTGCTTGCCGGTGAAGGGGCCGGCGGGCGAGCACGAGGAGTAGGCCACGATGTTGGCGCTCAGCGCCTCGGTCGTGTCATGCGTGATCAGGACATATCCGGATCCGATCCGGCTGACGCTGTACTCGTTCGCCACGCCGTCCATCACCCGCGCCGAGTCGGCCTGGTCCTGCGACCAGGTGCCGTCGGCCTTGAGGTACTCCCAGCGGCCGAGCAGGCTCTGGCCCTTGACCCTGGCGATGTGCATGTACTTGGGCGAGCCGAGGTCCTCGACCCCGTACACGTAGGTGTGGCCGCCGTCCCTGAGCACGCCTGAGGCCCAGGCCACGCCGTGCCCCGACGGCAGGTCGTGCACGCTGATCGGCCGTTCGAGCCGTCCAGGCGCGAACCTGGCCACCACGTTCCTGTGCCAGCGCCAGTCCCAGGCCCCGGGGCCGAAGCGCTCGTACTCCTGGTAGGTGACCTCCACGACGCCGCCCGCCAGCGTGGCGTCACCGGCCCAGTACCAGTGGTCCTTGTCGCGCGGCGGCATCACGGCCACGGGCTCGGCGGCGGTGCCAGCGTGGATGGTGGACAGCCTGCCGTTCCGTTCGACGGCGAAGGAGTTGTTCAGGAAGACCGTGCTCCCGCCCTCCTCGACCACGGGCGGGCGGCTCCCGTCGGGGTTGACCCGGCCGAGGAAGGTGTCGGAGAACACCCAGAGCTCCCGGCCGTCGGGCAGTTTGACCGAGTAGGTGCCGTCGGCGCCCGTCCAGTCGTCCAGGCGGCTGTTGTCGTTGCCGTAGTTGGTGAACAGGGCGGTCAGCCGGGCGTCGGTCCTGGCGCCCGTGACCGTGGGAGCACAGTCGGAGGCGGCGGCCGTCCTGGTCTGCTCCTGGACGACGGGCACGGGTTTGGGCGGTGCGGCGAGGGCCTGCTGCGGGGTGGCCGTGAGACCCAGCAACGCGATGGCCAGGGGGGCGAGGGCGGAGCGGAATCGCGTCATCACCTGTTCCTAGGGGAGGGGGTTCCCTACAGTTCTAGTCATTAGATCACTTACTGTCTAGGGCCCGTGTGAGCGCCGGGGCGGGCGCGGCGAAATCCATATGACCGGAGCGCGGGTGGGCGGCTACCCTGCCGGAATGGGACACGTGGAAGTCGGACATCTGACGTACGTGCTGCCCGACGGGCGGCCGCTGCTCAACGACGTGTCCTTCAGGATCGGCGAAGGTGTCAAGGCCGCGCTCGTCGGGCCCAACGGCGCGGGCAAGACCACGCTGATGCGCCTGATCGCCGGCGACCTCCAGCCCGTCGAGGGCAGCGTGGCCGGCTCCGGCGGCCTGGGCGTGATGCGGCAGTTCATCGGCAGCGTGCGCGACGGCAGCAACGTGCGTGACCTGCTCCTGGGCGTCGCGCCGCCCGCGGTGCGGCACGCCGCCGAGCGGCTCGACCAGGCCGAGCTGGCCATGATGGAGCGCGACGACGAGAAGACGCAGATGCGTTACGCGCAGGCCATCAGCGACTACACCGACGCGGGCGGCTACGAGATCGAGGTGCTCTGGGACACCTGTACGGTGGCCGCGCTCGGCATCCCCTTCGAAAGACTGAAATATCGGGACGTGGCGACACTGTCGGGCGGCGAGCAGAAGCGCCTGGTCCTGGAGGCGCTGCTGCGCGGCCCCGACCAGACCCTGCTGCTCGACGAGCCCGACAACTACCTCGACGTCCCCGGCAAGGAATGGCTGGAGCAGCAGCTCAAGGAGACGCCCAAGACCGTGCTGCTGGTCAGCCACGACCGCCAGCTCCTGGCGAACGCGGCCGACCGCATCATCACCGTCGAGTCAGGAAACATCTGGATCCATGGGGGCGGCTTCCGTACGTACGCCGAGGCCCGCAGAGCGCGCAACGAGCGCCTCGACGAGCTGCGCCGGCGCTGGGACGAAGAGCACGCCAAGCTCAAGGCCCTGGTCAACATGCTGAAGAACAAGGCGAGATACAACGACGGCATGGCCCCCGCCTACCACGCCGCCCAGACGCGGCTGCGCAAGTTCGAGGAGGCGGGCCCGCCGGAGGTGGCGCCGGCCGAGCAGAACATCAAGATGCGCCTGCGCGGCGGCCGCACCGGCAAGCGCGCCGTCATCTGCGAACAGCTTGAGCTCAAGGGCCTGATGCGCCCGTTCGACCTGGAGATCTGGTACGGCGAGCGGGTCGCCGTGCTGGGCTCCAACGGCTCGGGCAAGTCCCACTTCCTGCGCCTGCTGGCGGGCGAGGAGGTCGCCCATGAGGGCGTGGCCAGGCTGGGCGCCCGCGTGGTGCCCGGCCACTTCGCCCAGACCCACGCCCGGCCCGACCTGCTCGGCCGCACCCCGGTCGAGATCGTCATGACCGAGCACGCCAGGCTCAAGAACGAGGCCATGAAGATCCTGGCCCGCTACGAGCTGGCGGGGCTGATCGCCGAGCAGCGCTTCGACACCCTGTCGGGCGGTCAGCAGGCACGGCTGCAGATCCTGCTGCTTGAGCTGTCGGGGGCCACGCTACTGCTGCTCGACGAGCCGACCGACAACCTCGACCTGGCCAGCGCCGAGGCGCTGCAGGCCGGTCTGGAGGCGTTCGACGGCACGGTGCTGGCGGTCACCCACGACCGCTGGTTCGCCGCTGATTTCGACCGCTATCTGGTGTTCGGCTCCGACGGCACGGTCTACGAGTCGGCCGAGCCGGTCTGGGACGAGACCAGGGTGGTCAGGACCCGCTGATATCCGCTGATGTCTCGTTGATAAAGAGTTGGTAGGGCTGGCGCGTGTCCCGCGCCAGCCGTGCCCATGCTCGGGTTATCACGGCAAAGTGATCCCGCGTAGCCGAACCGCCAGCCTCCTCGCACTCGGGGCGATCTGCCTCACCGGGTGCGCGAGCGAGGAACAGCCGGTCCAGAAGCTCAAGCCGCTCGCTCTCAAGGAGCAGGTCTCCCATATCGTCAAGTCCGCTGACGGATATGCCGTCACCTGGGCGGGCGTGCTCAGCAACGCCAACCCGTGGCACTTCGGCGAGCACGTGGTGGCCACGATCGTCGGGCACGACGCCAAGGGGGGCGAGGTGCTCAAACTGGACCAGCCGCTCGACGCGGTGCCGCCGGGCGGCACGCTGCCCTTCACCGGCCAGGCCGTCGCCACCCAGAAGCCGGCCAGGGTGACGATCCAGTACCGTCCCGCGCGGTGGCGGCCGGCCGCGCGCATTCCTTCGGCCTTCCAGCGGTTCCCGATCTCGCGTGTCCAGACAATGCGCCAGAAAGATGGCACGTACCTTATTACTGGATATGTCGGCAACCCTTATCAAGTTTCGGCGAGCAGTCTGGTCGTGAACGCGATGTTGCGCGACAAAACGGGAAAGCTCATCGGCGGTGGCAGCACCTATGTGGACGACGTGAAAGCGGGCAGCCCGCCGCGTTTCATCCTCACGGTGGGCGGCCTGCCGAGGGGCTCCCAGGTCGCCAAGACCGAGATCGCGGCCAGGACCTGGGGCTCCACCGGCCGTCCCTACGAGGATCTGGCCCTGTCGGGAGCCGTTCCCGTGCACACGGTCAAACCCACCAGCGAGCCGTTCACGGTGGACCGGAGCACGCAGGTGGTGTCCGAGCACAAGCAATAAATAAGCCGCGCCTATCCGGAATGTCGGGATAATTTTCCGGTTCTTCGCCTGACAAGTGATGCCTTCGGCGTGGAACCGGTAGAACTGCTAGTTACCGATCCATTACCTTCGGTCACATGACTGACCGCGTTCTGGTCGAAGCACTCCGCGCCCGTGATCCCGCAGCGCTCAGCGCGCTCTACGACGCGTACGCGGAGAGCGTCTACCGCTATTGCTGGTCCCTCCTCCTGAGCGCCGACAGCGCGCAGGTGGCGCTCCGCGACACGCTGATCGCCGCCGAGGCGCACGCCGGCGCGCTGACCACGCCCGAACGGCTGCGCGCCTGGCTGTTCGCGCTGGCGCGCGCCGAATGCCTGCGGCGCAGAACCGCCGCGCCACCCGGCGCCGCCGAGGCGCTGGCCGAGGCGCCGGAGCCCGACGACCCCGCCGACGCCGACCTGCGCGTCATGGCCTGGAACGCGGTCCACAGCCTGCCCGTGGCCGACAGGGAGCTCCTGGAGCTCGTCCACGGGCACGAACTGCCCGCGGACGAGCTGGCCCAGGTGCTCGCCACACCGCCGCGCCAGGTGGAGCTGCTGCTGGAAGCGGCCCGCGAACGCCTGGGCGACGCGATCACCGTCGAGGTCCTGGCCAGGAAGGGCCCGTACGACTGCCCGCGGCGCGCCCGCATCCTGGCCGGGTTCGGCGGTGAGCTGACCAGGGACATGCGCGAGTACCTGATCAGGCACCTGCCGCGGTGCGAGACCTGCGCGCCGCACCGCACCCGCCAGGTGTCCCCGGCCAAGGTGTACGCGCTGCTGCCCGCGCCCGCGCTGCCCGGCACCTTGCGCGTCAGGGTGATGAGCTGCTTCGCCGACCCCGAGCTCCTGCCCTACCGCCGCTACGTCGCCAGGCGTACCAGCGCGCTGGACGCCGCCGGGTTTCCCGTTTCCCCGCGGCGACAGGGCCGGCGGTGGCCTCAGGCGGTGGCGGGCACGCTGGCGGCGATCGCGACCGTGGTGGCGATAGCGGTGATCTTCGATCGGATCGGAAGGGAGAACGGCGGGGTGACAGGCGTGGCGACGGCCGCGTTCCCGCCGACGGGTGAGCCTCCGGGCATCCGGCTGCCCTGGCAGGGCGATCCCCACGACTCGCCGCTGAGCGTGGAGCCCATCCTCGACAGCACCACCACGCAGCCCCTGGGCGTGACCGGGACTCCGAGCGGGGCGCCGGCTCCGGCCGTGCCGTCCCAGATCCCCTCCTCGCCCACCGGCGTACCTGCCACGTCGGGGTCCCCACCGGGGTCGCCGCCGGGCAAGGACCCCGGTGGAAACGACGGCGCCGCTCCGGACCCCGGTCCCGGGCCGGACGGGCTCCCGTCCGGCACGCCCGCGCACGAACCGCCGCCGGGCCGGCCGACGATCGGCTCACCGCCCGGCGGGCCGCCCGGCAGGTCGCACCCGCCCAGGCCCGGCACCCGTACCCCCACTCCGCCCCCGACGCCCACCCCCACACCCACGCCGACCGAGACCCCCACCCCGACCTCCACACCGACGGAGCCGGCCACCCAGACCCCCACGGAGGAGCCTTCGGCGACCCCGTCGGCAACGGGCAGCTGACCTCCTCCCTCGTCCGGCGCCGGGACTTCGCCTCCCGCGTTCGCCCGGCGCCGGGACCTCCGGGCTTCCGCGCCCGACCGGCGCCGGCCCTGGTCCCTGACGTGCGGCCGTGAAGGGGAGAGGTGCGCCCGTGAATAGGGACCTGGCAGCCTGTTCACTTTCACGTGACGTTACGTGAGTGAAGTGCCGGGAACTGTGTGCATAGAGTAACCATCTGTTTTCAGGGGGACCTATGCGCGCATTCCGGGCCGGGCTCCTCGCGGGCTGCCTGCTCGTGGCCGCCTGCCCGCCGGTCCTGGCCGAGCCGGGGCCCTCCGCGCACGACGTCAAGCAGGCCCGCCAGACCGCGCGCGAGAGGTCCAAGCAGCTCAGCCGGACGACCGCCAAGCTGGCCACCGCGCACTCGCGGCTGGAGCGGCTGGCGGCCGAGGTCGAGCTGCTGGTGGAGGCGTACAACGGGGAGATGGTCCGGCTACGGCAGGCCGAGCAGGCGTACCAGCAGGCCAGAGCCCGGCTGGCGGCGGCCAACGGCGAGGTCGAGCGGGCCAGGCAGGCCGCGGCGCTGCTGGCCACCGAGAGCAGCGGCGGGCTCGGCTCGCTCGGGCCGGTCGTCGGCATGCTGATCGACCAGGGCGGCACCGACGGGTTCCTGCACCGCGCCAGCGTGCTCGGGCACCTGAGCGGCGAGCGGGCCGCGGTCCTCGGCCGGATGCGCGACGCCCAGGAGGTGGCCGCGATCCTGCGCATCCACGCCGACAGCGCGTACGCGGCCCAGCAGGCCGCCTCGGAACGCGCCCGGCTGGCCAAGCTCGCCGCCGAGCGGGCGGTGGCCGGGCAGCGCCGCGAGACCAGGGAACTCGCGGCGCGCAAGCAGACCCTGCAGCGCAAGGTCGACGCGGCCCGTACCCGTGCCGACCTGCTGGCCAGGCGGCGTACGGCGGCGCTGGCCGGGCTCGTCGCCGGCGGCTCGGCCATGGGCGACGTTGCCGCGAACTGGGCGCTCACCCAGCTCGGCAAGCCTTACGTGTGGGCGGCCGCGGGACCGGAGACGTACGACTGCTCAGGCTTGACGATGCGGGCGTGGGAGAAGGTCGGCGTGCGCCTCGACCACTGGACGGGCACGCAGTGGACCTCGGGCCCCCACGTGCCGCTCGACCAGCTGCGCCGCGGCGACCTGCTCTTCTTCGCCCACGTCACCGCCGACCCCTCGACCATCCACCACGTCGGCATCTACGTCGGGCGCGGCCAGATGGTGCACGCGCCGCAGACCGGCGACGTGGTGCGGGTCGCCTCGATCTGGCGCGGAGACCTGGTGGGCGCCACCAGGCCCGCCGCCGCGTGAGGCGTCAGTGGTGGCCCTCCTCCTTGGCGCGCCGGAACGAGCGCTCGATCTCGGCCTCGGCCTCGATGCGGCCGACCCAGTTGGCGCCCTCGACCGACTTGCCGGGCTCCAGGTCCTTGTAGACCTCGAAGAAGTGCTGGATCTCCAGCCGGTCGAACTCCGACACGTGATGGATGTCCTGGATGTGATGCATACGGGGGTCGGTGGACGGCACGCAGAGCACCTTGTCGTCACCGCCCTTCTCGTCGGTCATCCGGAACATCCCCACCGCGCGGCACGTGATGTAGCAACCGGGGAACGTCGGCTCCTGCAGCAGCACCAGCGCGTCCAGCGGGTCGCCGTCCTCACCGAGAGTGTGCTCGATGAAGCCGTAGTCGGCGGGGTACTGCGTGGAGGTGAACAGGAGCCGGTCAAGCCTGATCTTCCCGGTCTCGTGGTCCACTTCGTACTTGTTCCGTTGCCCCTTGGGAATCTCAACGACAACGTCGAACTCCACCGCGGTTCCTCCGCTCAGGCCCCCGGGAACCCCCGGTTGGGCGTTAATGTCTCGTAGGCGAACACAGGAGAGAGGGCAGGCGACGTGGCGCGGCGCGACCAGTGGGTGATGCTGACCACCCTCGCCGTGCTCCAAACCCTGACGATCGTCACCGGCGTCTACGCGATGACCACCGACTTCAGCCTGAGCGCGCTGACGAACGGATCGACACCCACCGGCCCGACGGCGTCGTCACCGGCGGAAGGCTCTTCCCCCGTCCCCGTGGTCACCTCCGGGCCAGTGCTGGCCCGGCTGCCGGTGAAGCCCGGAGACGGACCTCTCCCGACTAAGGGTACTTTGACGCGCCAGCTCACCGGCGCCCTGGGTGACAAAGCGCTCGGCGGCCGGGTGGGCGCGGTCGTGATCGACACGGTCACCGGCGAGCAGATCTTCGCCTCCAACGCCGACCTGGCCATCACCCCCGCGTCCACCACGAAGATCGTCACCTGCGCCGCGGCGCTGGCCGCGCTCGGCCCCGACACCCGCTTGTCCACCCGCGTCGTCCAGGGTCCCAAGCCCGGCACCGCGATCCTCGTCGGCGGCGGCGACCCCCTCCTCGCCGGTCCCGCCGCCAAGGGCGACGACTATCCGAAGCAGGCCCGCCTGGCCACCCTCGCCGCCCGTACCGCCGCCACGCTCAAGGCGCAGAACATCCGCAAGATCACTCTTTCGTACGACACCTCCCTCTTCTCCGGCACCCCGAAGGCGCCCGGCTGGAAGAGCAACTACATCCCCGATGGCGAGGTGGCCCCCGTCTACGCCCTCACCATGGACGAGGGCAGGCAGGACCCCCGCTTCCGCAGCCCCCGCGTCGCCGACCCGCCCCGCTACGCCGCCACGGCCTTCGCCCGGCTGCTCGCCAAGCAGGGCATCGCCGTGGCCAAGTCCGTACGCCAGGCCAAGGCCCAGCCAGGGGCCGCCGAGCTCGGCAAGGTCGACTCCGCCCCCCTGTACGCCCTGGTCGAGCACACGCTCACCCGCAGCGACAACGACCTCGCCGAGGCCCTGCTGCGCCACGTCGCCATCAAGCAGGGCAAGCCCGCGACGTTCGACGGCGGCGCCAGCGCCGTGATCGCCGTCCTGCAGCGCCTCGGAGCCGGCCAGAACGTCGCGCTGTCCGACGGCAGCGGCCTGTCCATCCGCAACCGCATCAGCCCCAACGCCCTGGCCAAGGTCCTCGCCCTGTCCGGCTCGGCCGCCCACCCCGAACTGCGCGCCGTCGCCTCCGGCATGCCGATCGCCGGCTTCTCCGGCACGCTCGGCAACGGCCGCCGCTTCACCAGGAGCGACAGCAAGGGCCAGGTCGGTCTCGTACGCGCCAAGACCGGCACCCTCAACAACATCAACACGCTGGCCGGGATGGCCACGACGAAGGACGGGCGGCTGGTCACGTTCGCCTTCATGGCCGACCGCGTACCCCTCAACGCCGAGCCCGTCCTCGACCGGCTGGCCGCCACCGTGGCACGTTCCTGACGCGCTCCTTCGCAGCCGTGGGGAGAACCACGTACGGTGGACGGTATGCAGGTGATCGACTGGGATCTGGCCGTCACGACCGGCACGCGCCTGGTGCGCCCCGGTCCTCAGGTGAGCCGGGAGGAGGCCAGGCAGGCCGTCACCGAGCTCCGCACCCTGTCGCGCGAGGCCGAGGGGCACGTGCGCGAGTTCACGAAGATTCACACCGAGACCGCGCCGCAGCCGGCCACCATCGTGGACCGGCCCGGCTGGATCAAGGCCAACGTCGAGGGCTTCCGGGTGGTCCTTGAGCCCCTGACCCAGCGCATGGGCAGCGGCGACAACCAGCCGCCCGCCATCGTCACGGCCGTGGGGTCCCGCATCACGGGCGTCGAGGTGGGCGCCGTCCTGGCCTTCCTCGCCTCGCGCGTACTCGGCCAGTACGAGCTGTTCCTCCCACCCGACCCCACGGGCAAGGAGGCCGCCGGCCGCCTGACCCTCGTGGCCCCCAACATCGTCCACGCCGAGCGCGAGATGGGCGTCGACCCTCACGACTTCCGCCTGTGGGTCTGCCTGCACGAGGAGACCCACCGGGTGCAGTTCACCGGGGTCAAGTGGCTGCGCGAATACGTGCGCGGGCAGATGACCGAGTTCCTGCTCGCCTCCGACCTCGACCTGCCCACCCTGCTCGAACGGCTGCGCAACGCCGCCGACACGGTGGCCGACGTGGTGCGCGGCGGCGAGGGCAACCTCATCGACGCCATCCAGTCGCCCGGCCAGAAGGAGATCCTCGACCGCCTCACCGCCGTGATGACCCTCGTCGAGGGCCACGGAGACTACGTCATGGACGCGGTCGGCCCGTCGGTGGTCCCCTCGGTGGCCGACATCCGCGCCAAGTTCGCCCAGCGCCGCGAGGGCGGCTCCCGCCTGGACCGCACGGTGCGGCGTTTGCTGGGGATCGAGGTCAAGATGAAGCAGTACGCGGAGGGCTCGGCCTTCGTCCGTACGGTGGTGGACCGGGTGGGGATGGACGGCTTCAACAAGATCTGGACCTCCCCGCAAACCCTCCCCACGACCCCGGAAATCGCCGACCCCACCCTCTGGATCACCCGAGTGATCGGCACCCCAGCCCTCCCCGCCTAACCCGCCCCCACCCACCACCACGGCCTCCGACCCCCACCCCGCTTCCCCGCCCGATCACCCACACCCCTCCCGGCGCCGCGTCGGTGGAGGGGGTGGTGTGGCGGTGTCCGGCGCTCGTGTGCGGTGCCCGGCCGGGAGGTGCACCCGCCCCGCTGCCCGGCGCCCTCTTCACTCGATCACCCGCGCCCCAACGTCCGCCTCACCGCATCTCCCCGCGCCGCGTCGGCGGGAGGTCGTGCGGTGGTGCTCGGCGCTGGTGCACGGTGCTAGGCCCGTCGGTGTCGGTGTCACCCGCGCTTCCTACGACGCCCCTTCACCACCCCTCACGGCGACGCGGCCCAAGGAGTCGGGCGTCGCGTCCGGGGATGGGGGCGCGGGAGAATGGGGGTGTGGGGCCGCATCCGGCTGTTGCCGACGTTCGCAGGGCAGTGCGTGAGGCGCTGGCCGATGTGCCGGAGGGCGCGCTCGTGCTGGTCGCGTGCAGTGGCGGGGCCGATTCGCTGGCGTTGGCCGCCGCGCTCTCCTTCGTCGCACCCCGTGCGCGCCTGCGTGCGGGGCTGGTCACCGTGGATCACCAGCTGCAGGAGGGGTCGGCGCAGCGGGCGGAGGCGGTGGTGAAGGTGGCCCAGGGCATGGGGCTGGAGCCGGCCGAAGCGCTCACCGTCACCGTGGGCGCCCAAGGCGGACCCGAGGCGGCGGCGCGGGAGGCCAGGTACGCGGCGCTGGCCGAGGCGGCCGATCGGCTGAAGGCGGAGGCGGTCCTGCTCGGCCACACCAGGGACGACCAGGCGGAGACGGTGCTGCTGGGTCTGGCCAGGGGCAGCGGCCCGCGGTCGTTGTCGGGCATGGCAGCCAGGTCAGGCCGTTACCGGCGACCCCTGCTCGACCTGCCCAGAGCCACCACCGTGGCCGCCTGCCAAGCTTTGGGCCTCGCCCCTTGGGACGACCCGCACAACGAGGACCACCGCTACACCCGCGTCCGAGTCCGCCGTACGGTGCTGCCGGTGCTGGAGGCGGAGCTGGGCCCGGGGGTGGCCGAGGCGCTGGCGAGGACGGCGGGGCTGGCGAGACAGGACGCGGACGCGCTCGATGAATGGGCCGATTCGGCGTACCAGAATTGCGCTCTTAGCGATATCGGCGGGTCGATAAAGGTGACCGTGGCCGAGGTGGAAAAGCTGCCCGACGCCGTCAGGCGGAGGGTGCTGAGGCGGGCCGCGCTCGCCGCCGGCGCCCCGTCCGGCGCCTTGTCGGCCACCCACGTCATGGCCGTGGACCGGCTGGTCACGAACTGGCGCGGGCAGAAAGCGGTGGACCTGCCCGGGGGTCTGTCCGCCGTCCGGCGATATGGCACCCTGATATTCGCCATCAGTCCCATCGCGTAAGGAACCACACGTGGACGCAGCCGACATGGGCAATGACCTGGAAAAGGTCCTCATTCCCGAGGACGAGCTCCAGGCCAAGATCAAAGAGCTCGCCGGCCGGATCGACGAGGACTACGCGGGCCAGGACGTCCTGCTCGTGGGTGTGTTGAAGGGCGCGGTCATGGTGATGGCCGACCTGGCCAGAGCGTTGCACGTGCCGGTGCAGATGGACTGGATGGCGGTGTCCTCGTACGGCGCGGGCACCAGGTCGTCCGGCGTCGTCCGCGTGCTGAAAGACCTCGACACCGACATTCTCAACCGCCATGTGCTCATCGTCGAGGACATCATCGACTCCGGCCTGACCCTCCACTGGCTGCTGGAAAACCTGAAGTCGCGTAATCCGGCGTCGCTGGAGATCTGCGCCGCGCTGCGGAAACCCGACGCGGTGAAGGTGCCCATCGAGGTGAAATACGTCGGCTTCGACATTCCCAACGAGTTCGTGATCGGTTATGGGCTCGACTACGCGGAGCGATACCGGAACCTGCCGTTCATCGGCACTCTGGCGCCGCACGTATATAAGTAGGACTCTCCGCGATGGCCGGGAACATCGCGCAACGTGACGTACGTTGATAGGGCAAGACCGGTGTAGCGGGCGGGTCCCTCCGTGCGCTGTGCCGGTGTACCTTCAGACTCCGGGAGGGTGACCTCGCGTCCCCTTCGGGTAGTCAGAAGTCGCGGTGTCGGATGCCGCGGCCCCGGGCCAGCCCGGGGTTCCAGGCCATGGTCAGGAAGGGACGGGCCCGCAAGGGGTTCCGCATCGGATGGATCTCAAGCGATTTACACGTGGGCCACTGCTGTGGATCCTGGGCATCGTCGTGCTGCTCCTGCTCGTCACCCAGCTCTGGAGTGGCGGCGGAAATTACAAGACGGCCGACACGTCCTTGGTTCTTCAGCAGATTCGCGCCGGAAACGTCAGCAACGCCAAGATCGTTGACAAGGACAACCGGATCGAGGTGACGCTGACCAACCCCGTTCCGGTCAAACCGGGTGACGCGCCGACGAAACTGATCCAGTCCGACTGGGTCACCGGTTACGGCGCCAAGCTGACCGACGAGCTGCAGGCTCAGGTCGTCGCGGGCAAGACGAAGAGCTTCACGACCGAGGTGCCGCAGGAGAACATCCTGCTCAGCCTGCTGGTGAGCTTCCTGCCGATCGTCATCATCGTGCTGATCTTCCTGTTCATCATGAACCAGATGCAGGGCGGCGGCTCGCGGGTGATGAACTTCGGCAAGTCGAAGGCCAAGCTCATCACGAAGGACACCCCCAAGACCACCTTCGCCGACGTCGCCGGCGCGGACGAGGCCATCGAGGAGCTCCAGGAGATCAAGGAGTTCCTGCAGGCCCCGGCCAAGTTCCAGGCGATCGGCGCCAAGATCCCCAAGGGCGTGCTGCTGTACGGCCCGCCCGGCACCGGCAAGACGCTGCTGGCGCGCGCCGTCGCCGGTGAGGCCGGGGTGCCGTTCTACTCGATCTCCGGTTCCGACTTCGTCGAGATGTTCGTCGGCGTCGGCGCCTCGCGTGTGCGCGACCTGTTCGAGCAGGCCAAGGCCAACGCCCCGGCGATCATCTTCATCGACGAGATCGACGCCGTCGGCCGCCACCGCGGCGCCGGCCTGGGCGGCGGTCACGACGAGCGCGAGCAGACGCTTAACCAGCTGCTGGTCGAGATGGACGGCTTCGACGTCAAGGGCGGCGTGATCCTCATCGCCGCGACCAACCGGCCCGACATCCTCGACCCGGCGCTGCTGCGTCCTGGCCGCTTCGACCGGCAGGTCACCGTCGACCGTCCAGACCTCGAAGGCCGCAAGGGCGTCCTGCGGGTCCACGGTCGTGGCAAGCCGTTCGCCCCCGACGTCGACCTCGACGTCATCGCGCGCCGCACCCCCGGGTTCACCGGCGCCGACCTGGCCAACGTGATCAACGAGGCCGCCCTGCTCACCGCGCGGGCCGACCAGAAGCTGATCACGATGGACACCCTTGAGGAGTCGATCGACCGTGTCATGGCAGGGCCCGAGCGCAAGACGCGGGTCATGTCCGACAAGGAGAAGAAGATGATCGCCTACCACGAGGGCGGTCACGCACTGGTGGCGCACGCGCTGCCCAACTCCGACCCGGTCCACAAGATCACGATCCTTTCCCGCGGCCGCGCCCTCGGTTACACGATGACGCTGCCGATGGAGGACAAGTTCCTGGCCACCAGGTCCGAGATGATGGACCAGCTCGCGATGCTGCTCGGCGGCCGCGCGGCGGAGGAGCTCGTCTTCCACGAGCCCACCACCGGCGCCTCCAACGACATCGAGAAGGCCACCGCCGTCGCCCGCCGCATGGTGGTCGAATACGGCATGAGCGAGCAGCTCGGCGCCCGCAAGTTCGGCAGCGGCCAGGCGGAGGTCTTCCTGGGCCGCGAGATGGGCCACGAGCGCGACTACTCCGAGAAGATCGCCTCCACGATCGACGAGGAGGTCCGCCGGATGATCGAGACGGCGCACGACCAGGCCTGGGACATCCTGGTGCAATACCGCGACGTGCTCGACAACCTGGTG
Source organism: Nonomuraea sp. NPDC048892 (assembly GCF_040649735.1). Lineage (NCBI taxonomy): Bacteria > Bacillati > Actinomycetota > Actinomycetes > Streptosporangiales > Streptosporangiaceae > Nonomuraea > Nonomuraea sp. NPDC048892. Next base: position 29,016 of record NZ_JBEZFZ010000001.1, on the reverse strand, counting down.
CTGGAGCTCATGGAGAAGGAGACCCTCTCCCGCCAGCAGGTGCTGGAGATCTTCGCGCCGGTGGTCGTCAAGGAGCACCGCCCGTCCTACGCGGGCTACGGCAAGCGGCTCCCCTCCGACCGCCCGCCGATCCTGACGCCGAAGGAGCAGTCGGCCAACGGCTCGCTCACCACGGGGCATCAGGGCGCACTGCCGTCAGGGGACAGTGCGTGACTCAGCACGACGTCGACCTGGGGCGGATCGAGAAGGCCGTTCGCGAGATCCTCTACGCCATCGGCGAGGATCCCGATCGTGACGGCCTGATCGAGACGCCCGCCCGGGTCGCCCGCGCGATGGCCGAGCAGTACTCCGGGCTCGGCCAGACGCCGGAAGAGGTGCTCACGAAGGTCTTCGACGTCGATCACGACGAGATGGTGCTCGTGCGCGACATCGAGGTCTACTCGACCTGTGAGCACCACCTGGTCCCGTTCCACGGCCTGGCCCACGTCGGCTACATCCCCAACACGAAGGGCCAGGTCACGGGCCTGTCGAAGCTGGCCCGCCTGGTCGACGTCTACGCCCGCCGCCCCCAGGTGCAGGAGCGCATGACGTCCCAGATCGCCGACGCTCTGATGCGCGTGCTGGAGCCGCGCGGAGTCATCGTGGTGGTGGAGGCCGAGCACCTGTGCATGACGATGCGCGGCGTACGCAAGCCGGGCGCGAAGACCGTCACCTCCGCCGTCCGCGGCAGTTTCCGCAGCAGCGACAGCACCCGATCCGAGGCGATGGCGCTCATCCTGGGCCGCTGAGGACGAACGGGGTACCCACGATGTCAGCAAGTGTGGGGAAGCGCCTAGGCTTGGCCCATGACTAGCGTGCCCATCAGCGTGCCGGGAGGTGCGGAGCGGTGCCTCGTCATGGGCGTGGTCAATGTGACCCCCGATTCGTTCTCCGACGGCGGCCTGTGGTTCGACGAGGCGGCCGCCATCCAGCACGGCCTTGAGCTGGTGCGCGAGGGCGCCGACATCGTCGACGTGGGCGGCGAGTCCACCCGTCCAGGCGCGGCCAGGGTCTCGCTCGAAGAGGAGCTGGCCAGGGTCGTCCCGGTGATCAGGGCGCTGCGCTCGGAGGGCGTGGCGGTCAGCGTCGACACGATGCGCGCCGAGGTGGCCAAGGCCGCGGTCGAGGCGGGCGCCCAGCTCGTCAACGACGTGAGCGGCGGCCTGGCCGATCCCGAGATGCCGCGCGTGGTGGCCGCGACCGGCGTCACCTACGTCGTGATGCACTGGCGCGGCCACAGCCATGACATGGACACCCGCGCCGTCTACGCCGACGTGGTCACGGAGGTGCGCGAGGAGCTGAGCAAGCGAGTCGACCTGGTGCTGGCGGAGGGGGTCACGGAGGAGCAGATCGTGCTCGATCCTGGCCTCGGCTTCGCCAAGAACGCCGAGCACAACTGGGCGTTGCTCGCGGGCATCCCCGAGCTGACGGAGCTGGGTTATCCGTTGCTCATCGGGGCGTCGCGCAAGCGTTTCCTGGGGCGGCTGCTGGCCGACGCCGACGGCACGCCCCGGCCGTTCAGCCGCAGCGACGACGCCACGCTGGCCGTGACCGCGCTGGCCGCGCAGGCCGGCGCGTGGTGCGTACGCGTGCACGAAGTAGGTCCCAATGCCGATGCCGTGCGCGTGGCAGCCGCATGGAAGAGAGCCGGAGCCAACACATGAGCGTCGACACCGCCGCCATCGAGACGGTCAACCAGGAGTTCTACACCGCGATCGAGAGCGCGGACCTGGACAAGATGACGGAGATCTGGGCCGAGGACACCACCGACGACCAGGTGAGCTGCGTCCATCCGGGCTGGACCCTGCTGACGGGCCGCTCCGAGGTGCTGCGGTCGTGGGCCCTGATCATGGCCAACACGACCTACATCCAGTTCGTGCTGACCGACGTCAACACGACCGTGCTGGGTGACGTGGCCGTCCTGACCTGTGTGGAGAACATCCTGACCGCGGGCGAGGAGGGTGAGGCCAGTTTCGCCGCGGGCAAGGTGGTGGCGAGCAACGTCTACCTCCGCACCCCGCAGGGCTGGCGGCTGTGGATGCACCACGGCTCGCCGGTGCTCCAGGGGGATGACGACGAGGAGGAGGAAGGCGAGCTTGAGCCCTGATCGCATCACTCTCAAGGGCCTGCGGGCCAGGGGGAGACACGGCGTGCTCGCCGCCGAGCGGGAGCTCGGGCAGGAGTTCGTGGTGGACGCGACGTTGTTCCTCGACACCGCGCCGGCGGCGGCCGGCGACGACCTGACCAAGACCGTCCACTACGGGGAGCTGGCGCAGGCGCTGGTCGAGGTGGTGGAGGGCGAGCCGGTCGAGCTGATCGAGACGCTCGCGCAGCGCCTGGCGGACGTGTGCCTGGCGGGCGAGCCGGTGCGTAAGGTCGAGGTGAGCGTGCACAAGCCGGCGGCGCCGATCCCGCTGCCGTTCGACGACGTGATCGTGACGATTGAGCGGAGCCGCGGATGAAGGTCGTGCTCTCTCTCGGCAGCAACCTGGGGCACCGGTTCCAGACGTTGCAGGGTGCCGTGGACACGCTGTTCGACGCTCCGGGGCTGGAGTTCGTCAAGGCGTCCCCCGTCTACGAGACCGACCCCGTAGGAGGGCCGGAGGGGCAGCGGCCCTTCCTCAACGCGATCGTGGTGGCCGAGACGACGCTCGCGCCGCGCACCCTGCTGGAGCGGGCCCAGGGCGTGGAGAACGCCTTCGGCCGCGTACGCGAGGAGCGCTGGGGCCCGCGCACCCTCGACATCGACCTGATCGTCGTGGGCGACCAGGTCAGCGACGACCCCGACCTGACGCTGCCGCATCCACGGGCCCACGAGCGTGCGTTCGTGCTCGTGCCCTGGTCGAAGGCCGATCCCGAGGGTGTGGTCCCGGGGCACGGGCGGGTGGCGGAGTTGCTGGAGGCGGTCGAGGAGCAGGGCGTGCGCCTGCGCGACGACCTCAAGCTGCAGAGGCCCGATTGAAGCCCACCCATCCCGGCCTCCTGGCCGGCATCTTCGCCGTCCTCGCCCTGCTGACCTGGGCGGTGATCCGGCCTATCTACTCCGAGCTGCCTCTCATGCCCTGGACCGCGATCCCCACGGTCCTGCTGCTGGCCGTCGGCGAGGGCTACAGCGGCTGGGCGACCAAGGCCAGGATCGCCAGGAAGCCCGGCACCAAGCCGGTCGAGCCGCTGGCCGTGGCCCGGCTGGCGGCGCTGGCGAAGGCGTCGGCGTACGCGGGGGCGGCCTTCGGCGGGATCTTCGCCGGATTCGCCCTGCACACCGTGCAACTGCTCGACCGGGAGACGCCGCGCGGCGAGTTCTTCGTCTCGGCCGGGTCGTTCGTGTCGTGCGTCGTGCTGGTCTGCGCCGCGCTCTACCTGGAGCACGCCTGCCGCATCCCCAAGGATCCGGAAGAACAGGGCCAGTACCGGCAGAACGGACGCGACTAGGGCTCTAGTTGTGCTCGCCCAGGCCCTCCACGGCCTTGCGGGCCGCCGCGGCCAGGCGGTCGTGCCACATCTCGCGCTGGAGCAGGCGCAGCGCGCGGCGCAGGACGTCACTCGGCCGTTCGTCTTCGCGAAGGGCGGTGCGGATGATCCGCTCGTCTTCGGCGTTGGCCCGGAAGGCGATCTCAGCCATGTCCCGAGCTTATGGACCCGCCGACGCCCTTGTCCCGCGTTTGCCCGACGCGGGCCCGCCGGGCGGCCGACGGGGGGCCAGATGGGGGGCACGACGGCGGCCGAAGAGATAGATGACCGGGGCCGTGCAGATGAGCGGCCCGATGACGGCGATCGGGCGTTCCAGCCACCACACCGTGTCCGGCGGGATCCGGTCGCCCAGCGAGCCGAACAGCCACCACGACAGGCCCAGGGAGATGGCCATCCCGGTGGTGTGGAAGAGGAACAGCGGCAGCGCGTAACGGTTGATGAACTCGTTGAGCCGCCGCCAGCCCGGCCGTTCCAGCACCCGTTCCATGGCCGGGCGCAGCACCTCGACCAGCCCGATCTGGAAGAGCAGCAGCGCGACGATGACGAACGTGGGCGGCGCCATGTTGGACCACTTGTCGCCGGGCACCCCGACCATCGAGCCCGGATAGATGCCGGAGTAGACGAGCCCGAACAGGGCGAACAGCCCCGTCCACAGCAGTGCCACGTCATAGCGTCTGGGCAGCTCGACGACGCGGTCGTAGAAGAACCCGGCCTGGTGGGCCAGCCCCCAGATGATGATCATGTTGAGCCAGGCGACGCCCTCCACCTCGTACCGGAAGCGCAGCACGTCCACCACCAGCGCCGCGCCGCCGAGCCAGATGAGGGTGAGCACGTCGTAGCGCTTGTGCAGCCAGAGCGCGAGCGGCAGCAGCGCGATCAGCACGAGGTAGACGCCGAGGAACCACAGCGGGCTGAGCACCAGCAGCACGACCCGCCACATCCAGTCCACCTGGAACGTGTACGTCACCGCCGCCCCGATGGCGATCCACACCCCGGACAGAACCAGCGCGGGTAAGGCCAGCGCCTTGATCCGCCGCGCCACGAACGAGCCGATGCCGACCCCGCGCGCCCTGGCCCGGCGCCAGGACAGCAGGTGCACGTGGCCGCCGACGTAGAAGAACAGCGGCAGCACCTGCAGCAGCCAGGTGAGGATCCACAGGCCGGAGGTGAAGCCCAGCGGGCTGGTGGGCTCGGGGCCGTGCGGCTTCCACTCCAGGATGGTGAAGGCCCAGTGCCACAGGACCACGACGACCAGGCTCAGCGCGCGCAGCCAGTCGACGTACTTGTCGCGCTCTGCTGAAGGGGAGGGGCTGGGGGCGGGGACGGGGGTGGAGGTCACTTGTCGATGTCACCTACCACGAAGAACATGGAGCCGAGGATGGCCACCATGTCGGCCACGAGATGCCCGGGCAGCATCTCGCGCAGCACCTGGATGTTGCTGTAGGAGGCCGAGCGCAGCTTGAGCCGCCACGGCGTCTTGTCGCCCTTCGACACCAGGTAGTAGCCGTTGATCCCGAGCGGGTTCTCCGTCCACGCGTACGTGTGGCCCTCCGGCACCTTGAGCACCTTGGGCAGCCGCTGGTTGACCGGGCCTGGCGGCAGCGAGCGCAGCCGTTCGACGCAGGCGTCGGCCAGGTCCAGCGAGACCTTGAGCTGCTCGAACAGTATCTCGAAGCGGTCGTGGCAGTCGCCCGCGCTCCGGGTGACGACCTTCACCGGCAGCTCGGGGTAGGCCAGGTACGGCTCGTCGCGGCGCAGGTCGAAGTCGACGCCCGAGGCGCGGGCGATGGGGCCGCTGACGCCGTACTGCATGATCTGCTCGCGGGTGAGCACGCCCACGCCTCTGGTGCGCGCGATGAAGATCTCGTTGTGCAGGATGAGGTGCTCGATGTCGGGTACGCGCCGGCGGGTCTCGGCGACGGCCTGGCTCACCCGGTCGAGCCAGCCGAGGGGCAGGTCCTCCTTGAGCCCGCCGACCCGGTTGAACATGTAGTGCATGCGCCCGCCGGAGATCTCCTCCATGACGGCCTGGATGCGTTCGCGTTCGTCGAAGGAGTAGAACAGCGGCGTCATCGCGCCCAGCTCCAGGGGATAGGAGCCGAGGAACATCAGGTGGTTGAGCACCCGGTTGAGCTCGGCCAGCAGCGTGCGCGCCCACACGGCCCTGACCGGCGGCTCCATGCCCAGCAGGCGTTCGGCGGCGAGCACCACGCCCAGCTCGTTCGCGAAGCCGGACAGCCAGTCGTGCCGGTTGGCCAGCATGATGATCTGACGGTAGTCGCGCACCTCGAACAGCTTCTCCGCGCCCCGGTGCATGTAGCCGATGATCGGCTCGGCGGTGGCGATGCGCTCGCCGTCGAGGGTCAGCCGGAGCCTGAGCACCCCGTGGGTCGACGGGTGCTGCGGGCCGATGTTGAGGATCATGTCCTCGGTGGCGAGCTCTTTCGCGCCCGCGCCGATTCCGACCACTCGTTCCGTCATACGGCCATGCTGCCACCGTACCCGCACGTGATCCAGCGCGGGGGATGGTCAAGAGATGGTACGGAAACGCATCCCGAAGCCGGACATGGGGAGGAATACCGGTAACGGGGGGAGAAAACACCATGAAGAAGGTTCTTTTTGATGTCGCAGCTCTGATCGCACGAGTCGTCACCGGCGTGATCTTCCTCGCGCACGGCTGGCAGAAGTGGCAGGGCGGGCTCAGCGCCGCCTCCGAGGGTTTCCGGGAGATGGGCATCCCGATGCCGGTGATGGCGGCCGGGTTCTCGACCGTCGTCGAGACCGTCGGCGGTGTCTTCCTGATCCTCGGGCTGCTGGTGCGTCCAGTGGCGTTGCTGCTGCTGATCAACATGATCGGCGCGATCGTGTTCGTGCACGGGAGCCACGGCGTGCTGTCGGCGAACAACGGCTGGGAGCTGCCGGGGGCGCTCGGCGCGCTGTGCCTGCTGTTCCTCGCGCTGGGCGGCGGGCGCATCGGGCTGGACGCCATCTTCGCCTCGGTCTTCCGCAGGCGCGGGGAGCGGCGGGTGGCCGAGGAGGAACTGGCCGCGCACGCCCCGAGCAGGGACGACGCGGGCATGACGGCGGGCACGGCGGCGGGCACGGCGGCGGGCACGGCGGCGGGCACGGCCGCGGGTACCGCGGCGGGCAGGACCGCCACGGGTACGGCTCAGGGCGGTCGCACCGGCGGGCCCATGACGCCCGCCGAGCGGGACGTGTCGGCCGACCGTCCGGAGGTGCCCAGGCAGCCGGCCGCGCCCGACACGACCCGCTCGCCTGACACGACCCGCTCGACCGGCTCGACCGGCTCGACCGGCTCCGGGAGGTTCAACGACGACGACATGAGGGAGATCGACGCGCTCGTTTCCGACGAGCCGCCGCAGCACCACAAGCCGCCGAACCGCTGACCTCCGCAGCACGACAAGCCGCCGAGCCACCGACCTTCCGGCGCGCGCGTGCGGGGCCGCAGGCCGAGCTCCCGGGCGCGCGGGCCGAGGTCGGTTCAGCGGCGGGAGACGAGGTCGCGCACGGCCTCGATCAGCCGGTCCACGTGCTCCTGCGTGCTCCCGATGCCGATCGAGGCTCGCACCGCCGAGCCGGTGTCGTCCGCGCAGTCGCCGTCGGGGGCGCCGTCGGGGGCGCCCTCAGACGTGCCCAGCAGGTGCCGGACGAACGGGTGCGCGCAGAACTTCCCGTCGCGCACCCCGATGCCGTACTCGCCGGACAGCGCCTCGGCCACCTCCCGCGCCGTGTACCCGGCCACTGTGAACGACACGATGCCCACGCGCGGGTGGTCGTCCCCCCACAGGGACAGCTCCCGTACGCCCTCGATCGAGGCCAGCCCCGAGCGCAGCCGCGCGATCAGCCGCTCCTCCTCCCGCACCAGCGCGGTCCAGCCGGTCGCGGTCAGCGCGTCGCAGGCGGCGGCCAGGGCGATGGCGCCGAGCACGTTGGGCGTGCCGGCCTCGTGCCTGGGCTCGGGGTCGTCGTGCCACTCCACGCTCTCCCCGACCGAGCGCACCGCGCCCCCGCCCTTGAGGTACGGCTCACCCTCGGCCAGCCAGTCCCTCCGCCCGACGAGCGCGCCGGCCCCGAAGGGCGCGTACAGCTTGTGCCCGGAGAAGGCCACGTAGTCCAGGTCGAGCGCGGTCAGGTTGAGCCGCCGATGCGGTACGAGCTGCGCCGCGTCCACCAGGATCCTGGCCCCGTGCCGATGCGCGATGTGCGCCAGCGCGGCGATCGGCCACAGCTCGCCGGTGACGTTGGAGGCAGCGGTGACGACCAGCAGCTTGGGCCCCTCGATCGCGGCCAGCGCCTCGTCGGCGGCGCGCACGGCCTCGCCGGGGAAGGCGGGCGGCGCCAGCCGCACGGCGTGCCGCCAGGGCAGCAGGGAGGCGTGGTGCTCGGTGTCGAAGACCACCGTGGTGGTGCCCTCGGGCAGGCAGCCGGCCAGCAGGTTCGTGGCGTCGGTGGTGTTGCGGGTGAAGATCACGGAGTCGTCCGGGCGGGCGCCGACGAAGGCCCTGACCGTGTGGCGGGCCTGCTCGTACCGGGCGGTGGTGAGCTGGGAGGCGTAGCCGGCGCCGCGGTGGACGCTGGAGTAGGCCGGAAGCGCGGCGGTGACGGCGGCGCTGACCGGCTCAAGACAGGGCGCGCTGGCCGCGTAGTCCAGGTTGGCGTACCCCACCAGTCTGCCGCCCTTGACCGGCACCTCCAGGTCGGCTCCCAGCACGGCGGGAATGGGCCGGCTCGTCGCGGATGCGGGGGCGGCCTCGGGCGTACGGGCGGAGTTGAAGATCGTCAGAGTGGACACAGGGGTACCTCCTGAAGGGCCATCGGACCCCTGGAAGCAGCCACGGAGCCCGCGCTTGCCCGCCACACCTCGTGACGGACCAGGTCTTCACCCGGGGCACCCCGCCGCGGACGCGAGGGTTGCCGGCCAGCTAGCCGGGGCTTGTCGCTGGCACTCATGACCTACGAGGGGAACTATAACCGACACCCCGGCATGAATCGCAACCCCGCGAACTAATGCCCGACTCGGCTCGTTGCTACCGGGAAACCCCCATCAACCCCCGAGTCATGGAGGTACCCGATGCTGGACTGGGTGGCCGACCCGAACATCTGGATCGGCTTCTTCACCCTGGTCGCCCTGGAGATCGTTCTGGGGATCGACAACATCATTTTCATCTCCATCCTCGCCGGGAAGCTGCCCGCCGAGCAGCGCGACAGGGCCCGCGTGCTCGGTCTGGCGGCGGCTCTGATCAGCCGGCTGCTCCTGCTGTTCGGCCTGTCCTGGGTGGTGCAGCTTACGCAGCCGCTGTTCACGGTGCTCGGTCAGGAGATTTCGGGACGTGACCTGATCCTGCTGCTCGGCGGGCTGTTCCTGCTGGGCAAGAGCGTCACCGAGATCCACCACAGCATGGAGGCGCCGGCCGGCAAGGACGGCAAGCAGGCCGCCGCCGTCTCCTTCACGTCGGTGATCGTGCAGATCATGGTGCTGGACGTGGTGTTCTCGCTGGACTCCGTGATCACCGCCGTCGGCATGGTGGACGAGCTGGGCGTGATGATCGCTGCGGTCGTGGTGGCCGTGGTGGTGATGCTGTTCGCCTCCGGGCCGATCAGCCGGTTCGTGGACGCGCATCCGACCATCAAGATGCTGGCGCTGTCGTTCCTGGTGCTGATCGGGGTGGTGCTCGTGGCCGAGGGCCTCGACCAGCACATCCCGAAGGGCTACATCTACTTCGCGATGGCGTTCTCGGTCGTCGTGGAGCTGCTCAACATCCGGGTACGCAGCAGGCACGCCAGGAGGCAGCAGGCCGTCCAGGAAGGAGAAACCCCCTCCTAAGATGAAATAGTGGGCTTTGATCCTTGGAATCCTGATTTCGTGGCGTACCCGTACCGCGTGTACGACGAGTTGAGGCGCGAGGCGCCCGTCAGCTACTACGAGCCGACGGGCCAGTGGCTCATCGCGCGGCACGCCGACGTCAACGCGCTGCTCAGAGACCGCCGGCTGGGCCGCTCCTACCTGCACGTGGCCACCCACGAGGAGTTCGGCCGGCCGGCGGAGCCGGAGTTCCAGGAGCCGTTCTGGCGCGTGATCAGGGCGGGCATGCTCGACGTGGAGCCGCCGGTGCACACGAGGCTGCGCCGGCTGGTCTCCAGGGCGTTCACGCCGCGCATGGTCGAGTCGCTGCGCCCCCGCGTCCGCGCCATCGCGGGGGATCTGGTGGCGGCGTACGTGGACAAGGGCGGCGGTGACCTGATCGCCGAGGTGGCCGAGCCGCTCCCGGTGACCGTCATCGCGGAGATGCTCGGCATCCCCGGCCAGGACCGCCACCTGCTGCGCCCCTGGTCGGCCGACATCTGCGGCATGTACGAGCTCAACCCCGCCCCCGAGGCCCAGCACACCGCGGTGCGCGCGGCGTCCGAGTTCGCCGGCTACCTCAAGGCCCTGGCCGCCGAACGCCGCCGCGCGCCGGGCGAGGACCTGATCTCGGCGCTCACCCAGATCGACGAGCTGACCGAGGACGAGCTGGTCGGCACCTGCGTCCTGCTGCTCAACGCCGGCCACGAGGCCACCGTGAACGTGACGGGCAACGGCTGGTGGTCGCTGTTCAGGAACCCCGGCGAGCTGGCCAGGCTGCGCGCGGACCGGTCTCTGCTGCCCACCGCAGTCGAGGAGCTGATGCGCTGGGACACGCCGTTGCAGATGTTCGAGCGCTGGGTGCTGGAGGACATCGAGGTGCACGGCGTACGGATCCCGCGCGGCTCGGAGGTGGCGCTGCTGTTCGGCTCGGCGAACCGGGACCAGGACGTGTTCGAGGACCCGGACCGGCTCGACGTGGGCCGTGCCGACAATCCGCACATCTCGTTCGGGGCGGGCATCCACTTCTGCCTGGGCGCGCCGCTGGCCAGGATCGAGCTGGCGGAGTCGTTCGGCGCGCTGCTGGACCGGGCGGCCACGCTGGAGCTGCGCGAGGAGCCGGTTTGGAAGCCCGGCTACATCATCCGCGGCCTGCAAAGCCTCGACCTGACCGCCACCGCCTGAGCCCGCCGCCACCGCCTGAGCCGCCCGCCCGCCGCTTCCCGCCTGAGCGGGCCGACGGGCAGGGCCGGCACCCGGCCGTGCCGGCGTTCACCGCTTCTGGCTGAGCCAGCCGAAGCCGCCGAGCCCCGACGGGTCGATCAGCTCGCCCTCCTCCGAGGCCCGCGCCAGTGCCTTGAGATAGCCGCGCGGATCGGCGCGGGCCAGGTCGAGCGGCGGACGCGCGCCGGTGACCCCCAGCTCGCGCAGCGCCGCGCGTTGTGTGGACAAGGTTGTGGATATCGCACCGGCCCTGATCCCGGCCGCCGCGCACGCGTCGAGGGCGACATGTGCGGTGATGTCGCAGGTCCCGTCGGGTACGGGGGTGACGACCGCGCCGTCGCGGTACCCGGTCAGCGTGCCGCACAACGGCCGGTTGTCCACAGGGTGTGCATAATCGATGGCTATCGCCCGGCCTCTGCGGAGACGTACCAGGACCGAGGCCCAGGCCTCGTCGCGGGGGAGGCCGATCTCGGCCCGCGAGCCCACGCGGGTCAGCGGCCACCACCGCTCCAGCCAGGCCCGGTCGGCCGGCCGCAGCGGCCCACCGAGCCGCTCCTCGCCCGTGCGCACGTCGACCAGGATGAGGCGCGGCCCTTCGGCGGTCTGCTCGGCCACGTCGAGCGGCACGTTGTCCAGCCACTCGTTGGCGATGACCAGGCCCACGATGCCGTCGGGCACCTCGCCGGACCAGCTGACGCGCCCGGACAGGCCGGGCGGCCTGGGTGACAGGTCGACGGCCGTGATCCGCAGCCGATCGCGCAACGCGGGCGGCGCCCACTCCAGGACCTGGGTGACCAGCACACCCTCGCCCGCGCCGATGTCGACCAGGTCGAGCACGTCGGGTTTGCCCAGCTCGGCGTCCACTTCCGCGAGCAGCGCCAGCACGGCTCCTGCGAAGGCGGCCGAGGCGCTGACCGAGGTGCGGAAGTGGCCTGACGGGCGTTCGCGGAGGTAGAAACCCTCCTCGCCGTACAGCGCGCGCTCGGTGGCGGCGCGCCAGGTGAGCCACATGTTCTGGACTATCTCATGACTCGCGATGGGTACGCACTGTCATCATATGACTACTCAATGTCTCCGACTTGCGATAGCGTTTACCCATTGTCATCGAGTGATCGCGTTGCGCCATCCCCTACCGGCGGAGCGGATCGCTTCCCGAGCACGCGCGGCGCGGAGCCGCGAAACTGAGAGGAGCCCTCATGCTGAAGAAGGTCCTGGTCGTCGCCGGTGCCGCCGCCATGCTGTCGATGGCCGCTCCGGCCCACGCCGACATCACCAACGGCGCCGGCGGTGTGCTCTCCGGCAACCAGGTGCACCTGCCGATCACCGCCCCGATCAACATCTGTGGCAACGCCATCGCGGTCATCGGCCTCGCGGTGGCGGGCTGCAAGGGCGGGGCCAACGCGTACGCGCCGAGCCACCACTGACAGCGGCGAACCCGGGCCGGCGCAGGCCGGCCCGGGTTCGTGTCCCCAACTGGTCAGTCGGCGGATGACCAGCCGGCGCACCTCCAAGGGGTCGCAATGTGCGGGCGTCAGGTTCCGGCAAGGGACATGGCGCCCGTTTTCATACGGTGACCCCTCTCCTCATCTCTTCCGACAGGGGGTGCGCTCTTTGTATGCCCTTGTCGCTTTTGTCGTTAACTCAACGCGCGGCAAAGCACTCGTCACGCTGGCACTCTCGCAAGGCCGTTACGCTGGTCGGCGGTGCCATTACGACAGGGGTGAGACGTCATGGACGCTGGGGATCGCCCGGCCCGGCTGACTGTCGGCGTGCTGGGGGCGGGCAAGGTCGGCTCGGCTCTCGGTGCCGCGCTGGCGCAGGCGGGTCACCGCGTGGTGGCCGCCAGCGGAGTGTCCGACACCTCCCAGCGGTGGGCGGCCGAGCGGCTCGGCCTCACGCCGTCCAGGCCGGACGAGGTGGTGGCCGCGGCCCAGCTCATCCTGCTCACCGTGCCGGACGACCCGCTGCCCGGCCTGGTCAGCGGGCTGGCCAGCACGGGCGCCGACCTCCAGGGCAAGATGCTGGTGCACACCAGCGGGGCGTACGGGCTGTCGGTGCTCGACCCAGCGGCCGAGGCGGGCGCGCTGCCGCTCGCCCTGCACCCCGTGATGACCTTCACCGGCAGGGACGACGACCTCAACAAGCTCACCGGCATCTCGTACGGCGTCACCGCGCCCGACGTGCTGCGGCCGGTGGCCGAGGCGCTGGTGATCGAGATGGGTGGCGAGCCGGTGTGGATCGCCGACGCCGACCGCCCGCTCTACCACGCGGCCCTGGCCGGAGCCGCCAACCACATGGTCACGCTCATCGCGGAGTCCTCCGACCTGCTGCGCGGCATCGGCGTCGAGCATCCGGGCCGGATGCTGGGCCCGCTGCTCGGCGCGGCGCTCGACAACGTGCTGCGGCTGGGCATCGCCGGCCTGACCGGCCCCGTCGTGCGGGGTGACGCCGGCACGGTGCGCAAGCATGTCGACGCGCTGATCCTGGCCGCCCCGGAGGCGGCCGACGCCTACATCGCGCTGGCCAGGCTCACGGCGGACCGGGCGCTGGCCGCGGGGTTGCTCAAACCCGAGGAGGCGGAGCGGCTGCTCGACGCGCTAGGGGGCAATATATGGACCTGACCGTCGCGCTTGGAGGGCACTTATGGAGCTGATCGTCGCCGGCAACCGGGAAGACCTGGTCAAGGCGCGCCGTGCCGGCACGGTGGCGCTGGTCCCGACCATGGGGGCGCTGCACGAGGGCCACCGGTCGCTGATCAGGCAGGCCCGGGTGCGCGCCGATCAGGTCGTGGTCAGTATCTTCGTCAATCCTCTTCAATTTTCTCCAAACGAGGATTTTTCACGCTATCCCCGTACATTCGACGCCGATCTCGATGTGTGCCGCGCCGAAGGCGTGGATGTCGTGTTCCACCCGGCCGTCGAGGACATGTACGCCCCCGACCGCCAGATCTCCGTCTCCTCCGGCGAGATGGGCCGCATCGTCGAGGGCGCCGCCAGGCCCGGCCACTTCGACGGCATGCTCACGGTGGTGCTCAAGCTGTTCAACCTGGTCCAGCCCGATCTGGCCGTCTTCGGGCAGAAGGACGCCCAGCAACTGGCCCTCATCCGCCGCATGGTCGCCGACTTCGACCTGCCGATCGAGATCCTGGGGTCGCCGACCGTACGCGAGCCCGACGGCCTGGCCCTGTCCAGCCGCAACCGCTTCCTGTCGGAGGATGACCGGCGGCTGGCCCTGGCGCTCTCGCAGGCCCTGCGGGCGGGGGCGGCCCGGCTCACCCCGTCCGAGATCAGGCGTACGGCGATGGCCGTGCTCGACGAGGCGGGACCCGGGCTTGAGGTGGACTATCTGGCGCTGGTGGATCCGGCCACGTTCGCCGAAGTGAGCGAGTCGTACGAGGGCCTGGCCGTGCTCGCGGTGGCGGCCAGGGTCGGCACCACGCGGCTCATCGACAACGTCACCCTCACCCTCAACCCCGCCTGAGGACCCCCGGGGCATGGGCACGCCGCGCCTGGCGTTATCGTCATAGTGACGAAATCGCCTCAGTGAGGAGACCCCCGATGAGTGCACCGGCGATTCCCCTGCGTCTGACCGCCCCCGAGCCCGGCTGGATCGCCACGGCCGACGTGGTCGTGGTGGGCTCCGGCATCGCCGGCCTGACCGTGGCCCTGCGTTACGCGGAGCTGGAGCCGGCGGCCAAGGTACTGGTCGTCACCAAGGACGTGCTGTCGTCCGGCTCGACTCGGTGGGCCCAGGGCGGCATCGCGGCCGTGCTCGACCCGGAGGACACCCCCGACGAGCACCTGAGTGACACGTTGCTGGCGGGGGTCGGGCTCTGTGACGTACGGGCGGTGCGCACGCTGGTGACCGAGGGCCCCGACGCGCTGCGCCGGCTGATGGCACGGGGCGCCCGCTTCGACCGGACGGTCGACGGGGAGCTCCAGCTCACCAGGGAAGGCGGGCACCGGCGCCGCCGGATCGTGCACGCGGGTGGCGACGCCACCGGCGCCGAGGTCCAGCGGGCGCTGGTCGAGGCGGTGCGGGCCGGCTCGATCGAGGTGATCGAGCACGCGCTGGTGCTCGACCTGCTGAAAGACGCGAAGGGCCGGGCCAGGGGCGTGACGCTGCACGTCATGGGCGAGGGCGCGCGCGACGGCGTGGGCGCGGTGCACGCCAGGGCGGTGGTGCTGGCGACCGGCGGCATGGGCCAGGTCTACGCCGCCACCACCAACCCGGTCGTCTCCACCGGCGACGGCGTGGCCCTCGCGCTGCGGGCCGGAGCGGTGGTGCGCGACCTGGAGTTCGTCCAGTTCCACCCGACCGTGCTGTGGCTCGGCGAGGGCTCGACCGGGCAGCAGCCGCTGATCTCCGAGGCTGTCAGGGGCGAGGGCGCCTTCCTCATCGACCACGAAGGCCGCCGGTTCATGGAGGGCGCGCACGAGCTGGGCGACCTCGCGCCGCGCGACGTGGTGGCCAAGGCCATCATGCGCACGATGCGGGCCAACGGCCGCGACCACGTCTTCCTCGACGGCCGCCACTTCGGCAGGGAGAAGTGGGAGTCGCGCTTCCCCACGATCTACGCGGTCTGCCGCGAGCACGGCATCGACCCGGTCACGCAGCCGATCCCGGTCTCGCCGGCCGCCCACTACGCCAGCGGCGGCGTGCGTACGGACCTGCACGGCCGTACCTCCATCGAGGGTCTCTACGCCTGCGGCGAGGTCGCCTGCACCGGCGTGCACGGCGCCAACCGGCTGGCCTCCAACTCCCTGCTCGAAGGGCTCGTGTTCGCCGAGCGCATCGCCGCCGACGTGCACGCGCGGCGGCCCGCGCCGGGGGAGCCGGTGCCGGGCACGGCCGCGGAAGGGCTGGTGGACCCGCGGGTCAGGGCGAGGATCCAGGCCCACATGAGCACCGGCGCGAGCGTGCTGCGCAGCCGCGAGTCGCTGGTCGCCACCGCCAGTGCGCTGCGGGACGCCCGCTGGACCCCGGTCGAGGTGGCCGCCTGCACCGAGGCGTGGGAGGCCACGAACCTGCTCACCGTCGCCACCGTGCTCACGGGCGCGGCGGCCGCCAGGCTGGAGACGCGCGGCTCACACTGGCGCGAGGACCACGACACCCGCGACGACGACGAATGGCTGGGCCACCTCGACGTGACCCTGACGAAGGAGGGCCTCCGCATGACGTACACGCCGCATGGGGACGCGATGACGCCGCGCCTGGCGCAGGAGCTCACGGCGGCCGGGCTGGACCCGGCCGAGGTGGACGCGCTGATCGACCGCGCGCTGACCGAGGATCTGCAGGACGCGGGCGATGTGACGAGCCTGGCCACGATCCCCGAGGGGCAGCGCGCGGTGGCCGACGTGGTGGCCCGCAGGGACGGTGTGGTGGCCGGGCTGGCGGTGGCCGAGGCGGTGTTCGTCCGGCTCGGGGCCGCCCGCGCCGAGCGCGGTGCCAAGGACGGCGAGCGGGTGCGGGCCGGGGACGTGCTGATGACCGTCGAGGGCCCCGTACGCGCCCTGCTGACGGCCGAGCGCACCGCGCTCAACCTGCTCACCCACCTGTCGGGAGTGGCCACGCTGACCGCGCGCTGGGCCGAGGCCGTCGGCGGCACGGGCGCGCGGGTGCGCGACAGCCGCAAGACCCTGCCCGGCCTGCGGGCATTGGAGAAGTACGCGGTACGCAGCGGCGGCGGCGTGAACCACCGGATGTCGCTGTCGGACGCCGCTCTGATCAAGGACAACCACGTCGTGGCCGCGGGCGGGGTGGCCGAGGCGTTCAGGGCGGTCAGGGAGCGCTACCCCGACCTGCCGATCGAGGTGGAGATCGACCGGCTCGACCAGCTCGACCCCGTGCTCGACGAAGGGGCTGAGCTGATCCTGCTGGACAACTTCACGGTCGAGGACACCGCGCGTGCCGTACATATCGTGAAAAATCGGGCGAAAAATAGGGTTGCTCTTGAGGCGAGCGGGGGATTGACCTTGGAATCGGCCCGTGATGTGGCGGAAACTGGCGTTGACTACCTTGCGGTGGGAGCCCTGACGCACTCAGCGCCGGCCCTTGACATCGCTCTGGATCTGCGGGGGTAATGAATGCTGCTCACGATCGACGTCGGCAACACGCACACGGTGCTGGGGTTGTTCGAGGGCGAGGACGTCATCGAGCACTGGAGGCTGGCCACCGACGCCCGCCGTACCGCCGACGAGATCGCCGTCGTCCTCCAGGGGCTGCTGAGCCAGTCGCCGCTGCTCAAGGGGGCCGACATCGACGGCATCGCCATCTGCTCCACGGTGCCGAGCGTGCTCAACGAGATGCGTGAGATGTGCCGCCGTTACTACGGCGACGTGACCGCCGTGATCGTGGAGCCGGGCATCCGCACCGGGGTGCCCGTACGGATGGACAACCCCAAAGAGGTCGGCAGCGACCGCATCGTGAACGCGCTGGCCGCCATCGACCAGTACGGCGGCCCCTGCGTCATCGTCGACTTCGGCACCGCGACCTCGTTCGACGCCGTCTCCGCCAAGGGCGAATACGTCGGCGCGGTCACCGCCCCCGGCATCGAGATCTCGGTGGACGCCCTGGCCGCCGCCGGAGCCCAACTGCACAAGGTCGAGCTGGTCAGGCCGCGCTCGGTGATCGCCAAGAACACGGTCGAGGCGCTGCAGGCCGGGATCATCTACGGCTTCGCCGGCCAAGTGGACGGCATCGTCGAGCGCATGACGGCCGAACTGGCCGACGACCCCGACGAGGTGACGGTCGTCGCCACCGGCGGGCACGCGGCGCTGGTCGTGGGCGAGTCACGTTCGATCGACGTGCACGAGCCGTGGCTGACCCTCATCGGGCTGCGGCTCGTCTACCATCGCAACACCGCCTGAGCTCCGGCACACGACGAGCGGCCCCCCGCTCGGGTGGGGGGCCGCTCGCGCTTTCACCCGTCACTCGCTCTCGGCGGTGTAGATGTACTGCCAGTGGCCGCACTTGACGGGGAAGTTGCTGTGGGGGCCGATCTGGCAGACCTTCGCCCGCAGGCTGAAGACGTCGTGCTCCTGGAACTGGAACCACTTCGAGCCCGGGTAGCCGCAGTACTTCTTGTAGTAGACCGGCGACCAGTCGTGGTCGAAGTCGCTGGCCTCGAACTTCACGAACGCGCACTTGCCGCCGGCGCGGTAGGTGCGGTTGTCCAGGTCCCAAAGCCGGCCTCTGACCGTGACCTCGTTGGACTCGCCGTCGTGGTCCCAGTCGACGCCCACCCAGCCCTGCGCCTTGGCCTTGAAGTGCTTGGCGTAGACGGGGCCCCAGTACTCGGAGTGGTCGTCGGGCGTGCTCGCGTAGGCGGCGGCGGGAAGCGCCAGGGCCAGAGCGCTGGTCGCGGCGACGGCGGCGAGGCCGGTCGCGATCTTCTTGAACATCTCGTCTCCTTGAGCTCCCCTCGGGCCGGCTCTTTGCCGGCACCCCCCTTCGAGCTCGTGAGACATTGATAGGCGCGGGGCCTTGCAGAAAGTCTGCAGCAGACCGACGAGCCCTTGCAGTTCGCCATATCCCCTACCCTTTGATGTTGTGAGCGACGAACTTCCCGAGCAGATGCGCATCCGGAGGGAGAAGCTCGACCGCCTTCGCAGCGAGGGCGTCGATCCTTACCCGGTGAACTTCCCACGTACGGCGACCAACGCCGAGGTCAGGGAGAAATACGAGGGCCTTGAGCCCGACACCGCGACCGGCGACCGGGTCGCCGTCGCGGGGCGCGTCATGCTCAACCGTGTGGGCGGCAAGCTCTGTTTCGCCACGCTTCGCGACGGCGGCGCCGACCTCCAGGTGATGATCTCGCTCGACAAGGTCGGCGAGGAGTCCCTGGCCGCCTGGAAGCGTGACGTCGACCTGGGCGACCACGTGGGCGTCAGCGGCGAGGTCATCACCTCGCGCAGGGGCGAGCTGTCGATCCTGGCCGAGAGCTGGCAGATCACCTCCAAGTGCCTGCGCCCGCTGCCGGAGAAGCACGTCGGCCTCACCGACCCCGAGGCGCGGGTGCGTCAGCGCTACGTCGACCTCATCGTCAACGACGAGGCCAGGACGATGGCGCGGGTACGCAGCGCCACGGTGCGCGCGGTGCGCGACTTCTGGCACGAAGAGGGCTATCTAGAGGTCGAGACGCCGATGCTGCAGCCGATCCACGGCGGCGCGACGGCCCGGCCGTTCAAGACCCACATCAACGCCTACGACATGGAGCTCTACCTTCGCATCGCGATCGAGCTCTACCTCAAGCGGCTCGTGGTGGGCGGCATCGAGAAGGTCTTCGAGATCAACCGCAACTTCCGCAACGAAGGCGCCGACTCGACGCACAACCCCGAGTTCACCATGATCGAGGCGTACGGCACCTACCTCGACTACAACGACATGGCCGACCTCACCCAGCGGATGTACCAGAAGGCCGTGGTGGCCGCCCTGGACACCACGGTGGTCGTCCACGACGGCAAGGAGATCGACCTCGGCCTGCCCGAGTGGCCGCGCATCACCCTCTACGGCGCGGTGTCGCAGGCCGTGGGCGAGGAGATCACCACCTCCACCACCCTGGAGGAGCTGCGCAAGCTGGCCGACCGGCGCGAGATCCACTGGGACCCGAAGTGGGGCTCGGGCAAGATCGTGCAGGAGCTGTTCGAGGCGCTGGTCGAGCACACGCTGGTCCAGCCCACGTTCGTGATGGACTATCCGCTGGAGACGTCCCCGCTGGCCCGCAACCACCGCGACGACCCGCTGCTGACCGAGAAGTGGGACCTGATCGGCTTCGGCACCGAGCTGGGCACCGCCTACTCCGAGCTCAACGACCCGATCGAGCAGCGGCGCCGGCTGGTGGAGCAGTCGCTGCTGGCGGCCGGGGGCGACCCCGAGGCCATGCAGGTCGACGAGGACTTCTTGCAGGCGCTCGAATACGCCATGCCGCCCACAGGGGGCATGGGCGCCGGCATCGACCGGATGATCATGGCGTTCACCGGCAGGAACATTCGCGAGACGATCCTGTTCCCGCTGGTCAAGCCCACCCACTGAGTCACGGTCACCCGGCGCGGCCCCGTCGGGCCGCGCCGGGCCTTGCCCGGGATCGAACCGGCCCCGCCCGGGTGCGCACCGGTCCCGCCCCGGTGCGCCGGGGTGCGCCTGGCCTCAGCCGTCGGCGATGAGGCCGACTCGGGCTCTCAGCTCCCGCACTCTCGTCACGGCGTAGTCGTGAAACTCCCTTCCGGCCCGCCCGGTTCCCGGCCCGAGCGCCGCTGTAAGCATCGGGTCAAGGCGCGCGCCAGGATCTCACTACGGCCGCGGCTCCGTTCGTGATCCTCCGCAGGCGCTCCGAGCGGTTCGCTGATCGTCGTGTCCGGAAGTGACCACGCCGGAGCGGACCCGAGAGCGGGCTCGCCGGGCGGAGCGGCGAGCAGGTCGCCGGTGATCACCTCCAGGCGCGGGCTCGGACGCCGGCACCTGCGGAAAGTGACGCCCTGATCACCAGGGCGCGCGGCCAGGTGCGCTCCTGCGGGTCCGTCCGTACGAGCGGCCCGGCCTGCTGACCTGGGCCTGTGCCGGCCATGGGCGCGGTGCCGCGACCGCAGCGCGGATCGCGGAGCGGCAGGGTGCGGAGGACGTGCGTGGTGGCTGCGAGTGATCAGACGCGCGTGCGGAACAAAGCGGTCCAGGCGCGAAGATCGCGATGACGGGGATAAGGATCACGCAGAAATTCGCCGTCGAATGGATCAAAACCCAGCACGTCCACCGCGTTCGTCATTGCGGATCCGGCCTGCGCGGAAGGCTCGATGACTTCGCGTATCGCCCGACGATCATTAGCGACATATCGCGAGTGCGTCATATATATCGGATCATGTCAATAGCGCTCGTCAAGAGCTCGGATTGTCATGCTTGACGACCTTTCCAGGATGCGTTTAACGTCTGCGAGGAGCGACTTCGGCCCACTTGAGAGGCCCAAGTTCAGCTGTTGGGGGGGAGGGCTCCCGATGGATGTGCTCACTGAAGGCGTCGAGCTGAGTCATGCCGATCTTGCGTTGCTGTCGGAGCTGGCCAAGGGAGTCACGGTTGACCGGGTGGGCAGACGTCTGGACATCAGCGGTCGTACCGTACGTCGGCGATTGCGCGGCATCTGCGACCGCATCGGCGTGGCCACGGCGATCGAGGCCGTGGCCTGGGCGGCCCGCCGCCAGCTGATCTAGCGGCGGGCACGTCTGGCGACAGCGCCGGCGAGCCGTGGGCAGGGGCTCAGTCGGCGATGCGTACGGCGCCGGCGAACGGCCGGTTGGCGATCGAGGCGATGCGCACCACGTCACCGGTCCGCGGCGCGTGCACCATCATGCCGCCGCCGAGATAGATGCCGACGTGGTGCAGGTCGCTGTAGAAGAACACCAGGTCGCCCGGCCGCATCTGCTCGCGCGGGATGTGCCGGCCCGCCGTCCACTGGCTGCCGGTGTAGTGGGGCAGTGAGATGCCCACCCTCTGGTAGGCGGCCATGACCAGACCGGAGCAGTCGAAGGAGCTCGGCCCCTCGGCGCCCCAGACGTACGGCTTGAGCTGCTGTGTGAGCGCCCAGCGCGCGGCCTGGGCGGCCTTGCCGGCGCCGACGATCGGCAGGTCGACGCGGGTCGCGCGGGTGCCGGGCCGCCCGGCCTCGCCCAGCGCCCGGCTGAACAGGTTGCTCTCGACCTTGGTGACCAGCTTGGTGATCTTGTCGCGCTTGCCGCCCAGCTCGTTGACGAGCTGCTCGACCTCGTCGATGCGCGCCTTGGCGCCGGCCCTGGCCCGCTCGGCGGCCGCCCTGGCCTTGGTGACCTGGTTGACCGCCTCGCCCTGCTGCTGCTCCAGCACGTACGTGGTGGCGGCGCGGTCGAGGAAGGTGTCGGGGTCCTTGGAGGTGGTGAACGCCAGCACCCGGCCCAGGCCGCCCGTGATGTAGGCGTTCTCGGCGAGCATGGCGGCCTTGGCCCGCTTGGCGGCGAGATCGGCCTCACTGGTGGCCAGGGTCTTCTTCGCGGCCTCTGCGGCCTTCTTGGCGGTCTTGAGCTTCTCCCGCTGGCCGTTGTACTGCTCGCTCAGCGTCTCGATCTCGGTGTGCATCTTCTCGACCCGCTTGGCCAGCTCCTTGAGCGAGGGCTTGGGATCGGCGGACGCCGAGGCGACGGGGATCGCGAGGAGGACCGCGGCGATCGTGAGACTCACCACACCGAAGCGGTGTGGCCGCCGAGGTCGTTCCGGAGGGCGGGCGTGCTTGCCCGCCGTCTTCCCCCCACCGTCGTGCGTGCGCTTCACCAACGAGCTCCTCTCATGGACGCCTACCGGGTTAGCTGACGGGTTCGGGCCGGAGCAGCCCTACCGAACGATTCGGATTCACCCCAGTGGTGACGATGGGGGTCGTCACCGGCGGGTCCCCGGCTTCCCTCACGGGAATTGGGCGTGTCCCTCACGTTGTGACACGTGGGGGACATCGTCGCAGGACACTAATGCACTCCGGGTTCGTGCTCAACCAGAACTGCCGAGTCTGTAGAGGTTTCACAACCGAAGGGTCACAAGGTGATCTCGTGGTCACTCGTACAGAAGCGACTTTATGTCCCCTTTGCCCTTGCTTCCGCCGCAGCCGCGAGGTCGGCGCCAGGGACGCGCCCATATGACCGGGTCATGTAACAGGATGGGCCGGGACATGGCAGTTAGGGCCGAGCCGTAATGACATCTGTACTCTGGAGAGCCATGGAGCAGGTGGCCGAACTGACGATGCCCGAGACCGCGGTGGTGGTCCGGCGTGCCCGCACGCCGGATGTGCGCACGGTCAGGAGGCTAGTGGACACCTACGCGGGCGCGGGCCCGCGGCTCCTGGAGAAGGCCACAGTGACCCTGTACGAAGACGTGCAGGAGTTCTGGGTGGCCGAGCGGGGCGGGCAGGTAGTCGGCTGCGGCGCGCTCCACGTGCTGTGGGAGGACCTCGCGGAGGTCCGCACCGTGGCCGTGGATCCCGAGTGCCGGGGCATGGGCGTCGGCCATCGGATCGTCTCGGCGCTGATACAGCAGGCGACGGATCTGGGTCTGCGGCGTGTATTCTGTCTAACTTTTGAGGTCGATTTCTTCGCGAGACTCGGGTTCCGCCCGATACAGGGCACCCCCGTCTCACCCGAGGTGTACGCCGAACTTCTCGCCTCCTACGACGAGGGCGTGGCGGAGTTCCTCGACCTGGAACACGTCAAACCGAACACCCTGGGCAACACCCGCATGCTGCTCCATCTGACATCGGGTGACGCGGACCTTGACCAGATGGAAAGGTGATTGTTGATACCTATGTCGATACGTTGGGCAGCACAGGCATGTGTCCTGACACGTGCCACATGCGCACTCGAAGCGAGGTGACACGGTGAGCACCGGACAGCCGCCGTATCCACAGGACGACTCCGGAGAAAACTCTGCCCCCGGCACCCCTTACGGGCAGCAGAACTCGGGCCGCCACCCCGGCGAGCCCGACCCCGACGTCACTGTGGTCGGCTACCGGGCGGACGACGCCTATGGGCAGCAGCCCCAGTACGGCCAGCAGCAGGGCTACGGACAGCAGCAGCAGTCCCAGCCCGGCTACGGCCAGCAGGGCTACGGCCAGCAGCAGCAATACGGCCAGCAGCCCCAGTACGGTCAGCAGCAGGGCTACGGACAGCAGCAGCAGTCCCAGCCCGGCTACGGCCAGCAGGGCTATGGCCAGCAGGACTACGGTCAGCAGCAGCAGTCTCAGCCTGACTACGGTCAGCAGGCTCAGTACGGGCAGCAGGGCTACGGCCAGCAGCCTCAGTCGGGTCAGCAGCCGCAGTACGGTCAGCAGCAGCAGTCGCAGCCGGGCTATGGCCAGCAGGACTACGGTCAGCAGCAGGGCTATGGACAGCAGCAGCAGTCTCAGCCTGACTACGGTCAGCAGGCTCAGTACGGGCAGCAGGGCTACGGCCAGCAGCCTCAGTCGGGTCAGCAGCCCCAGTACGGTCAGCAGCAGCAGTCGCAACCCGGCTACGGCCAGCAGGACTACGGTCAGCAGCAGGGTTACGGCCAGCAGCAGCAGTCCCAGCCCGGCTACGGCCAGCAGGGCTACGACCAGCAGGCTTACGGCCAGCAGGGCTATGGGCAGCAGCAGCAGTCGCAACCCGGTTACGGCCAGCAGGGCTATGACCAGCAGCAGGCCTACGGTCAGCAGCAGGGTTACGGGCAGCAGCAGCAGTACGGGCAGGGGGGCTACGGCCAGCAGCCCGGTTACGGGCAGGCCTACGGCCAGCCGGTCGGCGTCCAGCCGCCCGGCGCGCCGGCTCCGCTGGCGGAGTGGTGGCAGCGGTTGGTGGCGAGGATCATCGACATCGTCATCCTCTACATCATCAACATCGTCATCGGCGTGATCTTCGGCCTCTTCCTCGTCGCCAGCTACTCCTCCCAGACGGGCGCGAGCAGTGGCCTCCTCACCTCCTCGGTGGTGGGGATCCTGACGAGCGTGATCGTGACGGCGCTGTGGGTGGTCTACGACTTCTTCCTGCTGAAGTCGAAGGGCCAGACCGTCGGCAAGATGGTGATGGGCATCAAGGTCGTCCCGATCGGGCAGATGATGCCGCCCGGTGGCCTGCCCACCGACATGGCGCTCAAGCGCGCCGGCGTGACGTGGGGCGGTTGGATCCTCAACGTGGTCCCGTTCGTCGGCTGGCTGGTCGGCTGGGCCGTGGTGGCGCTCAACGGCGCCTCGCAGCTGTGGGACAAGCCGTTGCAGCAGACCTTCGCGGACAAGTTCGCGAAGACCGTGGTGGTGAAGATCAAGTAGGTCTTCTCTCCGCAAAACCAGGGGCCGGCTTCGCGCCGGCCCCTATGTTTTGGGCGTGGGGCCGTACACAATGAGGTCCCTACGCCGAGACGCGAGGTGGGAGTTATGGCCGGGACCGCGCCGCGCCCGGACGCGCCACCCGCTGAATGGTGGGAACGCCTCGGCGCCCGGCTGATTGAAGCACTCGTCTTCGGGGTCTTCTATTACATTCTGTTCATCGGGCTATGGGGGTTCTTCCGAACTGTCGGGATGGCCGACGTGTTCGGCGGACGACTGCCCGGCGTGTTGGCATGGGCGGTGGCGGGGCTGGCATATGCCGGCTACGACTGGCTGGCTCATTCCCGCCACGGCAGGACGTTCGGTAAGGCGATCATGCGGATTCGCCTGGCGCCGCAGGGTCTTCAGGCCCGTGCACTGCTCAAACGAGCACTGATCTATCCCGCCCCGCTCATGCTGATGGGCATTCCGGTGGTCAATCTCCTGGCCGGAATGTCGCTGTTCGGCGTAGGGTTGCTCGTCCTGATCGACAAGCCGCTGGAGCGGGGTCCGCACGACAGGGCGGCGGGAACGCGCGTGGTAAAAGATCTTCGCTGAGCCGGGCGTACCTGGGCGGATGCCTTTTCGCAAAATTTTCGCTTGATCCGGTAAGGAGCCTGGAGAGACTGGCATTAGGCTATGGGGCGTCTGGGTTGCCGGGTGTCGGCGCCCCTGTGACACGCAGGGCAGCTGTGTGCCGCTATGGTCGGATGCGGGTGGTTGTAGCCTGCGTGTCTTGAGGGAGCGGGGCTCTCTGCGGTCACGCTCCCAGCGCTTTTTGCGCCCCCGAAACCCCGCTGGCCGTGGAGGCGAGGACGAATGGAAGCCCTAACAGACGTATTGTCAGCGCTCATCCCCCCGGTGGTGGTGGGTGGCGCCTTCATCTTTGGCGTAGTGAAGTTGGTCCGGTCCGAGGCCGTCCAGGGCCGTCGAAACCGCGAGGATCAGCCCGAGAGCCAGAACTGATCGGCTAGTCAGCCGAATCCCCGTAGCGCTGAATTGTCTCCACGCCTTTCCGGGTATATGTTTGGGCAGGCGAATGAAACAATGCTCCGCGAAAGGATTGCGTACATGGCCAAGCAGATCCAGGAGATTCTCATCGATGACCTCGATGGGGGCGAGGCCAATGAGACGGTCAGCTTCGCTATTGACGGCTCCACCTATGAGATTGACCTCAGCGACCTTAACGCGAAGAAGCTGCGGGACGCTCTCACGCCTTTCGTGCAGCATGCGCGCAGGGCGGGCGCCGTCTCCACCCGTCGTCGTGGCCGCGGCGGCAACCGGGCGATGAGCCGCGAGAAGAGCTCGGAGATCCGGCAGTGGGCCAAGGCCCACGGCCTGCCGGTCAGCGAGCGCGGCCGCATCGCCTCCACGGTCGTGGAGAAGTACGAAGCTGCTCACTAAGGGGCCGGCTCTCGACCATGCGCTTATGATGTTCGCCTTGGACCCCGGCGACCGCCATAAGCGCATGATCGTTTCCTGGACGTTCCGGAAACCGGAGCGTCTCGGACGATGATCTTCTGAGCGCCCAAATGTGGGCGATTAGGGCATGCGTCTTGCCGGCTCCGCCCTGACGCCGTTTCACAGGGCGAGACGCTGTAATGCGACGGCCCCGCGCGCAAAGCCGTGCGGGGCCGTCGTCATGCCTCATTCGGCGCGGCGGATGCGCCGGGTGAGAGGCCGGTCTCCGGGCCGGCCGTGGTGGCGCAAACCGGGTCGGCCCGAGGTGGCGCAAAGCCCTCACCTCACGCCAATGCGGCTATGGAACGGGCCATAGGGAAAACATGGCGTCGGTTAACCGGGCGCCGATCTTCACGCGCTGTAGCGCAAAAGCATGATCCAGGCCGCCGCCGTACGGAGGAAACCGGCCGTGCGGTGATCGGTTCCGGTACGGATTACCCCGCTCCAACGGATGCGTGGGGTCACGGATTACCCGGCGCGTACGGATGGGTGAGCTCCGCAAAACCCGTCCGGTGCCGATGGCCGAGCTTCCAGGAAATCCCGTACGAACCGCGATGCGGGGCGGGAGCGAATACCCGGCCTGGGCCGCGATGCGGGGGCACGCGCAAAACCCGAGCCCGCGCCGGATGCGTACGAGCGGCGCAAAACCCGGCGCCGCGGGGGCGGACGGGCGACGCAAAACCTGATCCCGTGACGGGCGGGTGAGCCGGGCAAAACCCGGCCCTGTGACCGGACGGTTGAGGCGCGCAAAACCGGTGCCGAGCGATGTGCCGGAGCGAGCATAACCCACAAGCATGAGCACGCCTCAGAGATTGCCGCTTCTCGGGGCAAGCACTCACAAAGTCGTCACTCTGTGAGTGCGTGAGATTGCGTTTGCCGTACAACCGAAGAGTGCGCCGAGTGGTGGCGAATGCCAAGGGCGGCGGGGGTGCCGTCTCAAGATGCGGGATGAACTCCGGTAACCCGGCTGACCGGATGGCGGAAATCCGATTACGGTGAGTGCTGTGGGAAGCGGCGCTCGGTGGTACATCGGCGCGGTGCCCGGTGTGCGTTCAGTGCGCCGCTCGGCGCGCGTCGGCAGCGGCTGTCGGATACGGGTGTCGGATACGGCATAAGTACCGTGCCGACAGGGTGTGCGTTCCGCGCCGTCGTTGCGGTGTGCGTTCCGTGCCCCGTTGTGCTCAGGGCGTAGCGCGCACGTTTGGCCAAGCATTGGGCCGCGACATAGGATGTTTGGCGTAACAGATACGGACGCGGCATCTGAGATGCAGGGGTGAAGGGCGTCCCCGTGCCGGCCTTCGCACCGAGCGTCCGATGGCCGATCCGTGTGGGTCCGCGTACACCGTGTGCGGCGTTATGGAGCCGCTTCCGCGAAGGGTCCTAAACATCGTTCGCTTGCGGCGTATCGGGAACACGTCACCCCCGAACAGTAGTTGGATGGAGGGTGAACGCCCTGCTCTCGGGGAACGTGTCTGCTATAGAGCGTGTCAGCGGCAGTGGGCACGGTTCGCCGAGCCAGGGCTAGCATGCGGGAGGACGGGACCGGATTTACCGGCCTGACTGACCGCTCTGTGAGGAGCGACGAGATGTTCGAGAGGTTCACCGACCGAGCGAGGCGTGTTGTCGTCTTGGCCCAAGAAGAGGCCAGGATGCTCAACCACAACTACATCGGCACTGAGCACATTCTTCTTGGTTTGATCCACGAAGGTGAGGGCGTAGCCGCCAAGGCTCTGGAGAGCCTCGGCATCAGCCTTGAGGGTGTGCGCCAGCAGGTCGAGGAGATCATCGGCCAGGGCCAGTCGGCTCCGTCGGGGCACATTCCGTTCACCCCGCGGGCCAAGAAGGTCCTCGAGCTGTCGCTCCGTGAGGCTTTGCAGCTGGGTCACAACTACATCGGCACCGAGCACATCCTGCTCGGGCTCATCCGTGAGGGTGAGGGTGTGGCGGCTCAGGTGCTGGTCAAGCTTGGAGCTGATCTCAACCGTGTCAGGCAGCAGGTCATCCAGTTGCTCCACGGTTACCAGGGCAAGGAGCCGGCCGCGGCCGGCGGGCCGCAGGAGTCCGCTCCGTCGACCTCCCTGGTGCTCGACCAGTTCGGCCGCAACCTGACCCAGGCCGCCCGCGAGGGCAAGCTGGATCCGGTCATCGGCCGTGAGAAGGAGATCGAGCGGGTCATGCAGGTCCTCTCCAGGAGGACCAAGAACAACCCCGTTCTCATCGGCGAGCCCGGCGTCGGCAAGACCGCCGTCGTCGAAGGCCTGTCGCAGAAGATCGTCAGGGGCGAGGTGCCCGAGACGCTGAAGGACAAGCAGCTCTACACGCTTGACCTCGGTGCTCTGGTGGCCGGCTCGCGTTACCGCGGTGACTTCGAAGAGCGCCTGAAGAAGGTGCTCAAGGAGATCCGCACGCGCGGCGACATCATCCTGTTCATCGACGAGCTGCACACGCTCGTGGGTGCGGGTGCCGCCGAGGGCGCGATCGACGCCGCCAGCATCCTCAAGCCGATGCTGGCCCGCGGCGAGCTGCAGACGATCGGTGCGACCACGCTCGACGAATACCGCAAATACCTGGAGAAGGACGCGGCGCTCGAGCGCCGGTTCCAGCCGATCCAGGTGGCCGAGCCTTCGCTCAGCCACACGATCGAGATCCTCAAGGGTCTGCGCGACCGCTACGAGGCGCACCACCGCGTGTCCATCACCGACGACGCGCTGGTCGCCGCCGCGCAGCTGGCCGACCGCTACATCAGCGACCGCTACCTTCCCGACAAGGCGATCGACCTCATCGACGAGGCCGGCTCCCGGATGCGCATCCGCCGGATGACCGCTCCGCCGGACCTGCGCGAATACGACGAGAAGATCGCCAACGTCCGTCGCGACAAGGAGTCCGCGATCGACGCGCAGGACTTCGAGAAGGCCGCTGCCCTCCGCGACCAGGAGAAGCAGCTGCAGCTCAAGCGCGAGCGGCGGGAGAAGGAGTGGAAGGCCGGCGACATGGACGTCGTCGCCGAGGTCACCCAGGAGCTCATCGCCGAGGTTCTGGCGACCGCCACCGGCATCCCGGTCTTCAAGCTGACCGAGGAGGAGTCGCAGCGCCTGCTCCGCATGGAGGACGAGCTGCA